>NZ_KB235930.1:3371923-3677953 GCF_000332295.1 Fortiea contorta PCC 7126 | reverse complement strand
GATTGTACCACTGGCGAGGGAAACTGCACTACTACCTGCTGTGGCTGTGACGGTACCGCTGCAGGTGTTTTGAATATTCGGTGTGGGTGCAACTTTTGTGCTCGCAGGGAGATTATCGATGAAAGCAACTGCAGTTAAATCTATTAAGTTGGGGTTATTAATGGTAATCGTCATGGTGGTAGCAGTACCATTGCCGTGGAGATTACCTACAGAAAATGCTTTACTACCAGTTACAGGTTTGATGGGTTCGACGGTGAGGGTGGCGTTAGCTTCAGTACTACTTTTGAGTGTTGTTCCATCTTGCTCACCTGTGAGTCCGTTGACGGGAATACTATTAACATAGGTTTGAGTGTTGGTGGCGGTGGTGTTAGAAGTGACATCAACCGTAATACTACATTCACCTGATACAGCTGCAGATGCAGGAATTGTACCACCTGTGAGTTTAATACTAGTATCGCCAGGGCTAAGTGCACCGCCTGACGCATTGGTGACTGTTCCACCGCAACTGTTCACTAGGTTAAGTGGAGTCGCAACTATTACCCCAGCAGGTAAATTATCGGTGAACGTGGCGCTGGTGACGGGTGTAGCTTTGTTGTTAAATAGCCGAATAGTAATTTTTGAGGGTTGGCTGGGGTTGATGGTGATGGGGTTAAATTCTTTGTTGATTTCGATTTTGGCCCAAGCGCTGCTGGCGAATACCATCACCCAAGTACAAGCTAGCCCGAAAGGGAGTTGACGAGAAAATCGGGTTGGTCGTGGTGAGAAGCGACGGTGGGCGATCGCTCTGATTTCTTTCAATATTGATTTCATGTATAAGTATTGTTGGGTAAGTGTAAAAATAACCGTGTTTAAGATTCCCCAAATTTACGGAAATCCAACATTTACTCAGGATTGTTCATGAATTTTCATCCACAACTGGGAATATCTACAGTTGGTGGGGGCGGTGGTGTTAACTTTTCACCAATTTTTGTGACAATAACGGCATGATTGGCAGGTTCAGAGGTACCGTATTTAGCATCTGTAGCGATCGCACTTACTCTCGATCCTGGTTGTAAATTTCGTAGTGTGGCGCCAAATCTTCCCGAATCATCAGCTTTAAGGGTGGTGAGAACTTCTGCTAAAGCTCCATCCAGACCAACTCGATAAATTTCGATTTCTGTTCCCGGATCAGCGATACCATCAAGATGCACTTGATGATTGATAAGCAAAAATTCTGGTGCTAAAAATTCTGGTGCATTAATGGCGGCGTTGGCTGTATCCCAACGTCGATTTTCAGTATCCCGACGAGGATTTTTGCCATCTCCCCGCTGAAAGTCCTCTACACCTAGATGTGCTCTGGTATTCAAGTCAATGCTAAGTCCTTGCAAATTACTAAAGCGGTTATTTTGAATCAAATTACCCATAGCCGCGCCATGATGGAATGAGCCACCAGGAGGAAACGCAGACACCACCACCCCAGGGCCATTTTGGGCGCTAATTTGGTTATTTTGGATTTGATGGTTGCTTCCCATGACAAAAATTGCTGCCCGACGCAACCGTCGTCCATTAAACTTAATTTGATTGTCAAGAATTTTTACTGAACCTTCTGGTTTAAATAAAAATACACCGCTACCATCGTTAGCGCAAATCAAGTTAGCGGAAACTGCCGATTGATTAATGATGCCATCTAAACGGATAGCATCAGGCATTCCCCGGATTCCATTACCCAGGATCATATTTTCTGTTACTTGCGTTCCTGTCGCCTGATTTCCAGTGATAATACCGCTACCATCGTGGTGAGAAATGCGGTTGCGACGGATGACTGTGTTAGTGGCGTTGAATACAGAAACGCCAAAAGCCGAAGTAGTCGAGGGAATATCTGCATTGGGCGTGATACCCAACCAGTTATTTTCAATCAATACGCGATCGCTAGGCAAGTTAGAATCGGATGAGGTAATAAAAATATCAGCCGGAGGAGTCGTTTCTGTCGCTCTGTGTTGAGAAGTGAAACCATAAAGACTCAAACCGCGAATAGTCACTTGATTCGCTACCACCGTCAACCCGCGAAAAACTTCTACTCCTGGTGCTGGGGTAATACTGACAATTGGCTGAGGAATGCTAATTGCTGTTGTAAGTGATTTCGCTGAATCATATCCTGGTTGTGTTGTGCCATCAACTACTAAACCGGGAGTTGTCAAGGGTGGTAATAATTGCTGGAGAGTAATTGTAGTTCGTCCTGGAGGCAGATTAAAAGCAATTTGCGGTTGAGTGTGATTTTTTACTAAAGCTTTTTCACGGGGACTTAATTGATCTAGAGGTAAAGTCCCGTTCATAATAGCGATCGCTTCTCGCAAAGTGAGTATATCATCTGGTGCGATCGCCCTATCTTGATTGCTATTAACTGTAACTTGCAAAAAACTCTGAGTTTGGCTGGTGGCAATTTCTGGGTGTGTAATCAGCAACAGACAAATCACAACTCTGGTAAACGCTTTAAATTTCACCTTTTCCCGCTCCTTTGATTGCAGATTCTTGTTGTTGACGAGGTGCGATTCTTTGTTGTCCGAAGCCGTCAAATAGTTCATTGAGCTTGACTGTTAAGCCGAGATATGCACCGCCGGCAGAACGGGTTCCAGAAAAATCTCGGTCATCGACTTTACCGAAGACGTAACCAGCAGAAACGCGGAGGTTGGGGGTGAGGTAGTAGCCGGTTTCGATGACAAAGCCTGTTTCGGTGTAGTTGGCTTGAGTGATGACGCGGGTTTCGCCGACTAAATCCATGTTGTAACCGAGGCGATAGGTGGCGCGGAATTGGGCTAAATTCACTGTGCTTGTACCCGCTAAATCACTGGCTATGTAGGAAGTGCTATTACGCAACGCATATTTACCATAAAATTCCCATTGCCAGTTGGGGGCGTAAATTGCTTCCATCGCCAAGGTATGATCTTCATAGCCAGTTCCGTTGCCTAAGAGGATGGTGTTAGGGATGGTGGCTGGGTTTTGGCGATATTCATAACGCAATAAGGCGTTAAATTTATCGTTGTTGGGGTCGCGGTAAGCTAATCCTACTCTCAGGTTGAGGGTATCTCCTAATCCTGAAAGTCTTTGATTGGAAACACCAGCTTGTTGATAGCGGACTAAGGCTGTGAGAGATGGGGAAATTTTCCCGGTAGCTGCGGCTGAGATGACGGTGTTTGTACCACCAGCAGCGGTGCGGTATTCGTAACGAGCGCTGGCTTGAAATTGGGGATTATCTGAGTATTCTAAGCCGATGCTGTAGCTATCACCGCCGTTGAAGCCGATGGATGAGGCTGATTGACCAACTGCGAAAGGTTGTGCAAATTGTTGTCCTGCGGATGTTCTGCCAAAGAAGCCGCCAAATACATGTTCATAAGCTAAGTTTAACCGTAATCCAGGAGCGATCGCCCAACGGTTATTCAATCCAATCGCACCTTGGGTGGTGAGTTCATTGCTTCCACCTAAAATGGAGTAACGTCCGGTGATGGTGGTGTCTGAACCGAGTTTGTGTTCACCGTTAACGCTCAAACTGGTGATGGAATTACCAGCAAATTGTCCACTACTATAAAATTGTTGGGCTAGGCTGATGTTGATACCGGGAATTACTGCCCAATTTAGCCCGAAGATTGTCCGGTCTGGATAAACTGTATCTTTGTCTGAAGATAAGGTGAGTTCGTTTTGGGCTTGAAAGGTGAGATTATTAGTTAAGGGTACAGAAAAACGCGATCGCAGTTGATCAGATTTACTAGTCAAGGCGTTGGTAGGAATCCTATCTTGGCGATGGCGATGAATCCAATCTACATCAAAAGTCGCTTTCCCAAAACGTTGTTGTATTCCAGCGGAAATTGTGGTGAGGGAGTTATCAACTTTGCTTCCTGGTGTCGCTTCGACGCGGGGTGCAAATAATGACTCGAAGGTATCCAAGGGTTGGGGTGCAATGCCAAAATTATCTTCTTGGTCATATTGCAGTCGCACATCGGTAGTTGCGGAAAGTTTACCTGTCAATTGTGCGCCGTAGCGAGTTTGACCAGGAACGAAGCTGACGGTAGCATTGTTCGCAAAACCTGTATCTGCGTAGCGATAATAAGCGCGACCTTGGATATTGTCGGTGATTTTTCCTTCTGCTTCCAAGCGGTAAGCGTCACCCCTGACTCTGCCCAAGAGGTCGGAATCATTGGTAGAATGACCATATTCGGCAATTAACCGACCTTGATTACCCAAGGCAATTGACGCATCAACACCGTAGAGTTGAAAATTCCGCACGCCTTGATTTTCTTGCACATAGGTAGCTGCTAACCAACTCTCGGCGTTGAGGGTGCGAGAAAAGTTATATTGCAGACGACCTGCAAAGATATTGCTGTTAGATTCCTGAGTGTCGTATTGATAGGTAGCGACAATCCGACGAACTAAAACTTGACCTGTTCGATCGATGTCGGTGCGGAGAACGGGTTCTCGGAATAAAATTGTACCGCGATAATAATCAATTTCGTAGTCTGGGCCGCGACTGAGTTGTTTGCGTTCCAAGACTGTTCCTGGACGGTTGAGTTCTTCCAACTCGATAAAAACGTTTTCGCTACCAGGAACCAAGATACGACGGGAGAGGAAATAATAACCACTTGTCCCATCAGGAGCGATCGCATCTCTTTGAAACCCTTGCAAATTATCACCATAAAAACCCGTAATTTGCAAGTCTCCTAGGTTATAGTTGGCTTTAAAACCGTGGAGTTGCCGAGTAATGGCGGTAAATTGTTGAGAGGTGCGAGCAAATTCCTCGGTGTTGTAGTCTCCCCACATGGCATAATCAGGGGCAGTACCGGGAATACCAACGGAACGCTCAAACCGCAGATATAAGCTATCAATTGATGGAGCGACGACATCAACTTTGGAACTGTCGCCATAAACAGGATAATTTCGCTCACTGAATTGGTAAGTTCTAAAAAGGCGATTGTTACAGTTGCAATCTTCATTCAGCGGACGAGAACTATTATACGCACCCGTGAACAACCATTCGCCGATCGCACCCGTCGCAAATACCGCCGAATGGAAGTTTAGCTGTGTACTATTGTCTCTGTTAGCGGGGAGGAAATCACGGAATCTGCTGTAATAATCTGTACCTCTAGCTCCTAAACGAAAATCTATCACCCCAGTCACCAAACTCGGACGCAACGCCGTTTCCATTTGTACCTGGGTAAAAGCTTCCAAATCATTAGCCAGCGCGCGAATCGTGATAGTTTGGGCTTGGAGAGGCGATCGCAAATTGGCACTAAATTCTCCCGCTTTCGCTTCCACCTGAAATCCTGGCTGTTCAGGTTTCAAGTCTGTCCCGACAAACTCCCCAGCCGTCGATATCAAGGTCACAACCGCATCTCGGAGCGCGCGATTGCCATTTTCATCTAGCAGCTGACCTTTAACCGTCGCCGTAGAACGCCCATCAGCCGGGATCCGAGCCTCCACCGTCTCTACTTGCAATTTCTTGGGCGCTCCCCGCACCACCACCCGCACAGTTACAGGCGGTTCTTTCCCCCCCGCGACTTGTGCAGAAATGATATTTTCCCCTTCTTTCAGAGAGACACCATACCATGTCTGCGTGACTAAATTGTTACTCGTATCAGTTTCCGTTCGACCAAGCAAAGCCGAATCAACCAACACTCCATTTATTCGCAATTCCACCTGATTTCCACTAGAAAACTGCAAAATCACCGTTGTAGCTTGGACATCCACCACACCTTCATCTGTGGGCGTGAGGATTTTGATCGCCGCAGTTTGCTGCGCGATTCTGCGTAAACCCTTAGGTAACTCGGTATCAATTGCCGGTTGAAATGGTGGAATTTCATTTCCAGAAGCTAAAGACTGGGAGAATCTACGTAACCCTTTAGGTAACTCAGTCTCAATTGCTGGTTGAAACGGCTGGATTTCTTGGGAAGCTGGGACGGGACTCAATTCCTCTTGCTCATTCTCCAATTCCCCATCCCCAAAATCAGCCACCTGTTGAGAGATTTCCTGGGGAATTTCCCTCGCTTCCGCCTGAACTAAAGCCGGGTATAAAACAACACTAATAGCGCTAGCGATCGCCCCCATCAACTTCAAATTTAAAGGCTTCATGGCTGAACATCCTCCTGGAAGGTGGGGGTGACAGCGAAGTTCATCCGTACCAACCCACCGGGTTCTAAACGCACCAAGCGAGATTGGCTATTACGTTCGCGGAATTTGAGATTAGGCGCGAGGCTATAACCAGGAAGGCTGCTCAGGTCTAATACACCCGTGTGGTTTCCAGGTAGGACGTTAGCCAGAGAAAACAAACCGTTGGGATCTGTGGTGATGCGGTTCCCATCTTCTGTAAAAATCACCGCATTCGGTACACCGGGTTCACCGGGTTGTTGTTCACCGTCAAAGTTTTTGTCAACAAACACGCGCCCGATAATCGTTCCGCAATCAGAGACAATTCCCGGACGAATTTTTAAATAATGGGTAGCTGGGCCATCCTTGGTGCGAAAACGGTTGTCGGCGCGCAACGCATTGACAATCGCACTATTGCGTCCAGTACCACGCACCGCATCAGGTGTTAATTGCACAGCATAAGCAACATTTAAAACTTTCTCGCTGGGAATAGTCACATCTGTGCGAAATGTCAAAGTGTTACCGTTGCGTTCTGAGGTGATATTCACCGACTGACCATTCATTTCACCCCGCACAGATTGAGGTAAAAAATTAAATCCTAAAGGCAAATTGTCAGTAATAACCACATTATTTAACCCGGTGTCAGCCAAATTTTTGACCGAGAGGCGATAAATAGCCGTATCTCCAGGTTCAGCCGTGGCGCGATCGCCTGTTTTGATGATCTGCACTTGATTGGGCTGACACATATTGGTGGTGAATTCAAAGGCGAATAACTTCAGCGCCTGAGTTTCGGCGTTGTTGACTAAAACCACCCTGTCTTCAACCATAGTCTCACCCACAATACTGATAGGTTGACCATCTAAAGAAGTAGCTACATAGCGCACAATATTATTACCTTCAGTCCCCGTACTTTGAAGAATTTCAATCTTGATTCTCCGCTGTTTATAAATAGAATTTGCGGGTGGATTAACTACAAAAATATAGCTTCTCCCCGGAGATGTTTGACCTCGGTTAGGGTCAAGCAAAAAATTATAAACACCTGCAGGATTATTCGTAATAAAATAAGGATTATTATTTTGACTATTTGGAGCCAATCCCCCAGGAATATTATTGCCAGGAATATCAGGTAACTCTGTCCGAGTTAAAGTTAATAAATTTCCTAATTCCGTTCCCGTTGGGTCGTTAGCATTAGCTTCATATACACTCACCGAAAAACCAGTATAATCAGGTAAAATTGCGCCAGCGCATCCTAAAATCCTCCCTAAAGGGTCAACTAACGGGCTAGAATTCAGACTAGTTTGACCAGAAATTCCTTGATATTGATAACTAGTTGCTGGGTCTGTATAAGTATAGGCAGCTTCATTTGTAATATTAACTGTAGACCGAGATAAACCTTGATTATCAGCCTGTTGTGCTAGAGCTTTTGTAGGCATAAAAGTAGGTAAAAAACTTCCTGCCATCACGGCGGCTGTTAATCGTTGATAGCACCTCTTACTAAAAATAATTTTTCTGATTTTTGAAAAAAGCAACACGGAAATTATCTCCTCTAAAATGCCTAAATTTTTCTATCAAGGCACTTGTATATATATGAAAGGGAATAGGGAATAGGGATTAGGGAATAGAGAAAAGAAAGCCGTCCACAATTCCTCTCGGCTCAAATTTTTACTTTTGTTGGTGAAAAATTTGGAATCTAGAGACGCAAAATTTTGCGTCTCTGCTTTTTATGGATGAAATCAGCGCACCTGAGTTTGATAAGTCGCTTTCACCGTTGCTTGACCCGCTACAGACGGGATTTGCAAACGGATGTGGGTATAAGCACTCGCTGGTGCTGGTTTGGTTTCCGTTTTCCCGTTAGCAAGGGTAACTTTAACAGTGGGATTTTCTACAAAAGTTCGACTACCATCAATGCTGTAAGTAATTTTGGCATCCTTTGCGACATCAATCGAATTCAGTACGTATACCATCCCTTTGGGAATAGGTTGATTCAGGGTGAGATTTTTAATCAGGCGATCGCTCTTATTTTCACTCAACAGTGTATAGCGCAACACATCACCCGGCTGCACCACAGCTTGACCTTTCAACGGCGTCCATGTCTTACTTTGCTTACCCTGCTGATCCTGCGCCACCACCTGCTTTTCAGCCTGCAAACGCAACTCTACTTGACCTTGAGTTTTTGCACTTTGAGCCACAGCACTGGTAGAGTGCCATCTAGACTCAGGTATCTGTCCCACAAACGGCATAGTTGCGAACAAAGCCAATGCACCTATACACACACCAGAAACACGTTGCATAAAATATTACCTCTAAAAATTGTGCTGTTCCACATTAGTTCGTAGTCAGCACTAAAGTGCTGAAAAATTCGAGACTAGAGTCCCAACTACGAATTAATTCACCTTGCGTTGGAAAGTAAATGTTCGCTGCACACCAGGTGCAACTTGACCAGTCACAGTGTCAATATATTTGGTAATATCCGTATTTGCCGTAGTTCCAGTTTGATCAATGCTAGAAGTATTAGCTGGATTACCATTGAAGAATTGAATAGTGGAAGCCCCAGAATCCTTAGCTGTCCCCACAATATTGCTGGTATCAATTTGCAGATTACTATCGTTATCCAACGCCCAATTATTTGGTGTCTGCGTACCATCTTCAGTAATCACAACCTTGTCAGCATTCAAAATCACGTTACCTGTTCCCGCTTGCGGGTCAGAAATATTTTTGTATCGGATTTGGTACTCAATAATATTTCCAGGCGCAGGTTTTCTGGTGACATCAGCCACACCAGAATTGGGATCAATACCGTTAACAGCGGGTGTGGATTCAAAATCACCTTGTCCCGCACCAACCACTGGCCCAGTTCCTTGAATAACCCGTGAGAATTTCAGCAATTTGAGAAAGCCAGTATAGACGCGATCAATAGTGATATTACTGGCGTCAAAGGTTCCGTCGTTGCCACTATCTTTAATCCCATCATTATTTGTGTCTGTAGTGTAGTTGTCAATAGCAGCAGTGATGGGTACAGGGAAACCCTTATCAATATCAGTGGATAGTTTTGTCCCCGCAGGTAAGTCAACTTCCACCCCATAGTTAACACTCGCTCCTGGTACAACATTGGGAATTGTGATGGCGGTGCCACTGTTCAGGGTAAACTGTGTGCCATTGTAGGTATATACAGCAGACTGGCTATTGTAGGTAATCGTTACCTTCGTTCCATTTGGTAAATCTGCAGCATTCGCTGGTGTTGTTGGCTCTAGTTTAATCAATCCTGCTTCTGTACCACTGTTTTTCACAGTATTGGTGAACCCGACAGATTGCGGATCAAGTAGACTACCAGGAGTTGTCTTAGGAGGTACTAACGAAGATTTATTAGTGAAGTCGTCGTTATTGTCCTTCGGCCCAATCGCATCGGGCGCATTCTGCGGCCCGTTGAGCAATCCCGCAGCTACAGGTGTTGTCAACACCACAACGTTCGCTTCACCTCCAACACCAGTAGCAGTGTTGTTATTTCCAGCGTCAGTTCCCGTCTCTGGATTTGTCGGGGTATTAATGAAACCACTACCAACACTAGCAGCTGGTAAAGTATCAGGAATCCCATCATTATTAGTATCTGTACCGGGAAAGTTGATAGTAGCTGGATTTCCGTCATCAAAATAGTTGCTAGGACTCTGGTCGCCCGATTCGTCGTATACTGGGGTGTTAGTTCCTGGCGTCTGACCGAATAATTGAGCAATGTTAGCGACTGTCAACGGTGAAGTTGCAGGGGATTTCACGGCTAGCATAACTGAGAAGCCATTGACTGTCGTACCCGGAGCAATGGAAGTGATAGTTGCGGGGTTATTAATGAAACCGACGCGCTTAACGGTGGTAAGATCAATTGGCGGTGTAATTGTCCAATTGGCGTCGTTAGCATTGATTGTTGACACAGGATCAGTTGTGTACACTGCTCGCCAACCAGGAGGCGGAGTTGGTACAGCGGCTAGAGTTGTGCCTGTAGGAATAGCATCGGAAACTAAGATGTATTTTGTACCTACAGGATCTGTTGTATCAGTAACCTTAATTGATGTACCAACTAAAGCAGCTGGGGTAATTCCCTGTCCTGTGGGGTCAGTGGACTCCACTCGCAAGCTTAAACTATAGGGAATTTTGTCGTCTGCAATGTTGTTGGGTGTGTTGTTGGTGTTGACTACGCCGCGCACCTTGAGAACAGTTCCTAAAGCATAGGTTTTTTGAGTTGTACCCACTTTACTTTGTTGAGTGGCGCTAGCTTCTCTGGTTCCGTTCACAGGTACGCCGTCCACTTCACCGTTAAGAGTTCCGTCAGGGTTATCTACAGTAAATACGTCCCCACCATCAGGACTGCGTTGTTGGTTTTGAGCATCTCCAGGGGTGTTACCAAGGGTGACAGTAATGACGTCGTTGGTTTGAGCGCCATTCTGAACGGTAACTGGTACACGTACCAACACAGTTCCATTGACGGGAACCGAACCCGTATCTAGACCACCTGCAGGAACGTTTGTCCAAGTTGTACCACCATCTGTGCTGTATTGCAAAGTACCATTTGCTGGTGTAGCACTATTTTTATCCGGTGGAAGCACGCCAGAAACTGTACCTGGCCCGGTTGTTGTGGCTTGGTTAGGAATGCGGAATTTTGTGGGGTCGTTACCGACGTTGGTGACGGTGAATGTGTAAATCAGTAAATCGCCAATTTGAACTGTTGTGTTAGTTTGGCTTGCAGTAGCATCTGTGACACCAGAAGCTGTGACGGTGATACCAGCAACTTCAGCAACGGTAACAACAACTGTGTTAGAGGTGGTGTTGATGGTTGACCCTGGATTGTTGGGGTCTTCGTAAGTAGCAGTTGCTTCGTTGCTGATGGATGTCCCCGCAACAGTTCCTTCTGCTAATACAGGGACTATAAATTGCAAAATGCCATTAGCTAATAGTGCTGTTGCTACTAAAGAACGGTAGAGCTTTGATGATTGTTTGATAAGTCGCTGTTTTTTTTGCATGATGGAACTGTGGTTATTGAATGAAAACTAGTCCTGCTAAGATTGCAGAATTTTCATGAACAATTTTTGTAAAAATTGTCAAGCTTAATTAGCCCACAACTGACAAAGTGTGGGCGAACATTTGGGAAATCTAACTAGTTATCTAGAATTAACTGAGTACATCTATTTATTTGCGAATGAGCACATAAAAATTAGATTGGTAGATACACAAATGCTGCAGATTCTACATAAATATGTGCTATCGCTTTCAACTAGCATGAACTCAGAGTTTAATTCCCACTACGATTTACCAGAATTAGATACTCTCAAATAATTTGCCTAGTTCGTTTACTGATAGCGATGAGTATCGGGAATTTATCCCTCTGTGCGTTTAAAATATCTACTTTGCTGTGTCATTAACTAAAAATGTATTGCCTACAGGTAAGAATAACTACCGTATAAATAATGATTTTTTGCCTAATAATAAATCTTCATGAAGATACATACTAAATATCTCTGCATCAAGAAATTTCTATTTTTCCGGTGTTGGCGATAAAAAACTACAACCTTTAGCTGAAGAACTTTTGAGCAATTTCCAGATTTACACACATCTTAGGTGATGAAATTGCACTGATAAGAAATAAAAAATATGTCGGTGATCGAGATCATGGCAGAATACTTGTGATGCAAATAATGCAAATTTTTCATATAAATAATGCAATTTCATCAAAATAAACTTAGTATTTATACTTAAGTATCTTTAAAATCTAAAATTGAAAAATTATGTATTTATACATAATTTGCCTGGAACGGACAACAAGATTTTGCTGAAGCAGTACTTTCACGTACGCATCACAAATACCCGACAAAAATAGTCGGGTATGTTTGACTCGTATTTTTACTCGTGCTACTATTCATTCCACAGTCAAACAGGGAGAGCTAGCTCATGACTCAGGCAATCATCAAAGACACACAAACGACTAACGCCACCTTAAAAGCTTTGAAGTGTAAAGAGTGCGGCGCAGAATATGAACTCAAAGCCAGCCACGTTTGCGAGTTGTGCTTTGGGCCTTTGGAGGTCAAATATGATTACAATGCCATACGTCTGAGTGTTACCCGTGAAAAAATTCAAGCTGGGCCTAACTCAATTTGGCGCTATCGTCCCTTTTTGCCTGTAGTAACTGACAATGTAATTGATGTGGGAACGGGTATGACTCCCTTGGTTCGTTCCCATCGTCTCGCCCGTCGCCTGGGTTTAAACAAGCTTTATATTAAAAATGATGCGGTCAACATGCCCACCCTCAGCTTTAAAGATCGGGTGGTGTCTGTAGCTCTCAGCCGCGCTAGAGAGTTGGGTTTCACAACTGTTTCCTGTGCTAGTACTGGTAACCTAGCAAATTCTACCGCTGCGATCGCAGCTCATGCCGGTTTAGACTGTTGTGTGTTCATCCCCTCTGACTTGGAAGCCGGTAAAGTTCTGGGAAGCCTAATCTACAGCCCAACCCTGATGGCAGTCAAGGGCAACTACGACCAAGTTAATCGTCTCTGTTGTGAAGTTGCTAATACACATGGTTGGGGATTTGTCAATATTAACTTGCGTCCATACTACTCTGAAGGTTCCAAGACACTCGGTTTTGAAGTCGCAGAACAACTAGGTTGGGAACTACCAGACCATATTGTCGCGCCCTTGGCATCTGGTTCTTTATTCACAAAAATTTATAAAGGTTTCAACGAATTTGTCGAAGTTGGTTTGGTGGAAGGAAAAAATGTCCGGTTCAGCGGTGCTCAAGCGGAAGGTTGTTCCCCAATCGCTCAAGCTTTCAAAGAAGACCAGGACTTTATCAAACCCGTCAAACCAAATACAATTGCTAAATCAATTGCCATCGGCAATCCTGCAGATGGTATTTATGCTGTCGAAATTGCTAAGAAGACAGGCGGTAATATTGAATCAGTTAATGATGCAGAAATTATTGAAGGCATCAAATTGCTAGCTGAAACCGAAGGTATCTTCACAGAAACAGCCGGGGGTACAACCGTCGCCGTGCTGAAAAAATTGGTAGAAGCTGGCAAAATAGATCCAGATGAAACTACCGTAGTTTACATCACCGGCAATGGTTTGAAAACCCAAGAAGCAGTGCAAGGCTACGTTGGGGAACCTTTGACAATTGATGCTAAACTCGATAGTTTTGAAAATGCCCTAGAGCGATCGCGTACACTTGACCGCTTAGAATGGCAACAAGTCCTAGTTTAATGTGTCGAGGATCAAAGCTGAACTAGTTTAGTCTTGACATTTCATACTGCATACTTCACACTTCATACTTCAATTATGGCTGTAACAGTTTTAGTTCCTACTGCTCTCCAAAATTTCACTAATAATCAAGCCACTCTAGAATCTAACGGTGGTAGCATTTCTGAATTATTAGATTCTCTAGAGCAAAGCTTCCCTGGAATCAAGTCCCGCTTGTGCGATGAGCAAGGAAAGCCAAGACGCTTTTTGAATTTGTACGTCAACAGCGAAGATATTCGCTTTTTAGAAGGGACAAACACACCTTTGAAAGATGGTGATGAAGTTAGTATTGTCCCTGCTGTTGCGGGTGGCTGAAAAATCACATTATTTTTAATCATCCCTCAATATGAGGTGAGAAATCTCAAAAATTGGCGATTAAGACTGAGTGAGTTTTATTCGCCTTTTATTGCTTAAAAATATGAATTGATTTGATGCTGAGAGATAGTTATAAATAATCATATTGTGCAAATTATTAATATATAAATAACAGCAGAGATTATGAGTAACAACTTAGAGCAATTTGCTAGTGATAATTACTCGGGAATTTGTCCGGAAGCACTGGAATATATGCTGCGGGCGAATCAAGGTAGTGCTCCAGCTTATGGAAACGATGAATGGACACAAAAAGCCACAGATTATTTTCGGGAACTATTTGAAATAGATTGCGAAGTATTTTTCACCTTTAATGGCACTGCAGCAAATTCTTTATCTTTAGCTGCACTTTGTCAATCCTACCATAGTGTTATTTGCCATGAAACATCTCACATAGAAACAGATGAATGTGGTGCTCCTGAATTTGCTTCCAATGGCTCTAAACTACTACTAGCTAAAGGTGAAAATGGCAAATTAACGCCGCAAAGTATAGACTCAATTGTCACGAAACGAGCTGATATTCATTATCCTAAACCCAAGGTGATTAGTATTACCCAAGCAACAGAATCAGGAACTTTATATTCTATTGATGAACTATTAGAAATTAAAGCAGTTGCTGAAACACATAAATTAAAAATTCACATGGATGGCGCCCGCTTTGCGAATGCAGTTGCGGCTTTGAATAAAAGTCCGGCAGAAATTACTTGGAAAAGTGGGGTAGACGTCTTATGTTTTTGTGGGACAAAGAATGGTATGGCTTTAGGTGAAGCTATTCTTTTTTTTAATAAAAACCTAGCAGAAGACTTTGATTACCGTTGTAAGCAAGCAGGACAATTAGCATCAAAAATGCGGTTTATTTCTGCGCCTTGGTTGGGCTTATTAGAAACTGGTGCATGGCTAAAAAATGCTCGTCATGCGAACCAATGTGCTGAATATTTAGAAAATAAATTATTAAATATAGCAGGCGTGCAGATTATGTTTCCGCGCGAAGCTAACGCAGTATTTGCTAAATTGCCAGAACCAGTAATTCATAGCTTGAAAGCTAAAAACTGGCAGTTTTATACATTTATTGGCATGGGTGGAGTACGTTTGATGTGTTCTTGGAATACAACCAAGACTAGGATAGATCAATTGATTAGCGATATTGAAACAGCGATCGCTTAAATTTTGGGGTAGCAGACTATCAATTATATAGATGATTGACTATAGTTAGCAAACATCAAATTGCTAGTTATAGCTATGCGCTCCTATGTCAAAATGAAAATAACCAAAACCGTAAGGTGAGCGCTCGCTCTGAAAGCTAGATAAAGGATTGACCTGAGCAATGGCAGACCCAACCAATCACAATCAAGCGGGAGAGGTAGCTCCCAGCACTGTTGACAAACAGGCTCCCAGTGTCGCCCAAGAAAAGGCCCCCAGCACCGATGAACCAGTAGCCACAGACCTTCCCACTGCCAACGCGCCAGACCCCAAAACCGCGAACCTCGCAGAGAAACCACCAGCCGCTGCTAAAGCCGCCAAAAAGGAAAAAGCTCCCGCTGTTGAAGATAAGCCTTTTGTGGAGTTCATCCAACAAAATTACTTACCAGCAGTAGAAAAAGCCATAACCGAACAAGGCGTACCCGACTTACAACTTTCTTTTGCGAAACAAAAGGTTCCCATCACTGGTTTTGAATCAGCAGAAGAATACTGGCAAGTCATCGGCAGTTGGCAGAACGGCCGGCGTCAATTTAACCTATACTTCCCAGAAGAAGACATTCAAGGTAAGAAAGGTTTCTCCTGCAACGAAGGCAAAAAGCCCAGCACTCTAGAGTCATTCTTGATTGATGAACGCAAAATCACCCTTGACTTATTGGTGTTCGGTTTACTCCAGCGCTTGAATGGTCAAAAGTGGCTAGGTAGAAATTAGTCATTAGTCAAGAGTCATGGGTCAAGAGTCCAGAGTGACATTACCTTGACCGTTGACTCTTGAATAAAAAATTGCCAACTACACTGAATGTGAATTAGAAGCGTCGTAGAAACTTCGCACCAAATCCTTGGTATGACCTGGGTTTTCATCATTCACACCAGAGTTGAATTACTAATTAAAGCACAGTCCGATTGTTGCAACTCTTAATGTTTTAGCTACAAGTTTTCACCCTACACCTTGGTAGACTGAAATTTATACAAATGGGTTATTGTCATTTAGTTGTGCCCTGTAGGAGCAAAACCCTCCGCGCTGGGGTGTACTCAAGATAATAAAGACAGAAGAGAAATCAACACATGGTAGATTCCCTCAAAAAACCAGGCTTTGAAGAATTGCGTCCAGGAATTAAAGTCCCGGCGAAAGAAACACTACTAACACCCCGGTTTTATACCACCGACTTTGATGAAATGGCGCGGATGGATATCTCCGTCAACGAAGACGAATTGCTCGCCATTCTCCAAGAATTCCGTGCCGACTACAACCGCCATCATTTTGTCCGGGATGCCGAATTTGAACAATCCTGGGATCATATTGATGGGGAAACTCGCAAATTGTTTGTAGAATTTCTGGAGCGTTCCTGTACCGCTGAATTTTCCGGCTTTTTGCTATACAAGGAACTCGGACGCCGCTTGAAAGACAAAAGCCCCGTTTTAGCAGAATGCTTTAACCTGATGTCGCGGGATGAAGCCCGCCACGCAGGCTTTTTGAACAAAGCGCTATCAGACTTTAATCTTTCTCTAGATTTGGGCTTTTTGACTAAGAGCCGTAACTACACCTTCTTTAAACCAAAGTTCATCTTCTACGCAACTTATCTTTCCGAAAAGATTGGTTATTGGCGCTATATCACCATCTATCGCCACTTAGAAGCACATCCCGAAGACAGAATTTATCCAATTTTCCGATTCTTTGAAAACTGGTGTCAGGATGAAAACCGTCACGGTGACTTTTTCGACGCGGTGATGAAATCCCAGCCGCAAATGCTCAATGATTGGAAAGCGCGTTTGTGGAGTCGCTTCTTTTTATTGTCAGTGTTTGCCACAATGTATCTCAACGACATCCAGCGCCAAGACTTTTATGCTTCACTAGGACTGGATGCACGGGAATATGACATCCACGTGATTCAGAAGACAAATGAAACCGCCGGACGGGTATTCCCGTTAATGTTGGATGTAGATAACCCAGAGTTTTATCAGCGATTGGATATTTGCGTCAATAAGATGTCACAATTAAGTGCGATCGCCAACTCAAAAATTCCCAAGTTTCTACAATTATTCCAGAAACTGCCGATTTTCGCTTCTATGGGCTGGCATCTTCTGCGGTTGTACTTGATGAAACCAATTGACGCAGCTTCCCATCAAGGACTAGCTCGTTAAGTAATGACAATTTTGTAAAAACTCTAGTGGTTCTGTCTATGGCAGAGCCACTTTTTTGTCGCCATATTTCCACCTACAGGTTTGATGGGGCGTGATTCCCCCGCTCGTGAGATAGTGGGCGCGTTCTGAGCGGAGGGACTCATACGTGTCAACTTAACGTGAAACCCTTGTCAAAACTCGATTTTGGATTCACTCACTTACCATGACAATCCGCGTTACCCCTCCCCGGCTTTGCTGGCGCAAAACCTCCCCTCCCCTTAGCAAGGGGAGGGGATGAAGGGGTGGGGTAAAACGCCTGGGGGACAAAGGTTTTAGCTTAAGTTGACACCAATGGGAGGGACTCCGCCCCTACACGCTTTGCCTATATTTCTGGCTTAATCTACGTAATATCTACTAGATAAAAGCTTATCTTGGCATTTAATATTCATAAGATATCAGACTACAACATTAACTCAGCCGATTCTTGAGTGTGTGTGTATTTAAAAACTGATGTAATTCCCACTGAGAAGACAAGTTGTTTTATTTATACACGAAAAAGCACTTGAGAGTTTTGCTCACCCAAGCGCTTTCCCGTATAACTGTATACCAACCCACTTGTTTGATGCAACATTTGAAATCCACAACAACTCCTAGAGGAGGAGTGTTATGAGGATAACTTGTAACAAACATTTGGTGAAGTGGTATCACTCCTTGCACTAACTAAGAATATCTCTTCCACAAGAGAAGCGGGAATGTGGTGAGTGACACTTTCTTAACTGACACTAGTTAAAAAAGGCTCATCATCAATGGTGTCTAACAAAACCAAGCAAGACTGTAGTAATTTGGAAGCTATTGTATAAAAAGTCAAAATTTTTGCATCAATGGTAACAGAACATCGTAACCAGGGGAGTTGACCAATACGCTGGACGTGGTAACATTATTGTCCCACTGGCGATTAAGCAAATATACCTCAAGCCATTTTTGAGGCTATGGTAATCGCCAAAGCTTTTTGAACTTGTGGCGATATAGCCTGCTGAAAAAGACAGCTTGAATTGTGAAAACTTTTATGTAAATTACCGACTTTGAGTCAGCAACATTTGCTAAAAGAAGTATTATAATACTGTCTATAATTTGTGCCCTGTAAAAATTGATCGCACTTCGCCGTTACGACGGACAACAGCTTCACCGTTATTCACTTCAACTAATGTCCAACCGCTAGAGCCGATGTTTTCACCTACGTTGATGCGGTGTGTCACGCCTTCGATTTTAAATAGGGCTGCAGATTTGTCTCCTAACTCTAGCAAGCCTTCTAAAATGTGGCTAGGAGCAGCTTCAGCAGATGTGGGTAAAGAAGCTAGTTCTTGAGTAGCAGTTGGTGGTGCGGGTGCTTTAGCAACAGGTAGTTGTGGCGGTGCAGCGCGGAATGGTACGACTGGTAACACAGGTAGAAGATTTGCTGTTCCTCCCGCAGCCACTTGTGCAGTTCGTAGGGGCGTAGCGGGTTTGAGTTCCGGACGTACAGCCGCTGCAAAAATATTGACACCGGCTGGTTTGGCTGGTTTCGGCAAATTATTCAAGGCGCTGTTGACTACATCAGATCGAGAGGCTCTCGCTCCCAATTGTGCTACAGGTTTAATTGGGGGTGTGTAGCGCATGGGTGACGGCGCTTGATATACGGGGATATATATGCGCTCAATAATTGTCGGTCGATTAGAAACTGCTGGTGTGTTGTTAGCTGTCAGGGGTGGGGGTAAGGTATCAATTGTTTGGTTATTTGCCAGAGCTATTGCTGTGGGGCGGGAATTACCGATGGCGGTGAGTCCAGATTTGGTAGACTTTTGACTCATTTCTTGTTTGTCAATAATCGCTAGTGCCCCCAGCATATAATTGACCAATTCAGCCTCAACGTCTACTTTTTTTAACAATTGGGGCTGTGACACCGGCAAACTCACCTGGGTCAATTTGAGATTGAGGTGATGGAGTGCTTCAGATTTGATTAAATAGATGACACCAGCGATCGCTATGCAGATAGTTGTGCCCACAATTAGCACTCTGGTCCAAACGCGCTTGCTGTGCTGACGCTGTTTTCTGACTTTTTTCACGTTGCGGGCGTCAACCATTCCCTGATTCAAGGGCTTGTTTTTGACAGAAGAAACTTCTTGTGCATTTTCGAGTAAAGTTTTGGGCAGAACAATCTGGGGCGTCTTCAGTGTTTGTAGAGGAACATACTCTACATTCACAGTCTGGGAGGTAAAATTCCCTTTGGCATCCAGAATCTGGTCAATATCGGCAAAGAGTTCATCCATCAAGCCATCAGCGTAGATATCAATCGGCCAAGGTTCACTGGCGGCGATCAAGTCTTCTGATAGTTCGGGAATCAAGAGATGCGTGCTGGCTGCTTGTAACATAGGCTTTTGGGTTGTGGCTGCGAGGACGGGAAAACACCGCCTTGCTCGCCTGGGTGTCAGGATGTTTGTGAAACGTCCCATCACTGAGATCAACTAGACAAGTTGATTGGTGATGTGGTATTAAATTCAACTGAGAATCTGGAAATTGCTGATGATGCTAGTTTTCCAGTTATGTCACCTATCATACCCAGATCCTCCTTAATACTATACTCAAGCTTCATGAAGTTTTTTTGAGGATAATGCTGAAAGCTCTGACAGGCTCTTATTTTTGCGTAATTCCAGATGTATTAACAGAGCATTAATATCGGCTGGATTCACGCCGCCAATCCGTGCGGCTTGTCCGAGGGTAAGGGGTTTTACCTTGTTTAATTTTTCTCGCGCCTCCTTAGAAAGGGTATCAATTGTTGTGTAATCTAAATCTGCTGGTAGTGGGCGGTGGGAATGACGGGCGATTTGCTCAATCTGGTTTTGTTGTCTGGCTAAATAACCAGAGTATTTGATGTCAATTTCTGCGCCTTCGGTTTCCGCTTGGTTGAGGTTGGGGTTTCCCAATTGGTATCTGTTGAGGTCGAGGTAATGGAACCCTGGACGCCGTAGTAAGTCGGCGAGGGTAATTGAGCCTTTGATGGCTTGTTGGGTATCAGATGCGATCGCTATTCCTATCGGATCATGCTCTTTGACTCGCGTGCTGTACAACCGTTCTTTTTCGGCGGTGATATTTGCTTGCTTGCGGGTGAATAGTTCCCAACGGCGATCGTCTATCAAGCCAATTTCCCGCCCCAAGGGTGTCAAGCGTTGGTCAGCATTATCAGAACGCAATATTAAACGATACTCAGACCTACTCGTCAGCATCCGGTAAGGTTCTCGCAGGTCTTTAGTACACAAATCATCAATGAGAGTCCCGATGTAACTTTGCTCACGGGGAAACACAATCATTTCCTGACCACGTACGAAACGGGCTGCATTAATTCCCGCCACTAGTCCTTGGGCTGCAGCTTCTTCATAACCAGTTGTACCGTTAATCTGCCCAGCACAAAATAGCCCCGCAATATTTTTTGTCATCAGTGTGGGAAAACACTGAGTCGCAGGTAAATAATCATATTCCACTGCGTAGGCTGGACGTAGCATCACGCATTGTTCCAAGCCGGGGAGACTCCGCAACATTTGCAGTTGTAAAGTTTCTGGTAAGCCTGTAGAAAACCCTTGAATGTAAAGTTCTGGTGTATCTCTTCCTTCCGGTTCGATAAATATTTGGTGGCTTTCTTTATCAGCAAAACGGACAATTTTATCTTCAATGCTGGGACAATAGCGGGGGCCTTTGGCTTCCACCCAACCGCCATAAACAGGCGATAGGTGCAAATTTTCTTGAATTAGGCGATGGGTTTGGGCGGTGGTGCGAGTAATATAGCAAGGCAGTTGTTCCCGTTCCACCCACACTTCGGGGTCAAAGCTAAACCAGCCGACTGGTTCATCTCCAGGCTGGATGGTCATTTTACTGTAATCCACTGATCGCTTATCTACCCGCGCCGGGGTTCCCGTTTTCAGTCTCCCGGTTTCAAATCCCAAGCGATTCAGAGTTTGGGTCAATCCTTCGGCTGCGAATTCTCCAGCTCGTCCAGCGGGCATGGATTTATCACCCACCCAAATCTTACCGCCCAAAAATGTTCCTGTGGTCAAAATTACCGCTCGACATGAAAACGCCATCCCGAAGTAAGTCTCAACACCGATAACTTCATCGTTGGCGTTCAATATCAGGTCTGTAGCCATTCCTTCGCGGATGGTCAAGTTTTCTTGATTCTCGACAATCCCCTTCATCACTGCTGCATATTCCCGCTTGTCAGTTTGCGCTCGCAACGCCCAAACAGCGGGTCCCCGTGAAGAATTGAGTATCCGTTTTTGCACGTAGGTGCGGTCTGCCATCTTGCCAATTTCGCCACCTAGTGCATCTGCTTCATGGGTTAACTGGGATTTAGCAGGCCCACCCACGGCTGGGTTACAGGGTTGCCAAGCAATTTTATCTAGGTTAAGTGTCAGTAGCAAGGTACGACAACCGAGGCGGGCAGTAGCAAGGGCTGCTTCGCAACCGGAGTGACCTGCACCAACGACAATCACATCAAAAGCGTCTTGCTCAAAAGCTGTTTGGGCAATAAAGTTGTGCGTGGTCATACTTACAGGTTCAGCAAGCTGAGATTTATTTCCAATTTTAACCGATTCCGTGGTTTCAGGGATGAACTTAAGTAAACAACAAAAAATTACAATTTATTTGAGCAAAATTAGATTTTTGAAAAAGGTTGATCTTCAATATTTCCGCACCAAGCCTATTGAGCATCTATGTAGAAACTTTGCCATACAACTTACCGAAAAACACCAAACAATTTTATCTGTATATTAATTTATATCTATATCCAAAAACTGAATAGAACCTATGCGACGAATTTGGAAAAAGACAGCTTTCTTTGCTATTGTCTGCTTGATCAGTTTTACCTTGGTAGCTAGTAATGGCATTATTCATCAAAATCTAGTGGTAAATATTGCACAATTTCATAACTGTCCTAGCCTAGAATTATTATCATGTACAAATAGCCCAGTTGCTCCCGCCACACTATTTACACCAGACCCGCAATTAAACGAGCAACAGCGTTTTTTATCTGCGATCGCTCATAAATTATCAGTCCCTCAGCCTCAGACTTTTGAATATATTCTCTTGCGTGCCTATGGTGCGGTTTTTGTCAATTCAGAACCAGAAATTAAACTACCACAAAAAGTTATTTTAGCCAACGAACAAGAAACCGAAGCATTTCAATCTACTTTGAACATGACAAAAGTGAATGGTGGTCATGATTGCTATTTACAACAACCAGCAGCCGCCGCTTTTAACAAAGCATTATTACAAATAAATATTCCTTTAAAATCTGGCTATGGTAGCGGTGATTGTACTCGCACTTTCGCCACTAATTTAAGATTTTGGCAGAAATATACTAACAGTCACACCTTAGAAAAAGTCCGTCTAGGAAAAGAAACAGCAATTCTTGGCACAGTTGCACCACCAGGAACATCACAACATCTCTGGGGATTAGCAATTGACTTGCGTCCATTAAATCAAAAACAAAAACAGGCACTCAATCAAAATAATTGGTTTCAAACAGTAGAAAACGATTTTCCACATTGGACTTATGTAGGTTTATCAGAAGAAAAGTTACCTCTATTTGGTTTTCAAAAGAAACTTGTCGGTGGTATTACCTATTGGTTAACGCCTCTGTAATTGACTCAAAATTTTGAACAAGGAAACCAGACCAGTAATTTATAAATTGCGATCGCTGGTTATGAAATATCTCTACAAGTTTATCCTCGTGAGGCTTTTCTTCATGATTGGGAGCGTATCCAACAACGCTTAATAATTGCTTATCAGCCAGATTTAAAAAAAGCTCTGAAAGGAACAGATATCTGTTTATCAAATAACAATAATATGTTGATTTTAAAACAGAAAGCTGAAATCGAGTGACGCCCATGAAAAATTATCGCACCTCCACATAGCGAGACTCGGCATTTTCTGTCACTCGGTCAACACTGGCAAGATAGTCTTTAATGGCGTCTTTAATATTGTCCAAAGCCTCTTCTTCAGTTTCTCCTAAAGTCCAGCACCCAGGTAAAGCAGGACACCAGATAGCGTAGCCAATATTGATTTTATTTAACTTGACTTGATATCGCATCTCTAAATATCCATTTTTGTTTTTATTTTATCTGTTTAAATAAAACAAAAAATGCTCACAGGCTACTGCAAAAATCTAAAATTTCTCTTAGGCGATCGCATTTAAGAACGAGTCTGGTATGAAAAATTATCAGGGACAAGAAGACCTGATACTTAAACTGAAGAAATTCACGTTCTACCGAGGATAATAATTACTACAATAAGATTAACCCTTAACTCTGGAGTGCTGGCAGTGGGTTTATTTGATGATTTGAGTCGGTTTCTAGAAAACCGTTTAGAAGAATTCTTGCGTAATAATCCTCATTTGGAGTTAGAAGCGCTATTAGAACAACTGCGCGAACAAGAGGAAGACACTTTAAAACTGATTGCAGATTTAAAATTACAAGAAAAGCGATCGCAAGACGAAATTTTATCTACCGCTCAAGAAATCCAGCGTTGGCATATTCGGGTGCAAAAAGCCAAAGCCTCTGGTCGAGAAGATTTAGCCTCTGCAGCCCAAGCCAGAGAAGCCGCTCTGCTGCGCGAAGGTAATCAGCGCTGGGGACACATGCAAGGGTTAAAAGAACGGATTGAGCAATCTCAGCAATTACTCAAAAAAATTCAGTTGCGACGCCAAGAAGTGCAAACAAAAGCCGCTGAAGCCCAGACAGCCCGCGCTAAAGCCCAAACCCAGCAACGCCTGGAAACACAAGGCTGGTCAAATTCCGCTAGTAATTATGGGAGTGGCTTTGACGATTTAGAAGACAAATTTCGCCGCTGGGAAACTCAAGATGAGTTGGAACAAATGAAGCGGAATATGGGGAAATAGTTATTATGCTCTCTCATCTCTCCATGACCCATTCTCAACACAGCATTGATGCCAGAATCAAATACGCATGTATCTAGTTAGATATAATAATGACTCATTCTTTGTTTTCCTATCTGGAGAAACTAATGGGTCGCGCCAAAAAGGTTGTTCTGGCATATTCTGGTGGAGTTGATACCTCTGTTTGTATTCCTTACCTTAAGCAAGAATGGGGTGTGGAAGAGGTAATTACTCTAGCAGCAGACTTGGGTCAGGGAGATGAATTGGAACCAGTTCGAGAGAAAGCGCTAAAATCGGGTGCAAGCGAATCTTTAGTAGCAGATGTTAAAGACACTTTTGTCAAAGATTATGCTTTCGCAGCTATTCAAGCTAACGCACTTTATGAAAATCGTTATCCTCTAGGAACTGCTCTGGCCCGGCCACTAATTGCCAAAATATTAGTAGAAACAGCCGAAAAATATGGTGCTGATGCGATCGCTCACGGTTGTACTGGTAAGGGTAATGATCAGGTGCGTTTTGATGTTTCCTGTGCTGCCCTTAATCCCCACCTCAAAATTTTAGCACCTGCTAGGGAATGGGGCATGAGTCGTGAGCAAACCATTGCTTACGGAGAAAGTTTTGGTATCCCTGCTCCTGTGAAAAAATCCTCTCCTTACAGCATTGACCGGAATTTGCTTGGTCGTAGTATTGAAGCTGGTGTACTGGAAGATCCGACCTTTGAACCACCAGAAGAAATTTATCTGCTAACTAAAGCGATCGCTGATACGCCCAATGAGCCAGAATATATTGAAATCGGTTTCCATCGGGGTATTCCCACAACCCTCAATAGCACACCAAAAAACCCAGTTGAGTTAATTGAGCAACTCAATCAGGTAGCAGGAAATCACGGTATCGGGCGCATCGACATGATTGAAAATCGCTTGGTGGGGATTAAATCCCGGGAAATCTATGAATCCCCGGCAATGTTAGTCTTAATCAATGCCCATCGGGATTTAGAAAGTCTGACTTTAACAGCAGACGTCAGCCACTATAAGCGTGGTATTGAAGAAACTTACACTCAGCTAGTATATAACGGTTTGTGGTACAGTCCCCTGAAAGCAGCATTGGATGCCTTTATTCAAAGCACCCAAGAGCGAGTATCTGGTGTTGTGCGACTAAAACTTTTCAAAGGTAATGCGACAATTGTCGGGCGCTGGAGCGATAATTCTCTTTATACTCCTGATTTGGCAACCTATGGAGCCGAAGATCAATTTGATCACAAAGCAGCCGAAGGCTTTGTCTATGTTTGGGGGCTTCCAACTCGAATTTGGGCGCAGCAAGGTAGGAAATAATTTGTAATTTGTAATTTGTAATTCGTAATTCGTAATTCAGCTAGCCAATTACGAACTACGAATCATTTTGACTACTCACCAGCAGCGCGCTTGACTTGGCGAGACTCCCACCACAACGGTATGACGATTAAGGCAATCAGAATTAGTAAGGCAGCGATCGCAAATTGACTCACCCAAGACACCAGTTGTTCTAAGGATATAATCTTACCTGCAAAGAACGCCAAAGTCACCATCACGCTTGCCCAAGCACTCGCCCCTGCCAAGTTATACCAAAAAAATCTCCCGAAAGGCATATCCGCTATGCCAGCAAGGGGCGCTGCAAAAACTCTTAATAAAGCGAAAAAGCGGCCAAAAAATACAGCTTTAGCAGCATTTTGACTAAATTGTTCTTTAATACCCAACAGTCGGACTTCGGAAATGCGGAATATTTTCCCGATTTGCAGCAGGAAAGTCCAACCGCCATATCTCCCAATCCAATAGCCACAAGTACCGCCAATTACCGCACCAGTGATAGCTACAGCCAGCACCCACCAGTAACTCAATTCATTGCTACCAGCCAAAAATCCACCCACCAAAGTCACAGTTTCACCAGGAAGGGGAATACCCAAACTTTCTAGGAGAATCCCTAAAAAAATAGCCCAGTAACCGTATTGGTGAGCAAATTCCTTGATGCTTTCTAGTGAAATCAGCTCAAGAGACATCCCGTACCGCCGCCTTTACAAATTTTTACCTACGATCTATCTTTGCTCTTGTGCGGGTATGGTGTCAATCAAGCCGTTTATAGGTGTCTGTAATTGCTAGCTTTTGTTAAGTATTAGTCACCACCAACAAGGTTAAAAACTTCATTTTTTCTATACAGGTGAATTGCTTGCCTAGGCATCGCCAGCAGATTTAAGCTCTACAAATTTAGCCTATGGCTAGTTATCATTAATACATCTAATTGTGAATACACTTAAGTCTTAACTATGCGTTATTGACAACCGACGCACTGCGAGCTATTTACCACGAGCGCACAAATACTATAAGTAAGTATAATCTATTTATAAAATATTTACCAAAATCCTAAAAAATGTAAAAATCTTGTAAAAGATACCTACGCTACGGAATTCCACAGTTTCTTATGCCTATATTTAGGGAAGTTAAAACAAATTATACGACATGAATACTGACTCAATCTGTACCACTAGCAATGCTGCACCTACTTAAACACCTAGGTAGAACCGCCTTGATGTTGTGGACAGTGGGGTTAGTGTTTTATGTCAGTTTTTTGTTTTTTTGATAGTGTCTCAACTAACACAGTGAAACTCATGACTCTGAAACAGAAAGTTCAAGTGGTTTTGTTCAAACCCGAAGGAAGTATCGACTTACAGGGTGGAATAGCTTTAAGCGACCAGATGGCTACCGTAACACCCCAACCAGATCAACTTTGGGTTATTGATCTAGCGGCAGTTGATTTTATGGACAGTTCCGGCTTAGTTTCACTTGTACAAGGATTAAAAGCTGCCCACCAGAGCGGTTGCCGTCTAGTATTATGCAATGTTAAAGCTCCTGTGCGGCTGATTTTGGAACTCACCCAGCTCGATTCAGTATTTGAAATTTCTGGCACTTACGAAGAAGTTATTGGTGTTGCTGACGATAGTCAAAACTTAGCTTTAGTTCGTTGACTTCCAATCATAGCTAATCAACCCGTGGTGAGGACAAGTCTTGTTAACAACTTTTAACATTTTTGCTGCTACCCTCACCATTATTATCCCATTTGGGATTTTAGATTTTGGCGTTTTGTCTGTCGCATTCTTTTTTCAAACCTATGATCTATGAATGCAAAACTTAACACTTTTTTTATTCGGTTTTAACTATACAAGGTGCAGCTAAAAGTTTTTGTGCTCACCACCAGCGAGTAGAGAAGTTGTCATCCAACGCCTCTACTCCAGTCATGATCAACTATTAGGTACAGCAGAAATACTATTTTGTTCAGATAAAGGGCGGGGGAAATTTGGCAAATCAATACCACCGTGGCTAGAATTGCGAGTTTTCAGAGCTAGCCGATAACTCACGCTTTGTAATTCCGCTTGCAGTTGACGGTTTTCCCGTTGTAATGTTGCTACCTTTTCCCTAACTGGGGCCATGCGTTCCTCAAATTTACGGCGATAAATTTGCGGTAATTCCTGTACTACTTGCTCCAACATCCGACTGCGGTCAGTTAATTCTTGCACAGATTGCCGCAGCTGGTAAATTTCGCTGTCACGAGTGGTAATTTGCTCTTGATAAAATGTCACCTGTTGCTCAACGGCTTGCAGTTGTTCTCTTAAGATCTGTAACTCAGCTAACTCTTGCTCAGATTCCGACCGTTGGGGCATAAAATTAGTGTTGCCCTTGACTAGTCGGAAGAGTTCTTGAGACAGCTGTTGCACTAATTGATCGCGCAGTTGCAGTTCTTGGCGCAGCTGCGATACTTCCGTAGAGAGCGCTTGAATGTTGGATGTGTCAGATTGGCTCACAGTGGCTTACAGCTCCGATTCAGAATCTCGATCCACTTTTAGGTATAAATGCGCTAGTACTGCTGTATAACAAGTGTTTGTTGTTAATTTAGCATTCCCATCCCTGTAATAGGCAACAAAAAGATAATTTTTAACTGTTTTGACTTGAACTGACTTGATTGTGAGTGCAAAGTTGGCAAAACTGAGCACTCACTCAGCCATTGCTAGGCGGTTACAGCTTCTTTTTCTGTTGCTTCTTGACGTACATTCTGCTTAATTGTCATGTAGCGGATCACTTCTTCACTCAAACGCATAGCACGTTCTACGGGAGCGATCGCTGTTCCTGGCCCAGTATAGTTGAATTGAATGTAGATGCCATCCCGGTGTCTGTTGATTTCGTAAGCCAGACGGCGCTTACCACGGTTTTGAACTTGAATATCTGCAGCACCATGTTCCTGCAATAAGTTTTGGTATTTGGTGATGGCTTGTTCTACTTGTTCATCTCCTAGATCAGGACGGAGAATGTACATTGTTTCGTAAACTAGTGACATGATTTTTTAGTCTCCTTATGGGCAAAGTGGCTGCTGATGTTAATTTATACAGAATTTGCATGACAGTTTCAGTACCTATCAACATCTGAAGCAACAAGGAACTATAATCTTACCAGTTTTTAATTTGAATCATGTGCTCAATCTGCCAAATTTAGAAGTTCTTTGATCAAAAATCGCTTTCACCTCATAGTTTTCCATCGCATCTAGAAGGATATTAATCAAGGTTATGGCACAGCGCTATGTGCGAGTTCAAAATCAAGAAGGACAAATCTATTATGGGTTGCTACAACTATCCCAGAATGTCCAGGTGCTAGATGCTCCGCCCTGGTTGCAAGGGCAACCGACTGATTTAATATTGGCAACAGAGGATTATCAACTGCTGGCACCGTGTGCACCAGCTAAAATCGTGGCTGTGGGCAAAAATTATACAGACCATGCAGCGGAAATGGGAACTGCAGTGCCGAGTGAGCCGTTAATATTTCTTAAGCCACCGACGACAATTATTGCTTCCCAAACAGAAATCAAGTATCCTTTACAATCGCAGAGGGTGGATTATGAAGGAGAATTGGCTTTAATTATCGGCGATCGCGCCTTTGACTGCCAGCCAGAAGAAGCCCAAACTAAAATTTGGGGCTATACCATCGCTAATGATGTGACTGCTAGGGATTTGCAAAAAAAGGATGGTCAATGGACGCGAGCTAAAGGTTTTGATAGCTTTTGTCCTTTAGGCCCTTGGATTGTCAGAGAATTAAATCCCGGTGCTAGATTACAAACTTTTTTAAACGACAACCCCCATCCGGTACAATCTTCGTGTATAGATCAGATGGTATTTCCCCCGGATATTTTGGTGTCTTATATCAGTCAAGTGATGACACTGTTACCAGGGGATGTGATTTTGACGGGGACGCCAGAGGGAGTAGGGCCGTTACATTTGGGCGATCGCATCTGCGTAGAAATTGAAGGTATTGGTCGCCTAGAAAACATTGTGGCAGCTCGTTAGATAACAGTAGCTGCCGAATTCACTATTTGGTCAGTGGTAAAATTGCCGACCAATCAGCGCACTTGCATGTAAACAGCGTCAGAAACTGCCGGTATTTCTGCGTAGCGACCCGTCAACGACTGAGCCACAGAATATACAACTGCTGCTACTATTCCTAGGAAAATAGTACTGGCTACTGTTTGCACGGCAAAATCTATACCAGGAAGCGCCACAATTCTTAAAGCGATGCTCCCCAAAAACACGATGATATCTAAAAGAATTGCCTGCATGGTGTTAAATCGAATGAAATGACTGATTTTTTCATTTCTGACCACCAAGAAAAACAAAGCAAAGAAAACAATCAGTTGACCGATAGATCCTAAGCTACCGTAAATGAGGATAATAGGCTGAAGCGGCAGAAATAGCACTTGCAGTGCGGGAAATTCTTTTAACAAAGATACATAACCAAACACCAGCCCGTCAATGAGGGGCAATAAATAAGGCAAACAAGCAAGAATCCGGTCGGAAACCGTTGTAGACCCGCGCCAAGTCATCGTGCGTTCTCCTGTGGCTAAAATTCAACAGTTACTTGAGCCTAGGATAACGCAGTTATGGGGTGTTGCTAGCATACTCAATCATTCTATATGGGCGACGAGAAAACCCATCTTGCACTGATAATGCTCAGGGTGCTGCTGTGTGAGTTGTCGCAGTTGTTGACCACACCGCAGTTGACCTTGGCGCCAACGAGGTTGACCGCTACTATCAGCGAGTAAACAAGTCTGACAAACTTGCCTAGGTGCTAGGATTTGATCGTCAATTAATATAACCAGCATCCCATATCTCCTGTAAATCCTAATTCTTGCCCACATTTCACTGTTGAGAGGGTCAGTCTTTGAAATACCCCAAGAACGGAACTGCGGGGAGACTTGATTTCATTGTAAGTTGTGTATTTGTGACGGTGTGTTTATCCGTAAAAATTAAGACACAAGCTTTGAGGGTGTATTTTCTACAGACAAACTCATGTTGTGTTGCGTGCCGGAATTGGCTAATTTAATTTTTGGAGTTATCTCCTAGCAGACTATTTTCCGAACACAACCTGACATTTGTTGACAAAGAGTTCCCCCAAGGAGAGACAATGGCAAATCGAGAGCATTTAGCTGCGCTGAAAGCAGGTGCGGTGACATGGATTGAATGGAGAGAAAAAAATCCCCAAATTTCACCAGACCTCAGCAATGCGAACCTGCAAGGGCACAATCTCAGAGGCGCGCACCTCCAAGGGGTAAACTTAAATAAGGTGGATTTAAGTCATGCTTTACTGGTGAGAGCTAATTTGAGTGGTGCTGACTTGAGTGGTGCTGACCTCAAGTCAGCAAAGTTGATTGCAGCTAACCTGAATGCGGTTAACTTTAGTGTCGGTAGCTTGCGGAGTGCGACACTGACCCAAGCAGATTTAAGTCATGCTAATTTGATTGGATCTGATTTGAGTTATGCCAATCTCAGTCAGGCAGCGATCGCTTATGCTAATCTCATCGGCACTGATTTAAACAATGCTAATTTGCGAGATGCAGATTTAGGCGCAGCGCAACTCAACCGCGCTAACCTTTGCTTTGCTAACCTCATCAGTGCTAATTTGATTGCGGCTAACCTCAGTGAAGCCAATTTGTATGAAGCGGAAGCGATAGGAGCTTACCTTTACAAAGCTGATTTGTCCAAAGCCAATCTCTGCAAAGTTCACCTTAATGGTGCTTACCTGTTTCAGGCTAACTTGAGCGCAGCCGATTTGAGAGAAACTAATTTGAGTTGGGCTAACCTCAGGGGAGCAAATTTAGCAGGAGCAAATCTCAGTGGTGCAAATCTCAGTGGTGCAAATCTCAGTGGTGCTAATCTCGCTGGGGCAAATCTTCAAGATACAATTATGCCTGATTGAGCAAACCATGATTAGGGAATGATTGTCAGGAACTTTGGGTGTTGCGGATTCAGCAACGCCTTTAACTGCATCAGATTGTCAATGATACCATATTAAAGTAACTGCTTGGCTCCAAAAATCGATGAATAAATTATTGGATGAAAAGCTTTCTGTGGAAGTTTCAGAACTGGTTAAAAGCAAAGCTAATAAACCGTTTGATAATGCTTACAAAGCTGTATTAGCAGTAACGGGAGCAGTGTATGTTCAAGGTTTTTTAGTATTTCCTGGTAAACCGTATAAACCTATTGAACATAGTTGGCTGGAGTTGAATGATGTGATTGTTGATCCGAATCTACCGCATTTAAACAAAAATCCAGCGACGCTTTGGTATTTCCCAGCCCAGCGCCTCACTCTCAAACAACTGAAAGCAATAATTGAAGAATCACAAGAAGATTATCCAGAAGATGATCCTTTACCAATTTATGGTGATGCTCCTTATGAATATTATGGTGATGTGATGCTTGGTGGCAAAGATTATTTGCAAGTGTATCAAGCTGCAGAAGCTAAATGCAAAGAAATTAATCAAGTGAACCTTGAAAATAATTAAGACGAAATCCCATCACTACCAAAATATTCTCGATAACCACAAATTTTGTCACCCCGCACATCAAAAGCGACTGCTACACGATTTCTGTAAGCTTTTTCTAACAAAGTTCCTTCATCCCGAAACTCGAAAATTACCGTTGTTTCATTACTAGTTAAACGGTCTAAATTGAGAGTAAGTCCATTTTTAAAGGATGCAGAAACATATTGAAAAAATTCCTCGGCTCTGGCTTTACCCTGATTCCAACCGTGGAATTTTCCGAGAGGAAACCAAAAAGTAAAATCTTCAGTGAGCATATCTAGAAAACCTTGCCATGCGCCTGTGGCTAAACCGTGTTGAAAATGTGTAAATGCTTGTTGAGCAACCTTTAAAGTGTTTTCTGATGCTGATATCATATTTTTAATAGTTAAAATCTGACTACTACTTTGCCACAATTTCCACCACTGAGCAGGTATGCCACTGCAGCGGGAATAGATTCTAAACCAGAAAACACTGTAGGAGCAACCGCGACTCTGAGTTGATTAGTAGCGAAGAGATTTAAAAGGCGATCGCGCGCTTCAGGAAGATATTCCTGGTAATATGGCATAAGGAAGCCCCGAATCGCAGCAGCTTTCCAAAATAGCTGGTGATAAATTCGGGGTTGTGTAATTTGTTCTGGCAATTTAGCATATTCTGAGATAAAACCGACAATAATTAAGCGTCCGCGCACAGCTAAATTCTCGACGCAAGTATCAAATGTCTTTTTACCTACGCAATCAAAAACCAAATTAATTCCCTGGGGGTATTCTTGCTGGAGGACTTGATCAAGGTTTTCTGTGCGATAGTTAATAATGCGATCGCACCCTAATTCTTGTAGTAATTGTGCCTTAGCTGGAGAGCTACAAGTACCAATAACATGATTACCAGCTAACTTCGCCAATTGTACCGCAATGTGACCGATGCCTCCCGCCGCCGCCGTCACTAAAACCACTTCATCACTTTTCATTTCTCCCACTTGTTCTAGTGCCACCAAAGCTGATACACCTGTAGGTATCAAAGTTAGCACCTCCGGAATAGCTGAGGGCACCTTCACCACCAAACTGGCATCAATCGTCTGATATTCTCGATAACCACCACCACGCACAGTGGTAATCACCGCATCACCCACCCGAAAATCTGCAACATTTTCACCCACAGCGACAATATTTCCTACTGCTTCCACACCCAAATCAAACGGTGGAATTAAATTAACATAGGGAATATCGCCGCGACAGACTAAAGTGTCAAAACCGCCGTTAACCCCAGCAAATTTGTTGGCGATGACAACTTCATCAGCAGCAGGTTGGAGCAGGGGAACTGTCACAATTTCCACCGCAGATTTAAAATCCTGGTCAAGTTGCTTGGCGATTAACTTTCTGTAAGTAGGTGGGTGCGAATACAGTTCATTTGTGGATGGGGTGGAGTTTTGGGGCATGGAGAATAGGGACTGGTAGAATAAGGTCAATCAAACTTGACAGCAGAAATCAGGAGTGGGAGGCAAAAAATGGCACTAGCTGGGTTAAGAATTGTGTTGGTAGAACCAGCTGGTGAATTGAACGTCGGGGCGATCGCCAGGGTAATGAAAAATTTTGGACTAAATCAATTAGTATTAGTTAATCCCCAATGTGATCCCTTGTCCATAGAAGCTCTGAGGATGGCAGTTCATGCCAAAGAAATTTTAGCATCTGCGGTAACAGTAGCGACTCTACCCGCAGCATTGCAAGGATGCGTCAAAGTTGTAGCTACCGCTGGGCGTGTTCCCAGTTGGGATACACCTCTAGAAAACCCCCGTACAACATTACCTTGGTTGCTAGAAGAACCAGAACAACCTGTAGCGCTGATTTTTGGCAGAGAAGACCGGGGATTAAGCAATGAAGAATTAAACCTGGCTCAAAGATTTGTTCACATACCGACAAGTGAAAATTATTTATCTTTAAATCTAGCTACAGCGGTAGGCATCTGCTGTTACGAACTGGCACAATATACAAAAATCTCCGAGACGTCCACCCCGCCCACAACTGCACCAGCACCTTTTGACGCCGTGGAAGCATACTACCAACAATTAGAATCTCTACTGCTGGAGATAGGATATCTTTATCCACATACGGCAGCTAGTCGGATGGAAAAATTTCGCCAGTTATATAATCGTGCTCGCCTACAAACGACCGAAGTGGCTATGCTGCGAGGCATTTTGCAACAAGTAAAATGGGCACTGAAAAATCACAAGGATCATGATCTGGGGTAATCGGGCATGAAGACTCTTGATTACCCGTTGTCTGATAGGTGAAGTTTTTCAATTATCGATTAATATGTACCAATTCATCCCCCCAAAATATCTAATATGCCTTAAACTAAACACAAAAATGTTACTTGGTAGCAAAAATAGTTTGACTATTAAGCAACTTGAGGAGTAAGTTTTGGGTTGGGAGTTGGCAGAAACACAATCGAGGGGATCACAAGGAGTAGCGGTGTCAGAGTCGAGTGACAAACTAAACGCTTTCTCGCGGCGTCAACCTGTAAACCGTCGCCAGCGTCTACGCAAAGTGCAAAAAGTGGGACAAAAACAGGTAAAAGTTCCCCAACCACAGCAGCGCACACCTCAAGCAGGAGCTAGCCTGACCCGTGTGAAAACTGGTGTGGGTTCATCGTCAAAACCGGGGCTGGTAATGCCATCTGCAGTTAAACCCATGCCTAAAGCTAAGGGGAAAGTACCGCCGATGCAGCCTAGTGGTGCGAAGATGAAGACGGTGCGGGTGGAGCGGTACGGACTACCGAAAATGGGCAAGCGATCGCGCAAGACGCGCTTAAAGCCAGTAGCGAGAACGTTGTTGTATACCCTACGGTTGTTGATTGTGGGTGTGGGAATTGGTGCGATCGTCGGGACGGCTTTGTCAGTCTTAGATCCGGCGAATCGGGTGACGCCAGCAGTTTCTAAAACATCCACACCGCAAATAGGACAAGCCCAACCCCAACCCACCCCCACGAATGCAGTCCCTGCTAATTTATTCTTGTCCCAAGAAATTATCCCGTTAAAAAACACCGTGCAAACTCTCGCAGCGGCTAACCCTAATTTGACGCCCGGTGTCTTTTTAGTAGATTTGGAGACGGGCGCTTATGTAGATGTGAACGGGGCTGCGAGTTTTCCGGCTGCTAGCACGATTAAAGTCCCGATTTTGGTAGCCTTTTTCCAAGATTTGGATGCGGGAAAAATCCGTCTGGATGAAATGTTAACCATGCAGCAAGAAGCGATCGCTGGTGGTTCTGGTAATATGCAATTTAAACCCCCTGGCACTCAGTATACAGCTCTGGAAGTCGCTACTAAAATGATTACCATCAGCGACAACACAGCCACAAATATGCTGATTACGCGATTAGGAGGAATAGAAGCCCTAAATCAGCGTTTCCGCAGCTGGGGTTTAACAAACACAGTGATTAGGAATCAACTCCCAGATTTACAAGGAACAAACACCACTAGTCCCAGGGAATTGTCACAATTGCTGGCGATAGTGAATCAGGGAAATTTAGTGAATATGCGATCGCGCGATCGTCTGCTCGATATCATGCGCCAAACCCAAAGAGATAACCTCCTCCCTTCTGGTTTGGGAACAGGCGCCAGCATTGCTCACAAAACCGGCGATATTGGGACAATGTTAGCCGATACAGGTCTAGTTGATATCCCCACCGGTAAGCGCTACATCGCCACCGTCATGGTACAACGCCCCAACAATGACCCCAGCGCCGAAAAATTCATTACCTCAATTTCTCGCACCGCTTACCAACAATTTAGCCAAGTTGTTGCTCCCAACAATCCAGCCAGCACCATACCCACCAATGGTTATCAGCCCCCCATAAATCCCGTAGTTCCCAATAATCCTGCAAATACTATGCCGATTAATGGTTATCAGGCTCCCGTCATGGCGCCTCCAGGACATACCATGCCAATTAATGGTTATCAATCTCCCGTCACCAATCCTCAGTACTATCCTCCAAGGTAGAATTGGGGGTTAGGGGTTAGGGATTAGGGATTAGGAGTTTATCTAATTTAATTACGAATTACATGTCATCTATCACTCCTTCCATCCAATTTTTCGCTGGGGTTTTTGAAGACTTAAGTAATGTCAGTTTGCGGCGTGAAGTCCGCACTGGTAAACAGATAGTCTTGATGATATTTAATAAATTGCAAGCTTTAGAAGGATTTAATAGCTTTACTAAACCATCGCTAAATTCATTATCTTTAACTGATGAAGAAGGAGAAATTAACGTCACACCTGCTTCAACTCGATTCATTTTTGGTGGTGATGAAGGTGACGAATTAATGCGAGTAGAGTGCAAATTAGAAATTGAGCAGGATGAACATTGGGATAGATTTATGCGATTTATGTATCGCTATGCAGAAGCTAATGGTATGGAATATGGGGAAAAATGAATAGCCTTTTTCAATGTAAAGATGATGTAACGGCGAACGGCCATACCCTGCTCTAAGGCGGAGCCTACGCCCCTACCAATTTATCTGTTGTTTCCTTTTGGGGCATTGGTATAATTATTTTGGTATATAGCCAACTTGAGAAAACCTCCTTCCTCCGCGTTGACCTTCGCGTACCTCCGCGTTAAAAAAAATTAAAATTTGGCAAAGTTAGAGACTTTTGTCCATCTACACTTGCACCTTTCTAGAGCTATCAAAAACCTCTGTTTCTATTCCCTGGATATAATATTTGTCGTCCTGAAAATCTCCATGAATTGTGAGCATCATCGCATGAATTAATGCCTTTGCTTTCAGCATCGTTTCTCGAAACTCCATCTGCGGATCAGAAAGCGCCACAATACCACCACCAACACCAATTGAGGTTTGCTCAGTTGTCAACACGGCGGTACGAATAACGATATTTAAATCGGCTGAACCATTCAATCCTAAAAAGCCGATCGCTCCTGAATAAACTCCCCGCGCTTCTTGCTCTAATCGATCAATAATCTCCAAAGTTCTCAGCTTGGGCGCACCTGTCATGGAACCACCGGGAAAGGCGTTGCGAATACAGTCTGTGGCGCTCATCCCGGCGCGTAATTGACCGCGAATAGTTGTCACTAGTTGATGGACTGTTGCATAGGTTTCCACATCCATCAATTTCGGCACATGGACAGTACCAACTGCACATACCCGTCCTAAATCATTACGCAGTAAATCCACAATCATGAGATTTTCAGCCCGGTCTTTTTCGCTGTTGCGTAATCGTTCACCCAGGATAAAATCTTCTTGGGGTGTTTTTCCTCGTGGTAGAGTCCCTTTGATGGGCTTGGTTTCCACCCAACCTTGACAATCGATGCTGAGAAATCGCTCTGGAGACGAACAAGCGATCGCCACATCCCCAAAGCGTAAAAATGCTGCATAAGGAGCGGGATTAATCCGGCGTAATGTTCGATAAAAAGCCAGTGGATCTGGTGTTGTATCTGTGTGAATTTGGTTTGTCAAACAAACTTGATAAGTTTCTCCTTCATGAATTTCCTGCAAACATGTCTCAATATCACTCAGATAAGTCTGTTGAGAGCGACTCAATCGGAAAATCACAGGTGTATCTTTTTTCAGAGGAACAATAGGCGATAAAGGAGGAAGATGGTCAATCTGTTGTCTGATCCATTCAAACCAAGCCTCTGCTGCGGTTGTTTGTCCTTGCTGAATCAAGCACAGTAGATAAACGCTTTGTTCCTGGTGATCGATCACAATCATGCGATCGGCCAAGAGGAACATAGCATCAGGTAAGCTAGAAGAATGGTGAAATTGAGATCCACATTCTGCTTTTAATTCATATCCAAAGTAACCCACAAACCCGCAGTTAAAATCACATGGTAGCTGATCAGATGAGCAGTGTCGGCGTTCAATTTCCCGCTGGAGATAGTCGAAAATTCCCTCTGTTTTGCAGCTGACAATATCAGATTGTGTAACTGTAAGTTCCTGAGATAATGCCCGATAATGAATTAAAAGACTGTTTTCGCCGCTGCTATCTCCCATGTAGGAAAAGCGCGAAAGACCGGGTTCCACAAGACTGCTGTCTAACCAAAATGCATTGGCTGAATTACCAAACAAATGTACAAATATCTGCTCACTATCAGGACATAGATTTAGTTTGCGTGTACAAAGTTTAAATTCCTGTTGCTGTTTTTTCTGAGAAGAACTTGCAGGTTTGGGAGCAGTTTCGTTGTTTTCTATCCAGTAGATTTTTTTGGAAATATTGTCTCGCTCTTGGGCAAATTTTCGGGTAATTTTTTGAAAATTCTCAAATAAAGTGTGTCCATATTCAGTGCAGATTGACTCTGGATGAAACTGCACACCCCATAACGGTAAAGAGCGATGGCGGATTCCCATGATGAGGTTGTCATCCGTCCACGCCACTTTTTCTAAACACTTGGGTAGCTCATCTGCAACTAGCAAAGAATGGTAACGCACAACAGAAAATGGAGAAGGAATTCCCGCAAATAACAAATCAGTTCCATCGTGATAAACCTGACTGAGGCGACCATGGCGAACTTCAGGTGCATGAATCACTTTTCCGCCAAAAACATTACTAAGCCCCTGATGTCCGAGACAAACCCCTAGAAGCGGTACTTGGGTATTTTGAATAGCTTGATGACAGATACCAAAATCTTTTGAGTTCTCCGGGCGACCAGGGCCCGGTGAAATTACAATGTTATCAAATTCCCATTGTTTGAGTTCATTCCAGGTAATTTGATTGTTATAAATTACGGTGGGATATTCTCCATTGATTTCGGCAATTAGTTGATAAAGGTTAAAGGTATATGAGTCATAATTGTCAATAATTAGGGTTTTCATATGATAGATGTTGGTATGGAGCAGGAATGGAATTTGAGATTTTGTATCTCAGAGGATGTTGGGAAAGTATCGCCAAATTTTAACTTTTTTCAACGCTGAGTTAGCGCAGAGATTTTGTTTAGATAATTTTATATGTTGCAAGATAAAGGAAAAATAAAATGTCTTTCCCTAACCTCTAGTTTCTAACCCCTATTTTCAAAACAGGTCTATTGAACAAGTCGAGAATTCATGAAGATTTCTGATATTGCATTCCTGGGAGTTGTGAGATTAAACCCATAAGTTCTAACTGCAGCAATGCACTAGAAACTGTACCTATTTCCATACCTGTTTGTTGGACAATTAAATCAAAGGATACTGGATGTTGGGCGATCGCATCTATTACTTGTTGCAATTGTGGTGATAAGTTTGGCAATATCGGTTCTTCGGGGGTATCAATTTGGGGAATTGCTCCTAACATTGTTAAGAGTTCGTCTAGTTCTTTGAGAATGAAAGTGGCGCCTTGGGAAAGTAATTTTAAGCACCCTTGGGATGGATGATCGTCTATTCTTCCCGGTAATGCATAGATATCGCGTCCGAATTCATTCGCATAGGTTGCTGTAATTAAAGCACCAGATTTTAAGGGTGCTTCCATGACTAAAATGGCACGACTCAAGCCAGCAATGATGCGATTGCGACGGGGGAAATGGGTGCGGTCGGGTGGGGTTTTGCTGGGATATTCACTGACAACTAATCCTGAAGTTAATATTTGTTTATATAAATCTCGATTTTTTTGGGGATAAATCACATCTACGCCGGTACCTAAAACAGCGATCGTTCTTCCACCGGCTTTGAGGGTTGCTAAGTGAGATTCAGTGTCAATTCCTTCAGCCATTCCCGAGACGACGGTGAAGCCATTTTTAGCTAAAGCGGTGCTAATTTGACGAGTCCAACGGATACCATATTCTGAGGGTTTGCGAGTCCCCACAATTCCTACTAATGGTTTTTGTCCGAGATTTTCTGCTAAATCAACTTCACCACGGTAGTACAAAAGTGGTGGTGGAGAGGGAGTTTCTAAGAGCAAGCGGGGATAATCTGCGTCCCCTGGTGTCCAAAAATGGGGGTTTTCAGCTTCGTGTTGGGTGAGTAGCAGTTGGGGCTGCAGACGCGATCGCTGTTGTATGATTTTTTCTAGAGTCTGAAAACCAAAACCCTCGACTTGTGCTAATTCAGCCGCACTCGCTTTCCAAGCTGTCGCCAAGGTGCCAAAATGTTGTTGCAAACGTCGCAGCAACACTGGCCCAATCCCAGAAATTTTTGACCATCCTAGCCAATAAGCCCGTTCTTCTAACACTCATCCATCCTCGCAACCATCGGATTGAGTTTACCCAAATTTTCTTGGTTGAAACACAATCGAGGGTGGGAAAACCCTTGTTCCTGCGAGTGTTCATTGTATTCTCTGACATTTGTTTTAGGAAGGTTATTGTCAGATAACTAGCGGGATGAAACCGGAGGTAGAGACGAAGCCACAGCAACGTCTCTACACGGATTTTGATACAACACAAAACTCTTTTTATGGGCGGATCATCGCACGCACTACTGAATTACGCGGGGACTTGCTCTTTTTGAGCGCGTTTCCAGTGACGATGTTGGGCGATCGCTTTGATAAATTCAGCGGCTACAGCTTTTGCATCAGCGGTGTTGCGACTGGTGACAACTCCTTGGTCATTCTTTAAAGAAGACTTAGCGTCTGCTAATTTTACCCCGGGAATTTCCAAAGCTGTGAACAAATCAACTCCCTCGCCTGTGGCAGCGATCGCTTTACAATGCTTAAAGGCTTCATGAATAAAGTGCAAAGCATCACCATTCATCTTTAAGGCCTTGACACTTTCAGCACCACCCGGTACGTACACAGCATCAAATAATGGTGAAGCACTCGTCAAGAAGGTTTTATCCACCTCAATTTCTTGACCATCGGCACTCTTAATCTTGCCTTTAAATTTTGCCACGATTTCTGCCTCTGCTCCCGCATCCTTCAAGGCTTGCTTGATCGCCATCATCTGCGAATTATCAACACCATCAGCCGCCAAGATAGCCACCTTTCGACCTTTAGCAATTTTAGTCGTGTTTTCCTGGCTGAGAGCAGATGAACTTTGTCCGTGATTTTCTGTCGCAGGCGCTGTCGGGGCGGGAATTCCAATACCTACCGCTACTCGCTTCGCTAACTCGTGGTCAACATGGTTCAAGCGCTCGACCATCCGCTCACGCACACCTTGATCTTCCACTTTCCCCAACTCAAAATGTGCAGCAGCGACTAAATGCTCTTTTTCCGGGACAGAAAGACTATTCCAGAACAAAGTAGCTTGCTGGAAATGCTCTTTAAAACTAGGACTGCGTTCTCGGACTTTATGGCCCTCCACACGTTCTGGATAATGCACATATCCACCCTCAGAGCCGGGTGTTGTCGCGGGATACCCTCCTCCCAAAGAATTCGGATAGTAGTTGACGCGACTGGTATGAATTTCCGTCTGCATCCGACCGTCACGCTGGTTATTATGGAACGGACACAGCGGCTTGTTGATGGGTATTTGCGTAAAGTTGGGGCTACCCAAACGGTGCAGTTGGGTGTCGTGATAGGACATCAACCTACCTTGTAGCAACGGATCATCGCTAAAATCGATTCCAGATACAACGTTGCTAGGCTGGAATGCAACTTGTTCAGTCTCCGCAAAGAAGTTGTCAGGATTGCGGTTGAGAACCATTTTGCCAATGGGACGCACCGGGACTAATTCTTCGGGAATCATTTTCGTAGCGTCGAGGATGTCAAAATCAAATTTGAATTCGTCTTCCTCTTCAATAATTTGTACTCCCAGTTCATATTCTGGGTAATTTCCTTTCTCAATCGCTTCCCACAAATCCCGACGATGAAAATCAGGATCTTTACCGGCGGTGTTTTGAGCTTCGTCCCAGACTAGTGAATGTACTCCTAGTAGAGGTTTCCAGTGATACTTAATAAACCGAGATTTTCCTTGGGCATTCACCCAACGGAAGGTGTGAATTCCAAACCCTTGCATCATCCGATAGCTTCTAGGGATAGCCCGGTCAGAAAGCACCCACATAACCATGTGCGTAGATTCGGGTGTCAGCGAAATGAAGTCCCAGAAGTTATCGTGAGCCGCCGCTGCTTGCGGCATTTCGTTATGGGGTTCTGGTTTAATCGCGTGAACTAAATCCGGGAATTTGATCGCATCCTGAATAAAGAAAACTGGTATGTTATTACCTACCAAGTCATAATTACCATCTTCAGTGTAAAATTTTACTGAAAATCCCCGTACATCTCGCACTGTATCCGCCGAGCCGCGAAAGCCAACGACAGTAGAAAAGCGAGTGAAGACTGGTGTTTTTACAGATGGGTCTTGTAAAAATTTAGCTTTGGTAAATTCCGCCAATGATTCGTAGGGCTGGAAATAGCCGTGTGCTCCCGAACCCCGCGCGTGAACTACGCGTTCTGGGATTCTTTCTCGGTCAAAATGGGTTAGCTTTTCTTGGAAATGGAAATCATCACGCAGCGATGGCCCTCGCGATCCCACTTTGAGTGAGTTATCGGTATCGCTAACTTTTACACCTTGGTTTGTGGTGAGAGACTCGCCCGCATCTTCTCGATAGGTTGCGAGGTCTTGATTTTTGGTGTTTTCGTTTACCTGATTGTGTTCAGCCATCAGATGCTCTTTCCTCTGTTTGGGGCATTCGGCATGGGGTATGGAAGACGGGGCATTCATTGCCTAAGTGGAGCAAGTGGCTCCCCTATTCCCGTTTTCCCAAAACTCCACGCTACTTGCGTGATGGAGTTTTTTACTTCCCAGCAGCGCTATTTGATCCTAGAAAGACACTTGGTTAATTACCTCTAGCCCAAGGATGTTTGTGGCGATCGCTTATCTCTATTGAAGGGCTGATTCCAAAGCGATCGCCCTCCCCATACTTCAGCTCCGCTCAGTACAAGTCACCCCACCACCCCATCACCCCATCACCCCACCTCCCCACACTCCCCACACCCACCAACTCACTCCAACAAAGGTAAATATCGCCGAATTAACCCAATCGTCACCGCTGGTAGTTCCAATTGTGGTGTTAACCCCACATCTTCTAACACTTGAAAAAATCGAATTGCTTGCGGGTTCATCTGTGCGAGACGGCGCCCTACATCTGGGCCAGTAAATTCTGATTTTCGTCCCCAGATAATCGCGGTGGGAGTGGTCAATTGTTGAATATACAGCGATAAATCAAAGCACAAGTCACCCCGGACAAAAGATAGGGCTGCATATTCAGCGTTAGGTTGCTGTGCGGATTCTAAATAAGCATCGACAATTTCTTGGTAAACTCGACTAGGTTTAGCAAATTGGCGTTGTTCTAAAAAACTGCGAATCCCGCCACCAGTAGCGATTCCCGAACTGTACAACAAGCGGTCAACGATGGGAACGCTGACTATCTGAGCAAAAAAGCTGCGGGAGTAATCTTGACCAAAGTCGGAAAGTCCTGCAGGTGTGGTGAGAATTAGAGATTGGAATAAATCAGGATGGGCGATCGCTAATCGAATTGTGAATGCTGCAGTTAGTGACGACGCAATCACTTTGACGGGTGCTGTGGTTGTCTGTTCTAGAAACTCCCGAATCGTAGTTAAATAATCATCAATTTGATAATTGCGGGCTGGGTGTTCAGACCTACCCCAACCGATCAAGTCCGGTGCAATGATGCGATATTCAGCCGCAAAAGCCGGATAAACTTTCGACCACTCATACGCAGAAGACCCACCACCAAAGCCGTGCAAAAATACCAACGTTTCGCGATCGCTTTTTGTGGTTAAATCATCCTGCCAAGGTGAATCAGCCGCAGTATAGTAAACTGTTCTACCTAGAGAGGTATTGACAAACCGTTGCTCAAATCCTATTGGCTGAAACATAAATATTTCTTATTTAGCTGAGTATTTGCTAGGTATGGATAAGAGTAGCACCACTCCAAATTAGACTTTTTGAGCAGCTATGAACAACTTCCAAAAGCATGGTGAAAAGGGCTGAGTTTCCATTCGCCAGCGCCAGATTAAGTAGATGTGAAATTACTGGATTGCGTGTGAAGATTTAGTAATTATTTTTTCCGTATTCCTGTGTAATTTTGCTTGTATCTGCTTTGTCACAAGGGTTTATTGAGGTAGCGGGTATTACTGAGATTAAGTTCGCGTGTAAGTTTTTTATGATAGTCTATCAGAAAACACACGGATATATTTGACGTCCAAGGTAGTCAAAATACCTATGAAAAACAGCCGTTAAAAACATTTACTTATCTTAATTTATCTCAGCAACAGTAAAGAGGGGTGTTATGGCAAAACAGGCTATTCTTCAATCGCACAAACCACCAAAGTTGAGAGACACTAAATTTGCGCTTGACAACTTTAATATTCCTGACCAAGTGGTAGCTGCAGATTGGCAAAGTCAATTAGAAGAAGCAACCGACGAGGTGGCTACAGATAGCGTACCTAGTTGTATCTCTTTAAACTTAGAAGATTTAAAATGTTTTGAAGTTGTGGAGCACCAATATGAAAATTGGGGTGTCATTTTTAACAATTGTTTAGCAATCCAACCATCGAATCCAGCTTTTCCCACCCATTCAGGGGTAACTGTATTGATGGGATCACCCAGAGGCGGATTTTTAGAAGCCACCTTCTTACAACCTACCAATTGGGTTGGTGTATTTGTCACCAGTTCACAGCGATTAGTCATGTCTGCTTATGATAGCGATCGCCAACTGATCACGCAAACGGTATTACCAACAGCTAACCTAGCTAATTCTGACTCGACGATGCCCCCAAACACTTTATTATCAATAGCAGCAAACGGCATCCATTCTGTTACCTTCTGTGCTTTCGATGGTCAATTTATCCTTGATAACTTCCGCTTTTGCTTTTAATCACCCCTACAGTCCCGGTATCTTTATAGAGTATTATTAATTGTCGATGTCAGCTTTAGGAACTGGTAGTATACAACTTGTCCTAGTACCTGATAAGACTTATATACTATGAAAGCAATTGTGTAGTTTAGTGGATAAATACTGTGGCACAGGCTTCGTCTGCGTGGCAGCAATTGATTAACCAGCTTCCCAACTGGTCGCTCCCAGCGTTCAAGACAGGAAGCCTAAAGCAACGAAATTTCCCAAGTTTTTCTGGGTCAGGAAATATTCTGTGGTTCCTGACTATCATCGTAGCCATGCTGCTGTGGAATTGGAAACTGCTGCTAGCTCTCAGCGTCGGCGTAGGAGTCATGCTACTAGTTTACTCAATGCAACAGTGGGACTGGCGCATACGCTGGTCAGAAGTTCGCAAATTTTTAAACAGCCCTCACAGTCGGTTAGTCTTAGCTGTTGGTAGCGGTGGTATTGCTACCCTTAGTACTTATACAGCATCTGCTATTTGGGTGGATTCCAGTAGTCCTTGGATTGCAGCTGGTGCGATCGCTCAAGGTTTAGGAACACTATTAACTTTAATTTTGTTGGTTTGGCAAATATTCAATCTTCACGCCAGCCGAGAGGACAATCAGTTAGACCGGTTACTCAACAATTTAACTCAATCAGATCCCTTAAAGCGTTTAATTGCTGTCCAACAACTCACTAGATTAATCACTCGTCAGCGAGTAGACGTTTCTGTACAGCAAGACGTGAGCGAGTGCTTAACACTCCTACTTTCCCAAGAGCAAGAGAACACAATTAGAGAAGCAGCTTTTGAGAGTTTACAAGTCTTGGAGCGCCTACAAACTCTACCATCCAGCAATGCTGTTCCTCTTCTTTTTCCTCGGTTATCACAAAAGATCAGGGTTAGGGGTTAGGGAACAGGGGTTAGAGAACAGGGAAGAGGGGTTAGATCATACGTGTCAACTTAACGTGAAACCCTTGTCCCGCCTCAGAATGAATTCTGAGTCTCATAGCTTAAGTCATCTCAAGATGACTCAAAATTCTCACAAATTCCTAGTCTACTTCAGTAGACTTCAGCTATAAGAGAGGGAATTCATTCTCAGGCGGGTAGGTAAGCCCTGCAATCAGCCATCTGTGGCTGAAGTTGACACCAATGGGGTTAGGGGCTAGGGGAAATAATTTTGAGCATTCAAAAATCCCGTAGCCCGCTCCTCATAGCTTATTTTCTATACAGCTTACCATCACGCACTTGTATCACTGAGTGATTGCACCGTCTCACTAGTTGTTCGTCATGAGTAGTGACAATTACAGTAGCCCCAAAAGAATTTAATTTTTGCAAAATCTGCATCACTTGCCAAGAATTATCCGGGTCGAGATTTCCTGTGGGTTCATCAGCCAAAATTAATGGTGGTGTCCCCACTATTGCTCTCGCAATACTAACTCTCTGTTGCTCTCCCCCAGACAGTTGATCTGGAAAATGATCAGCTTTGGACAGCAAACCCACAAGTTTCAAGGTTGGTTCTAAGCGACGGTAGATTTCTTTGCGGGTATAACCTTGGGCTTGCAACACAAAAGTGACATTTTCTGCTACTGTCCGTTGTGGGATGAGTTTGTAATCTTGAAACACAATACCAATTCGCCGCCGGAATAATGATAAGCGATCGCCCCGCAAATTAGCCAAATCGCAATCATTAACAATCACTTGTCCCTGTGTCGCTAACTCGCCACCATATAGCAGTTTCAAGAGCGTTGATTTACCAGAACCACTCGGTCCTGTAATAAATAAAAATTCTTGCTGTTTCACCTCGATATTCACATCTAGCAGTGCTTGATAGCCGTTATCATAGGTTTTGGTTACAGAGCGTAATTGCAAAACAATAGAAGTCGGGCTACTGTGTTGCTGAGTTTCACCGTTGTCTGGATGAACAAATTTCTTAGTCGTTGCTGAATTTGTGAATACTGACATTCCTCTAAAAGTTTAATCTGGAAAATTCACCTAAAAATAAGGATTCCCAAGTAGAACCCAGAAATCTCAAATGCCAAATTTTTAATTTTTTTTATCTGCTGGAGATTGCATAGTTAATCAGTTAGCTTCCAAGAAGTGAAACCCAACAATTACACGCCCTAGTCCTCAACCAATAACGAACAAGGAGAAAACATTTTGAGTTTAACTTTGTATTTCCTTCGTCACGGACAAACAGAATGCAGCTTGAAGAATGCTTATTGTGGTTCGATAGATTCAGCGCTGACTGCAGAAGGCGAGGAGATGGCCGAGGCTTTTGCATCCGCGTATAGTTCCACCGCTTGGAAAGCCATTTTTTGTAGTCCAATGCAGCGAACTGTAGCGACAGCAAAACCTTTATGTGTGGCGCTCTCAATGCAACCTCAATTGCGAGATGGTTTAAAAGAAATTAACTACGGGCAGTGGGAAGGACAAACCCCAGATAAAATCAGTCGAGAATATCATGATGATTATATTGCGTGGTCAGCCGACCCTGCTTGGTATGCACCCACTGGCGGAGAAATGGCCGTCACCATCGCTTCTCGTGCTATGCAAGTAATTGAAGAAATCAAACACTCATATGATGATGGCAATATCTTAGTTGTTGCTCACAAAGCAACCATCAGAATTATGTTGTGTAGCTTGTTAGGAATTGATGTGGGGCGTTTCCGCTATCGTTTAGGATGTCCCGTTGGCTCAGTCAGTATTGTACAATTTACCTCCCACGGGCCCCTGTTGCAAGCCCTAGCAGACCGCACTCATTTAGATGCACGGTTGCGTAATTTACTAGGTACTTAAGTAATTCCTACCGCTAACCCCTCTTCCCTACCCCCTCTTCCCTATCCTCATCATCTGATTCCCTCCCCGCTGTAGTGAGTACCCAACTTTCTTAATCTCTACCTCATAACCTTGGGAGGTGTAATGCTGAATAATTCCTTCTAGATAGGGAGAAGGTTGCAACATTAAGGTGAGGAGGGGAAAAATTCTCACTTCTTTCGCAATGCGTAGCATTTCGCCTACTGATGCTAGATGAAAATTATAGTCGAGATGGTCAGAATATAAAAATAAAAAATGTGAACATAAGGCTAAATCAAATTCTTGATTTGCGAATGCTAAACGCGGTAGTTCTCCAATTATGTAACGGTTGTTTTGTTTGCCAGTTTCATAATCAGATAAAAATTCTGTGATCACTTGCACTCGATTACGCCGCAAGTTTTCTGGAGATTGATGATAGCTCCAGTCCCAATCTCCAGGGGAAGCTTTGACTTGATTGATAATATCATCTACTACGGCGTTAAATCTTTGCAGAATTTCATCAGCATTAAATTGATACAGTGGGTCTAGGGAAACTACATTTTTACCTTGGCGTGTCATTTGGGCGTTAAAACTGGCGGGGCCATCGCCAATACCAATTATATTTTGATTTAAGTCTGCATCAGTTAGACTAAACATTTTAATATATTCATCCATTGAGCGTCCGAATGGAACTACTTTGTCTAGAACCATTGCCATAAGTTTCACCTTTGTTTGTTATTTATGATTTGGGTGCATTCAATCAACCACAATGTGCATTGCCAAGTTAATAGCGATCGCATTTCGATAAATCCGACGATTGATATGCGTCTAAGTTCTATAATCTTGGGCTCAAGACTATCATTTAAGCATCTGTCGCCTGTCTTTTGTCAAGACAAATAACACAGGATGAATGACGGTCATTACCCAGCCAACTGTAATTTAGATAGTTTTTAACTCATCATCCAGTAAGTTTGGAGATTTTTTGCTAATTGATAGTTAAATGTTGAGATTTAACGTCATTAATTGGGCAATCTAAGTCTAAGTCGCAGAATACAGCGACCTGATTTAAACTGGCGTCCCATTATAAAAATTTACAAATAATTTGTTATGTTGCAAGTGGTTGTTGGTCATAGTAACGATCCTGATTCTGAAGATGCGATCGCTGAAGTTTTACAACAATGTAGCTCTCGACTTGCAGGCGCAACACCGCAAGCGGGAATTCTGTTTGCGGCTACAGATTTTGACCACGCATTAATTTTACAACATATTCAGGATTTATATCCTGGAGTTGAGTTAATTGGTGGCACGACTAACGGGGAAATTTCTACAGTGCTGGAGTTTCAACAAGATTCTTTGATATTAATGTTATTTGCTAGTGATGAGGTAGAAATTCACGCTGGGGTCGGGCGAGATGCATCAAAAGATCCAGTGTTTGCAGCCCAACAAGCAGTCGCTGAAGCCAAAGCTAAAAGCACATCCCCACCGCAATTATGTATCACTTTTCCCGAAAGTCTCACCAGCAATGCAGTCTTAATTTTAGAAGGATTAAAACAGAGTTTAGGAGATAATTTCCCCATCATTGGCGGGATGACTGCAGATGATTATATCTTTGAAAAAACCTATCAATTTTTTCAGAATGAAGTGCTCAGTGATGCGATTCCCGTATTGTTGTTCTCTGGTAACTTGCTATTTTCTCATGGAGTCGCCAATGGTTGGCATCCTATCAGCCAAAACAGCCGCGTCACTAAAGTAGACCGCAACATTGTTTATGAAATTGATGGACAACGCACCTTAGATTATTATCAACACTATCTCGGTGTAGACCAGTTTATTTCTAATTTTGCTATTCACGCTTTGGCAGTTTTTGATGATGAAAATCGGTTTTATATGCGAGCACCCAACGGTTACGATGTAGAAACTGGGAGCGTGAGATTTTTCTCAGATGTGACCGAACAAGCAGTAGTGCAAATTACAGATACAACTAATGAAAGTATCTTATCAGCTTGTGAAACATCATTAAAGAATGCTTTAGCTGAATATCCTGGAACAGAACCAACAGCCGCACTACTGATTTCTTGTGCTTGTCGGCGGCGAATTTTGGGAACTCAGGCGAAAGACGAATATCAACTGGTGAAAAATCTCTTACCCCAAGGATTAGTTGCGGCTGGGTTTTATTCTTATGGTGAAATAGCTTCTTTAGTCAGGGGAGGAGAAACACAATTTCATAACAAAACTTTTATCACACTGCTATTGGGGACAAAGTGAGTGGTGTACGATAACCAAGATGACCCTATCCAGCCAAAATCTCTGGAAAAGGAGAACCGCGTCTTGAACAAGAAGCTAGAGCGCTCGGAAGCTGAACGTCGCTTGTTAGAAACTCACATTGCTTCTAAGGAATATTTGCTGAAGAAAGTGATTTGTGAGTTACAAGAATCTCGCCAAGAATTAGAGCAAAGAAGCCGCGAGTTAGAAAATACGCTCCATAGGTTGCATATGGTGCAAGGGCAGATGATTCAAAATGAAAAGATGTCTGCCTTGGGTCAAATGGTAGCGGGAATTGCTCATGAAATCAACAACCCTGTGGGCTTTATCTATGGCAATCTTAGACACATCACAGAATACACTCATGACTTATTGCGACTGATTCAGCTTTATCATCATTATTTCCCCAATCCACCGGCGGAAATTCAAGCCGAACGCCAAGCCATCGATCTAGAGTTTCTAGAAAAAGATGCGATTAAGGTTTTAAAATCAATGAGTATTGGCACAGAGCGCATCCGGGATATTGTGTTGTCGCTGCGGAACTTCTCTCGCTTAGATGAGAGCGAACTTAAAGCAGTGGATTTGCACGAAGGGATTGATAATACTTTAATGATTTTGCAGCACCGCCTCAAAGCTACAGAAAAAAGCCCAGAGATTGAGGTGATCAGAGATTATGGTGATTTGTTACTTGTAGAGTGCTACGCCGGACAGATCAACCAAGTCTTCATGAACATTTTAGCCAATGCGATCGAAGCCATTGAAGAAGTAAACTTGTCAAAAAGCTATCAAGAAATTCAGACTGCTCCCGGTTGCATCAAAATCAGTACCACCGTTGTTGATTCTCATTGGGCAAAAATTGCGATCGCTGACAATGGTACTGGTATTTCCCCATCAATTCAAACACAAATTTTCAATCCCTTTTTTACCACAAAACCCGTCGGTAAGGGCACAGGTATGGGTATGGCTATCAGCTATCAAATCATCACCGAAAAACATCGCGGCAAATTAGAAGTTTTTTCTACACCAGGAGCAGGAACAGAATTTGTCGTATCTATTCCCGTCCACCAGTAAGTTTCAGGATTGGTAATTGGTATGACTTATGCGGTTTGTCAAGAGTCCAGAGTCGAAAGTGAAGGATGCCAACTCTGGACTTTTGTGAGCCTAAACAGGTGTATAATTTTGATGCGCTACAGCTTAGTCTCTAAACCCTCGATCAAACCTCACTAATTGCCGTACTTTTGTCAGCAAAGTGATAAACAAAAGCTTTGATCACAAACTCTGGTAAAGCCAACATCCGTCGCCAACGCCAAGGTTCTTTATAAAGTCGATACAACCATTCTAAATTGTTCTTTCCTAACCAAGCGGGAGCGCGATTTTTCGTTCCTGACCAAATATCAAAACTACCGCCAACACCAATCCAAATTGCTTGAGGGCACAATTGACGGTTTTGAGCAATCCATAACTCTTGACGTGGCACTCCCAAACCCACAAAAATCAATTGTGGCTGTAATTGGGTGAGAGTTTCTCGCAATTGTTGTTCTTCTTCAACAGAATGAAAACCAGAGTAAGTACCGACTATATTTAAACCGGAAATTTGCTGCTGACAAAAATCTCCGGCTTTTGCAGCTACACCTGGGGCGCCTCCGTAAAAAAATACCTTTGCGCCTTTGTGTTGCTTAGTAATTTCTTGCAACAATGTTTCTGCTAGTTCAATTCCGGGACAACGTTGCACTTTTTGCCATAATAGCCACTGCAAATACAGAACTACGCCGGCGCCGTCTGGAATCACTAACTCTGCATTTTGTATAATTTGAGCTAAAGAACCATTCCGCTCTGCTTGGATAGTCATTTCTGCATTGAGCGTGACTACATGAGTTCCTCTACCTTGTTCTAGGCGTTCTAGTAACCAGCCTGGATAGTTGTTCATCACATGAACTGGCATTCCCAACACTGAAAGCGGTTTAGGCAATTTAGACATAGCCTACCTTGATTAGCCTCACACCATATTTTCTTGGCCATTAGTTTATCAAAAATTCTCGTCCAGTGTCTGTCCTCATTGCTAACAAAAACAAATTGTTTACTTGTGAACTAAAAACAAGGTATTCTTAGTAACTCCCATGTTTTCACCAAATAAATAAAAACTCTCTATCAATTACTGTTTGCCATCAAGATAGTAAATATTCAGTTCAGTAGGGTGTGTTACGGCAGTGTCAGGATTTGAGTATGAGCAACAGTATAAATTGCCGCAGGGCACCGCTTGCTCATAGTGCCGTACTCTCACCACTAACACTACTACCATTTAAGCTTTACTTGATAAATCATCTCTAAATAGATAGCTATTTTTGCAACCGACACAAATCACTGTCTTCTACTCAACAAGAGCGGATCTAGAGCTAATCAGCAAAGAACGGAGGCAGAGATGGTATATCTTTGGGGTAGTTGAGATTTTGACAATTTGATATAATTTGTTGTCTGTTAACGTGAGTTATCGACAATTTGCCCAAGAAAAAATTCCTCCTTGTAAGTCAAGTTGCAAAAAGAGGAAGCCAAAAACAGTATCTTAATAGACCCATGCACTCCAGCACTTGGTGTGGAGAGAATGTCAACGATGAGCGCAGTCACACCGTCAAGATGGGAGTGTCATGCTTGTAGTGGGAGTGAACGCCTTTGGCACTAGCAGCATTTCTAAATGCTAACTTGGTTCACTGAGCAGTTCTAGATGTTTGTAATTATCTGTGGAAATTGTATCTTTTAAGGACGTTTTCTTGGTGAAAATGTCCAGCCTTTGCCAATTTCCCTGGGGTCTTGACACCAACAGCATAGTTGCAAAGCCAAAATATGACCGATAGGGCCGGGCATTTTTTTCGGAGTTTATTCTCAGACTTTTGAGTAAACTCAATTTTACAGTTAAGGTAGTGTAACGGGCGGAATTTGACTATGAGTAAAATTCGGATTGCTCTGATTGAAGATCATGATCTTACCCGTGTGGGTATTCGGACAGCACTGCTGCAGCGAGAAGAAATTGAGATTGTGGGAGAAGCTGCGAATGCTGCGGAAGGCCTAAAAATGTTAAAAACGCTACAGCCTGATATTGCGATCGTGGATATCGGTTTACCAGATAAGGATGGTATTGAACTGACACGGGAGTTGAAAGCTACTGCTAATGGTGAGGAGTTGGCAACAAGGGTGCTAATTTTAACTCTCCGAGATAACAAAGAAGCAGTGTTAGCAGCTTTTGCTGCTGGTGCCGATTCCTACTGTATGAAGGATATCAAGTTTGATAATTTGCTGGAAGCAGTTCGCGTCACTTATAATGGCAACGCTTGGATTGATCCGGCGATCGCTCGGATTGTCTTACAACAAGCACAACAAAATCCGCCTAAACAAGATACGGTATTATCAAGCACAAAAAATTCTGCACAAAACCCGGATGGGGAAGAAACTCAAGATATTATAGATCCTTACACCCTGACGGATAGAGAATTAGAAGTGTTACAGTTGATTGTCGAAGGTTGTAGCAATGCATTAATTGCCGAAAGACTTTACATCACCGTGGGCACTGTCAAAACTCACGTCCGCAATATATTGAATAAGCTATGTGCTGACGACCGTACCCAAGCAGCAGTTCGCGCTTTACGCTCTGGGTTAGTAGGATAAAGTTAATTTTAGAGTTGTAGTCACTCTAGAAGAAAATTGGGAAAATTGACAACTAAAAGTTGGTGAATTTCCTCACAAATTGAATGTTTAATTGTTGGTTGATTGTTTGGTGAGATCAAGATAATTCTGTCTCGCCAGCTATTTAATTATGTAAAAATTTAAGTCAAATATGACCGAGATTGAGGGAGAAAAACTTAAGCTCATGGTGGTAGACGATGAGCCAGACAACTTAGATTTACTCTACCGCACTTTCAGAAGAGATTTTCAAGTATACCAAGCTAGCCATGCCCGTGGTGCTTTAGAAATCTTAGAAAAAGAAGGTGAAATGGCCGTGATTATTTCTGACCAAAGAATGCCAGAAATGAACGGTACGGAGTTTCTTAGTCGTACAGTAGAGCGCTTTCCCGACACAATTCGGATTTTGTTGACTGGTTTTACTGATGTCGAAGACTTGGTGGATGCTATTAATTCTGGTCAAGTTTTTAAATACATCACCAAACCTTGGAATCCAGAACGGCTCAAGACATTAGTCGAGCAAGCCACTGATACATATCGTTTAGTGAAAAAGCGTACCCAGGAATTGCGTCGGGCTTTGCGTCGGGAGTCTTTGTTTAATGCAGTGACGACAGCAATTCGGGAGTCTTTAGACTACGACAGTATGCTAGAAAAGATTGTCGCGACCATCGGGCAGACATTTGAAGCTACTTGCTGCTGGTTAAGACCGGTATCGGGCGATAGGTTAACCCCAAATGAGTTTTTTTACCAAGCTCCTCAATCTCATGCTTCCAGTTGCGATTTTGACCCCAGTCCTTTAATTGACAAAGTTCTAGAAACCCGTCGTTATCAACTCACTCAAAATACAGATGGGGGTAAGACTTGTCAACTGGTAGTACCACTATCCTATCAGCATCACCTGCTGGCTGTGCTAGCCCTCTACCAAATGGAAAGTGATGACCCTTGGCAAAATGAAGACATCCAATTGATTACCGAGGTCAGTGAGCAAGCAGCTTTAGCTCTCTCCCAAGCAAAACTTTATCAGAGCTTGCAAGAAAAACAACAGCAAATCCGCTCTGAATTGGAAGTGGCGCGCCAAATTCAAAACAACTTGCTACGCCAAAGTTTACCAGAAATCAAGGGTGCTAAAGTACAGGCTTCTTGCTACCCCGCACGGGAAGTGGGAGGAGATTTTTTTGAAGTCTTTGTCCATCCCAAAGGTGATTTGTGGTTAGCAGTGGGCGATGTTTCCGGTAAAGGTGTCCCCGCAGCTTTATTTATGGCTAGCGCTATTTCAGTTTTGCGCCGGGAATTATCCCAAGAAACACCAGCCCCGCCAAATGTGGTGATGCAAAATCTCAACAGTGCTCTGTGTGATGACTTGATTGGTAACAATTGTTTTATTACCCTCGTTTTAGCTCGTTACACTCCTAGCACCAAAGAACTTGTCTACGCCAACGCCGGGCATATCTATCCTCTTTTGTGGTCAAACCAGGATATCAAGGATGGACAACCCAATTATCTCAAGATTAGGGGGGTGCCTTTAGGAATTTTGCTCAATTGGCAGGCTAAGTCTGGTCAATTAGTTCTCGCGCCGGGAAACACCCTGTTGTTAGCTAGTGATGGAATTACGGAGGCAATGGTATCAAATAATTTGATATCCTCAGAAAAAACCGATCATCATCTCCAACCAGTTAGCCGTTCTATGCTCAATCAAGATGGTCTTTGGCAACTTTTACAGCAGGAACCAAAACCATTATCCCTTAACCATTTACTAGCTCGCATTCAAGCAGACAACCATGTGCAAGAAGATGACCAAACTATACTCTCACTGGAGGTTTTGTAAGTTATGAAAAGTGAGATTCATGTCCCAAGCGATTTGAATTTTTTAAATATTGTCGAAAATTGGTTGTTGGGATGTTTAAAAGTCCAACTGGGAGAATCAGTTGATTGGTCACGACAGTCGAGTCGTTTACGTTTGGCTTTAGTTGAAGCTTACTCTAATGTGGTACGTCATGCTCACAGGGAGCAGCCAAATTTACCAGTTTTGTTGCGCTTGGAACTCAAAGACCGGGAATTATCTCTAGAAATTTGGGATTATGGCGCAGGTTTTGATATGTCCACCTATTTAGCGCCAAATCCTTTAGAAAAACAGGAAGGTGGTTATGGTTGGTTGATTATGACTCGTTTAATGGATAAGGTGGAATATCAATTACAAGTTGATGGTGCTAATTGTTTGAAGTTAGAAGCAACTCTACCAGAGCTAAACAATGCAAAATTCAAAATTCAAAATTCCAGCTGAGGTCAGCCAAACATAACTAGTACGCTACGGCATAAATAAAGCGACCATTACAAATCTATGAAAGGCTTAATATATAAGTTTATTGGTTTCAGACTTCAGACTTAATACTTCAGCCTTATTAAAGTTCTCATAAAAAAGACTGGATACATGGCGTTTCCAGTCTGTTATTTATCAACTCAATCAAAGAGACTATTTTTCAAAGCTGGGTTTTCAAAGCTAGTAGTTCTTGGGGCGAAGCTAAGAGCTTGATTTTTACATATACGATTTGCTTTTGTGGATTGAGAATAAATAGCCAGAAAACATTGACACTACACCAGGAAATCTGGACTTTCCCTGTAACTTGAATTTGGATTTGTCCATTTTCTAAGGTTTCAGAAATTTCTTGATGAGGATAGGCTTTGATGTCTTGAGCTTCTTGTTGTAAATAGGCGGCGATCGCATCTGCCCCAGCTATACTTGATACTAGGGGTGGATGCATGACTCCATCTGCTGCAAACAAGCTAGCCGTCTCTAGAAAGTTTTGTGCATTCAAAGTTTCAAAGTAACGCCGCACCACAGGTTCTGTGATTCCCTCTATCGCTGATTTTTCTGTATCCATCACATTGGGTGAAACTGCTGGAAATTCAGTAGCTGTCATAAGTTATCCTCATTGCGCTAACTGAGTATTAATTTCCATCTAAAAGCCGGCTGTAAGAAAGCTGCTACCGAAGTATTTTGCTAAAACTACCGAAAATATTTCGTGGATTTATGTAATACCAATTTCAATAATCTTTGCGACAGATGCATGGTGGGTGAGGGCAAACAACCGTTTGCCCCTACAATCTATTTGTGGATTTATGTAATACCAATTTCAATAATCTTTGCGACAGATGCATGGTGGGTGAGGGCAAACAACCGTTTGCCCCTACAATCTATTTGTCGCATTCTTTGTTCAAATTAGTATAACTATAACTATATTTCTATCAATGGATAGAGTATGAATATAAGAAGAAGTAGTTCCGAGACATGTGCCTAGAAACTACTTTTTGCAAACATTGAGGTTGGAAGGATATCGGCAGACAGTGGCTTGTTTGATGCTAATGCCACGGTTGAAGACTATTTTGGCTGACACTTTACATATTGCATGATTTCTTAATAAAAAGCAAATAAAATTTACATATAGGTGAAGTCAGAAATCTTCAACAAAGTCATGAACTATATAAGGTAGAATTTTAAATCCATTACTGAGACAAAATAGATGAATCAGTGTGCTGTAACTAACAGCAGGATGGTGAAAACAAAAGCCAGTGAGTTAGGATTTCACAAAGTCGGGATTGCAGCGGTAGATGGAGTAGAGCCTACAGAGGTGGAAAGATTGCAGGCGTGGGTAGGCTTGGGATACCATGCTGACATGGCATGGATGGCTAATCCTCACCGCCAGAATATTCGCTTAGTTATGCCAGAAGTGCGATCGCTCATATGTGTGGCACTTAATTACTACACAGCAGATCAACGCCCCAATGGTGAAGAATATGGCAAAATTTCCCGTTACGGCTGGGGCAGAGATTACCATAAAGTGATGCACAAAAAACTCAAGGCGCTGACTACGTGGTTACAATCCTTGGATGCAGGGATATCAGCCCGCTACTACGCAGACACAGGCCCGGTTCAGGATAAAGTTTGGGCACAAAGAGCCGGAGTCGGTTGGATTGCGAAGAATGGTAATGTAATCACAAGAGAGTACGGTTCTTGGGTATTTTTAGGAGAAGTATTAACAAATCTGGAATTAGAAAGCGATCGCCCTTCCACAGAACACTGCGGTACGTGTACTCGTTGTTTAGAAGCTTGTCCTACAGGTGCAATTACCCAGCCATTTGTCGTCGATGCCAACCGTTGTATAGCTTATCACACAATTGAGAACCGGGCAGAAAAATTACCAGAGGCGATCGCCCCTCATCTGCAAGGGTGGGTTGCAGGATGTGATATTTGTCAAGATGTTTGTCCTTGGAATCAACGTTTTGCTCGTCCTACCGACGTGGTAGAATTTCAACCTTATCCTGGGAATATTGCACCCAAGCTGATAGAATTGGCGAAAATCTCTGATGAGAAGTGGGATCAACAATTTCCGGCATCAGCCTTGCGGCGAATCAAACCAGAAATGTTACGACGAAATGCCCGTGCTAATCTCGATGCATCTAAGCAAGATAATGACCCAGAAAGTAATTATTTTTGATTTTGACGGCACAATTGCAGATACATTAGATGCTCTTGTAAGTATTGCCAATCGGTTAGCTGTGGAGTTTGGTTATATCCAAATTACCCCAGAGGAGCTATCTCTTTTGAGAAACTTAACCTCTAGAGAGATTATCAAATACTCAGGTATTTCTGTTTTTAGAATTCCTTTTCTTGTCAAAAAGGTTAAATCTAAATTAAAAGATAAAATCCACGAATTTAAACCTATTTCGGGAATTCAAGATGCTTTAATAGAACTCAAAAATGAAGGTTACAAACTAGGCATTATTACTTCCAATTCCCAAGAGAACGTTACAGCATTCCTTAAAAATAATAACTTGGAAAATTTATTCGATTTTATATATTCAGGGGTAACAATTTTTGGGAAGACTACCATCATTAATAACGTTATGAGGCAAAAACAATTCAAACCTCAAGAAGTTATTTATGTGGGAGATGAAACTAGAGATATTGAAGCATCAAAAAAAGCTAATATCAAAGTTATTGCTGTCACCTGGGGGTTTAATTCAGCGGAAGCATTAACTAAACAGAAACCTGATTTTTTAATTAACCACCCAAGTGAACTTTTACCAGTGATTAAAAGTTGTTGAAAGATTGCTTAAGGGCGAGTACAAGACACGCTATCTAAAACAATTGTAGAGATGTTGCACTGCAACGTCTCTACATTTATTTGCAGAATACAAATTGATATTAGCTAGCTGGTTGACCTTTTTCTAAAGCTTTTTGCACTAAATCATCGTTAACGATAGCCACACCTTCATTCCTGGAAGCGGTGACTTCTTGAGCTAATTCTATATAATCATCAGGATTACCAGTTGGTTGTGCTACAGTTGCTACCTCTTTTGGCTGAGAAAGTTTATGTTTAGGTGCGGTTGCGGCTTCAGCAGCAGCGGCGCCTTGGCCTGTACGATCAATTTCGCTGACGCTAAATTGCTGCGCGGCGGCGTAATCTGCTTCAAAATCAACTTTAGGGGCTTTTTCTTCACCGCTGATGATGTTTTCAGCCGCTAATTGTGCATCATGGGTGGAAGCTTCATCAAGATTTGGTTTAACTTTTTCAGACATAATTATCACCTTAAGTAATTTTTCTCATGCTGGGCAAATCCTACCAAAATGATTTGCTATTTTCAGGCTGTCTTGAGAAAGGTTTCAGCCTCTGTTAAAAGGTAGAGAAAGCCGAGAAAATTACCAAATAAAACTCTTACTTCGGGACGTAGAAACTGATTCAGAAAATTTGATAAGCCTTAGTTTGGTTTGTGAAATTATCTGGAAAATAAATTATGACGGCAAATTATCAACAAACAGCTTCTCAATCTTTGAGCGATGAAACTCAGCAAGTAGTGGCAGATTTTAATGCTTTAGATACTGATGCTAAACTGGCTTGGCTATATTTTGTTTATGAAAAAATGGGTCAATCAGTTACCCCAGCTGCACCTACTGCGGCTGATCCAGAATTAGCGCCAATTTTGTTAGGAGATTATTTACAATTATCAGATGAAGAACAATTAGATATTATGCGGGATATTGTTAACCGCAGAGATACAGAATATTCTCGCGCCTATGGAGCATTAAAAGAAAATAATCAATTATTAGTTTGGTATGCTTGGGCAGTGGAAATGGGTGATACTGTAGTTGATTTACCAGGTAGCTACAAAGCGACTAAAGCGATTAATAATGCGATCAAGCAAATCGAAGAACTCGATTTTGAAGGACAAATCTCCGTGCTGCGGGCGATCGCTGGAGAATTCGGTTACACAGAAGTACAACCGATCGCCACACAAGCTGAAACCGGGAAAACACCGAGTCTCTAAAAAGAAAAATCAGGTCACAGCTAGCTGAGTCAAATCGTCCGGTGTCAAATCAGAGTGTAAAATTTGACCATCTCGAAACCAGACAATACGCTGGGTTTGACGGGCGACCTCTGGTTCGTGAGTAACCATAACCACCGTAATTCCACTATGATTGAGTTCGCCAAAGATATCTAAAACTTCTTGGGTAGTGCGCGAATCGAGGGCGCCGGTGGGTTCATCAGCGAGGAGAACAACAGGACGGTTAACAATTGCTCGTGCGATCGCTACTCGTTGCTGTTGTCCTCCAGATAGCTGTGTGGGCTTATTGTTGAGGCGTTTTTCTAAACCGACTCTGATTAAAGCTTCAGTAGCGCGATCGCGTCTTTCATTGGGACTGACGCTAGCATATACCATCGGCAACATCACATTTTCTAAAGCTGTTAATTGAGGTAATAAATGGAATTGCTGGAACACAAACCCCAGCTTTTTATTGCGAATATGCGCCAAAGATTTGTCATCTATCTGGGCAACATCAAGGTTATCTAAATAATAATGTCCTGAAGTGGGGCGGTCTAGACAACCAATAATATTCATGGCTGTTGATTTCCCAGAACCAGAAGGCCCCATAATTGAACAATATTCACCCTGTTCTACAATCAAGTTAACATCATTCAGCGCCTGTACCTCAGTTTCACCACTGCCATAAATCTTGAAAATGTTTTCTAACTGAATGATTTTCATTGATAACTCTTAATTAAAAATAGTTCTGCTATGGAGCACATTTGAAACTACCGAGGTTCAGCCACCTTTTGCAGATAGATTAATCTATTAAAAATTAATCGCTTTAATTCATTATTACTTTGAATTTCTAAAGTAATCTTATTAAAACGGTCACTGCTTAAACCATTCTCTTCAACTATTTTCTGAGAGCGATTGCAATAATTGACAGCGATATCTTTAGCCTGGGATGATAGACCATTCATGCTATTAGCTTCACTGCAAACAATTTTCGGGATTTCTCTCCCACCAATCAGTTTTTTAATTTCTTCAAAAGCTTTTTGTCGTGCTGGCTCCATCGCTAACACAGCTTGAGCATAACTGTTAACTTCATTCTCACTCACGGGGGGAATTTGCGCCACAACTTTAGTATTCCAGACTAAAGCCGTAGCCACCACACCGACGGTGGTAAAGATACCGTAGCGCCAAGATTGGGAAAGCTTTTGTTGCAGTTTTGGTCTGATAAAAAATTTTGATATTGTTGGCATATGGTGTTGAGCACTGAACTGTGGTATGTATATGATGACTTTGAATTATTTTAGTAGTCAGAAGTTCCAAGGGATGATCAATCCAGCAAATTTTTATATTTGACATCAAGTTACTCGGCACACTTGACAAAGTTCTACAACCTTAGTTTGGAGCGTCGATATATCAGAATATCCTTGTTTCAGACTCACTTCTAACTCTAATAGTATGGGTAAAGTAGAGATGAGCTGTTGCACAGAAAGGAACTTGATTTCTTGTTGAAGAAAGTAAATTCGTTTAGGATTGTTAACCTCAGATGCTTTAGCGATCGCTTGGGGATTTCGCTCCCCACTTTCCATCATAATTTTCACCCATAACCAAGTGCGAAACTGACCAATCAGCGTAGCCACTATTCGCAAACCCGGCTCAGAAGCATTAATTAAATCATTCAAAGTTGTTAAAGCTTTAGCCACATCCCCAGTTCTGATTGCTGCTGCTAATTGTAAACTATTTTGAGTAGTATTTCTAACTAATTGGCTAACAGTATTTATATCTAACAGATGATAATTACCACCAGCATACAGACGCAATTTTTCAATCTCACTATCAAGCGATCGTGTATCATTACCTACTGATTCTGCTAAAAGTTCCGCAATTTTAGGTGTCAATTTCAATCCTGCACTTTCAGCAGCTTGATTAACAGCTTGCACTAATAGTTCCGTTTTCCAAGGCGGGATCAGCGGGAATTCTCTAAACTCAGTCGCAAATTGTTTCAAAATTTTAGTAGACTTCAAGCGTTCATCGGGTTTATTGGGACTGGTGAGCAACAAAAATGAATTATCGGGAATTACTGGTAAGGTGCGTATTAATTCATTCAACACATTTTCTGGACAATGTTGACAAACAGCAGTATTCATCAGCCACACCAACCGCCCACCAGCGCCAAAACTGGGCGTCATTGCTTGATTTAATCCCTGAATTACCCCATCGGCTAGATCCGGGAGAAACAACGTATAGTTAAAACTTGTCCACTGCGGATCGAGAACCCGAGAACGCAAACTGACCACCGCCTTTTCCAACGCAAAATCATCTTCACCCCAGTAAACATAAATTGGCATAGACAAACCCTCGTATTTGTAAATCTCGGTAACTTTGCCTAAAATCTATCAAATAAGAGCACGAGGTCAAGGAAATTGGACGACAACTATCAAGCTTATTTAAATCGGGTAGCGCGAATGACTCTACCAGAAGCTTATAAATCACAAGTTCAGCATATCCAGGAATCTGCAAAATTTCAGCCGTGTTCGGGGTATAGACAAGCAGCACCTTTTCCCGGTTATACCCTCATTACCCCACCTGCAGCCGAAGCCTTAGAAAATTCTACTTTCTATGCCAAGCTACAAGTTTATCAACAAGAACTGTTACAGTTGCCTGCGAACAATGATTTGATAGTACCCGTACCGCCTGCTAGCTTTCATTTGACTTTAGCTGACTTAATTTGGGACAGTGCTTACCGCGACGCTTGCGAAAAAAATCCCGAATTTGAACCCCAGTTACGTTCTTGCTTAACAGAAATATGCCGACAATATCAAGAATCCTTGACAAAGCCGAGTCCACCAATTTATTGGCAGGTACTAGGATTAATAGTTATGCCCAGAGCCGTAGGTGTTTGTCTAGTACCGCAAGATGAACGTTGCTATGAACAAATTATTCAATTTCGCCGCACAATTTATCAAAATGCCAAATTAATCGCCTTGGGCATTGAGCAACACTATCACTTCACCGCTCATATTACATTAGGTTATTTTGGGGAAATTTCCTCAAATTTAGACCGTGCAAACCTCAGCAATTCTCTCTCTCAATTGAATCAACAATGGTTGTTAAATTCACCAGAATTTTTAATAGAGCGTGTCGAATTGCGAAAATTTGATGACATGACTAATTATTATCGTCAACCAGACTGGCCGAGTTTAGTTATCAATTAAAAAATGATGAAGTCTGAAGTCTGAACGATGAAGTCTGACGTTTGAAGCTTGAGGGATGTAGACGCACAGTGGCTTGCTGCTTCGCGTCTACATATTTTATACTGCAAAGTAAAGTTGGGAATTCATGATTTAAAATTCTCTTTCTTGATAACCCAGATAAACAGCTTCTAAAAACACATCTAAATCAAAACCATCTGGTATTTTTTCTAAATGCAGAATTCCTTGCAATTGCTGAGTTAATTTGAGAGATAGGGAAGCTTTGGCTTTAGGCGACATTAAGCTACGGCGTTGTAAATATTCTCGAATTACGGCAAAATCATCAGGTAATAATAATGATAAATCGCAAATTTCTAATAACTGTTGATGTAGAGAATTAGCTTGTGGTGATATTTTCAAAGTGGACGATGTAATCGGCGCTTGTGCTTGAATGACAATCGTCCCAGCCGCGAAATCACCCAAGCGTTTTTCATACCGAGTCAAAGCAATTAAAAAAGCTCCAATATATAAAAATTCATCGAAAATGCGTAGTAAACTCCGCAAGGTTGCTTGTTGCAAACCGACTGGTCTACCATCATCGCGCACCACCCGAATCTTAGCGAATCTTTTACCGGGGGTTTGACCATGCCACAAAGTTTCAAAAAATACAAAATATCCTGTGTAAATTCCGAAGAGAATAAAGAAAGCGATCGCCATCAACCACAAACCCACCTTGGCGCCAAAAATACTCGCCCATAAATCCCCCAACTGCACTGATACAGTAGTCCAGACAATCAAAAACATCACCACCATCGCCGCCAGAATATGATAATCGATAATTAGCGCCCAAGCACGATTACCAATTCCAGCGAGAGTGAATTCTAATTCCACACTTTCTGGAGTGCTAAATTTTACCCTATTAAATAAGTGCATATTAATTGCCGCGCTGGTATTTAAATTTCATGATTGCGTAACGTCAAACCCAACCCTTCACGACGACTCCGCAAGTCGTAGTAAATTACAGCTTGGATGGTTTTCCAGAATGGTAAAAGAATCACTGTTGCACTAAAACTGATTGGCAAAATTAACACGTAATAAAGTAACTGAAAAATTGGCGAACCATCTTGTATTAAAGGCGCGAGCGCTAATTGAAGAATCGTAGTCATAATTTGCAGAACAATTTGCAGCGGAAGTGTAATTAAAAAAGCTACAAATCCAATCAAAAAAATCCGCCAGACATGACCCTGAGTTAACTCCCAGCTACGACTAATACTAGAAGCCGCATCAACATTTTCTTCAATCGCCAAAGGTAAATCCACCAAATAAAACCTAGTCAGAAACCAGATAATCCCCACAATCGCTACTACACCCAAAATAATAGTAATTAAACCAATTAAAAGATTGAGCGCAACACTAGTTTGCTGAAATCTAGCACCAAAGAATCCGACAAAGATCCCAATGAACAAAGCAAACACAATCACCACAGCCAAATAAACCCCGATAGCAATCAGCCCCACTAATATCATCGCCCCTAAAAACTTCCACAACCGGGAATTGACGAAACGCGCACCCGAAGAAATACTTTCCGGTTGATTGACTAATTCACCAAAAGCCAAGCGAGAAATCAAGGCTATGAGAGCAAAACACTTTGCCCACCCGTAAATTGGGACTAAGAACCACAAGCAGGCTTTAAGCGCCAGTAAAAAATAATCCTTAAAATGAGAGCGATACAATCGCAGTCCTGCGCTGACGACATTTCCCACACTCAACGGTTGTATCGAACTGGAACCACCAAAATTGCCAGCCATGATGCCAAACTTTCCTTAAAAGTACGGAGTTGAATTTGAAGCTATCTTAAAGTACCTTATACCTAATATTCCCAAAAGTTATGAATATTCAACGTTGGATTGCTCGTAGAGAACAAAATTGGCAGCGCTTAGATGCGCTATTAAAACAAATAGAAAAAAAAGGGCTAAAATCACTCAAATCTGCAGAAATTCGGGAATTAGCCAGTTTATATCGTTCATTAGCTGCTGATTTAGCACGGGCCCGTACGCAAGAAGTGAGTAACACTTTGATACACAGCTTACAGTCCTTGATCAGCCGTGCTTACACGCAGATTTACCAAGGTTCACGGCGCCAAGAATGGCTAGCCCTAGTGGAATTTTATCGTTGGGGATTACCAGCCGTAGTGCAGCAAACATTTGCCTATATTATGGCTGCTACGGCTTTGTTTTTATTGGGAGCGACGGTTGCTTGGTGGTACGCTTGGCAAGATCCAACTTTTATGTCACTGATAGTACCTGAACATTTGATTACTAAAGTCCGAGATGAGCACAAATTATGGATGGGGTCAATTGTTGGCATTGAACCTCTAGCATCCAGCGGGATTATGATTAATAATCTCTCTGTTTCTTTTGCTGCTGTAGCTGGTGGAATCACAGCCGGAGTATATACAACTTATTTAATGATTTTTAATGGTTTATTGATTGGTGCAGTGGGAACTTTAGTAGGTCAAAATCATCTGGCTTATCCTTTTTGGGCTTTCGTTTTTCCTCATGGTTCTATAGAGTTACCCGCTATATTTTTCGCTGGTGGTGCGGGATTTTTATTAGCAAAAGCTATTTTATTTCCTGGTAAATATCGCCGTATTGACGCTTTAAAATTTTACGGTTCTCAAGCAGTGCAATTAGTATTTGGGATTGTGCCGATGTTAGTGATTGCGGGGATTATTGAAGGCTTTTTCTCTCCTAATCCTAGTGTGCCAAGTCCTTTTAAGTATTTAGTTGGGACGGGTTTGTTTATGCTTTTAGTAATGTATTGCAGTCAGAAGCGGAGTTGAGAGACTAGGGCGTGTTTTCAAACCCTGTAGAGACCCGAAATTTCGCGTCTCTACAACCATTCATATCATTGGAAATTGCTTATTACTATTGACAAAAATAAATTCTTTAGATAGTTGTTCACAGTATCAGCATAAGCACACTGCTAATTCAGTAGCAATACTGAGATGATTACACAAACAAAAAATAAGGCTCTGTATTGCAAAATAATTGTAAATCTCAGCTAAAAGCATAGACAAATGGGTTGAACTGAGAATATCAATATAATTACTTAAGAAATCGCCGATATTGAATACATCATGCTGAAAAACAAATTTGTGACTGCGTTATTAGCTACTTTTGCTGTAGGAACTAGTGCTTTATCTGCAATTGCTCCTGCTAGCGCTTATGAAATCAAAAGCCGAGAACAGGCTCCCGATAGATTTAAAAATATTCTCCAAGACTTGAGAGCTTTTGTTGGTCAAGAAGGTCAATATTTATCTCCAGAAACTATTAACGCGAGAAGGGTAGATTTATCTAAGCTGGAATTTAAATTTGATCATGATGTGAAAGTATTCTTTCTGGGTGAAACAGCTTCCTACCGCAACCGTTTAGATTTTCAAGCGACTAAAGGTTCTACGGTAACGACAGGGAAAATTTTTGGTGACACTTCTTGTAACGTTGGCGATGCGAGTTTTACAAACTTCAGCCAATATTGTTCTGCTCCTGATGGTGCTTTAGAAAATACAGTCGCACCTAACAAGCCTTTGAATGTGGGTGATTGGGTGAGTTTAGGTTCATTCAGTGCGGGGACAAAATTGGACTTTTTGTTGCACGCAGATGACATTAATGGTGGTATCACGGGTACAGATGCTAATGGACAGACTGTAAAAGGGATTTGGAGCCTGAATCAAGCTTTAAATCCAGATGGCGTGCAACATGCGATCTCTTATTACTATAAAGACTATATAATCATCGGTTTTGAGGATTTATGGGGAGGTGGAAACAAAGACTATAACGATACAGTTTTCGCTATCCATTTCGGTGATGATAACGCTCGTCACGTTACCTCTGTTCCCGAACCTACTGCAACTATAGCGCTTTTTGGTATTGCGGGGCTAGGCTTTTTATCAACTCGTCGGCGCCGAATTAATCAAGTTACTAAAGTTGATTCCGAGCTTTAAGTTGCAAATATCGTTCAACTAACTGATCTGTAATTTGATTCGCGGGTGCGTCAAGTACCAGCGAACCTTTTTGTTTTAATTGAGCAAAGGCGATTTGTCGCTGTGCTAATAAATCTAAAGCTACTGCACGGGTGTAAGCTTTGGTAATATCTGCGGTGAAAGTGTGGGCTAGGGTATCAACTTGCGGATCTCGCAGAGTGACGCAAAATGGTAGATAACGGGGTACTAGTCGAGAGAGAGCGGCGAGAAGTTCGGTGGACGCGGTGACATCCACGAGGTCGGTAATCAGGACTACTAGCGCCCGACGGGTTTGTCGTTGTACAATATTTGTAACTGCACCTACATAATCAGATTCTAGTAACACTGGCTGAATGGGAGTTAAGCGGTCAATTAACTGACTCAGGTGATGTTGACCACGTTCTGGGGGAATCCACGTATGCATTTGGCGGTCAAATATACCCACACCGACGCGATCGCCCCGATGCAATCCTGCCAAAGCTAGGGATAAGGTGGCATTTAATCCCCAGTCAAAACGCTGCAAACCCTGAACTTTTTGCGTCATCAACCGTCCGCGATCTAATAAAATTAGTAAAGTTTGCTCTTGTTCTGGTTCCAGAACTCTGACCAGCGGTGATGTATTTCCAGAAGCTCCCACCCGTCGTGCTGTGGCTTTCCAATCAATCAGGCGCAAGTCGTCACCAGCCCGATAGTTGCGTAATTCGGCAAACTCAGTACCGATACCTATTTGGCGAAATTGGCGGATAGAGCCGGATGATTGCAGTGTCAGGCGAATGGAGAGCGATCGCAATCCTACTAAATCAGGATACACCTTGACTGGCAGACTTTGGGATATCTGCCAATCATCCCAAGCTAATCGCCATTTTCCTAGTTGTCGTACCTGAATATTCCCCCAAGGAAATTCTCCCCGCTGCGTCGGTTTGACGGTATATGTTAATTCTTGAGTAGTATTCATGGCAACATTAGCATTTAGTGTCACCACAGAAGCATCAAAACCTGTAGGATAGTAGTCGCGGATTTGAATTGTAGCGGCTACTTTTTCTGATGTAACCTTTAGCACCACAGGATTATCTCGCCAAATAGAAAGTCGCGGTGGTAATTCGCGGGTAATTTGCACCCGATAGCGCCGCGATCGCACACCATCCACCACCATCAACCCCAAGATGGCGATATCAAATAACACAGTGAGGGCGATGGTAAAAGGAATACCGAAAAATATCGCTAATATGGGAGCGATCGCTATTCCCAAAATTAATAATAAATAAACTCTTTGAGCAGGAACCATTTTTTGAAGTATGAGGTATGAAGTATGAAGTATGAAATTATGAACGTTTATTTTGTTTGGTACGAATAATAATGGTTGTAATCACGGCGATAATTTCTTCAGTTTCGTTGATGAGGAATGTTATCCGCTGACTGGGAACAATTTGTGATTTATTTAAAAGGCGGAGCCAATACAAACTTTCTCTAGCTTCTTTTTGAGCGACACTATATTTATGAATAAAATCTGCACGACTTTCTCCAGATTGACCTTCCTCAAGATTAGCTCCAATTGAAGTAGCAGACCTGAGATATTGTTTAGCAATAATGTGACTAGCTTCGTCTTCTCCCTCCTTCAAAAACTGAAATAGTTTAATTGCACGCAAAGCATATTCTAGCGATCCTCTCGAATATTTAACGGTTTTCGCCTTTCTTCACTCATACTCCACCCTTTTTTATCCTATCTCCCTTGAAGGCTGATGCTTACCAACGCGTCTACATAGTCTTTATAGTTCATCCTTCATCCTTCATCCTTCACCCCTCACCCTTCACCCCTCACCCTTCATACTTCATACTTCATACTTCATCCTTCATCTTGGTACTGGAACTTGATTAACTACCGACGCAATTACTGCATCAATTTGTAAACCATCAAGCATTGCTTCTGGCTTCAAAATTAAGCGATGACGCAGCAGAGGTGATGCTACAGTTTTGACGTCATCTGGGGTAACAAAATTTCTCCCAGCCAACCACGCTACAGCTTGCGATGTCTGCAACCAAGCACCAGCAGCGCGGGGTGACGCGCCCAAAGCTAAATCAGGATATTGGCGGGATGTTCTGACCAATGCCAAAAGATAATCAATTATAGGCTCTGATACTTTCACTTCTAGAACTGCTTGTCGTGCTTGCAAAATCTCGGCTACCGTGGCTATTGGTTTGAGTCGATTGATATCCAAGCGTCGCGCCGCGAATCCTGCTTGGCGATTAAGTAACATTTGCTTTTCAGCAACTTGATCGGGGTAATCGACTACGAGTTTGAATAAAAATCTATCTAACTGAGCTTCTGGGAGAGGATATGTACCCTCAAATTCTAGGGGATTTTGAGTAGCGATCGCCCAAAATAACTCTGGCAAAGGTAAACTTTCACCATCCAGTGTTACCTGTTTTTCTTCCATCGCTTCCAACAACGCCGCTTGTGTTTTGGGAGGAGTGCGGTTAATTTCATCAGCCAGTAATACTTCAGTAAATACAGGCCCTTTTCTCAAGGTGAAATTACGACTATTTAAATCAAAAATATTCGTACCAGTGATATCTGATGGTAAAACATCTGGTGTTAATTGAATCCGACGGAATTCTGCTTGAATTAATTGCGCTAAAACTTTGACTAAAAGTGTTTTACCAGTCCCCGGTACTCCTTCTAAAATTATATGTCCACCCGCTAGCAGCGCTACTAACATCTGCTCTATCAGTTTTGATTGTCCAACAATTACTTGGTTAAGTCCTTGACTAAGGCGAATGAAAATAGGATGGATTTCGTTCATATTATTTATTAAAATAGGATAATTTATTATCGATGATTCTTGTCTTATTTTCCCTGTTTCAAGTTAGAAATTTTGAATTCCGCGCAAGGTACGCCATTTACCCAACCAGCTTAACAGGTTCTGTTCGCTGATAGTTTTGTTTTGGTTTTGGACTTTTAATACTGCTGCTAAATCTGCTGTATTTGTGCCTATTTTTTCTCGACAAAAATTAATTAAAGCTTGGGGTTCTAGAAGTATTTGTCCTAATCCCAAAGCTTTTTGTAGCTGTAATTGTTCTTCTTTTCCCACCATTTCGACAACAAAATCTGTGGCTTCGGCTTTTTGCAATACGCCTGCTAAAGCTTGAATATACGCTTCACTATTATCTAAGGTTGGTGTATCTAAAGGTACTGGTTTACCGAAGCGGCGATTCTGCGCCCAAATTAGTACTAATAACAATACGCCTACTTGTAAACAAGCTGTCAATAAAGGACTTTGTAAAAAATAATTCCATAAACTGCCTTTACCTTCTGCGATTTGGACTTCAGTATCTTTATAGCCATGAATATATTCATCCACAAAAACTTTGTTAGTTTTTTGTCTAACTAAATTAGCTAAATACTGGAAATTACTTAAATAATCTTGATAGGCATTAGCAGCTAAATGGGGAGTAGTAGAAAAAATCACCCTACCTTTGTTATGTGCTTCCTCCCAGACAATAGCACCGAAGCGATCGCCTAAAGAAACTTGTGCCGGCTGAATTTTCTCTCGCCGTCGTCGTGTAGCAATCTGAATCTCACCAAAGAGCGATTTAGGCGCAGTGGTAAACTCTGCAGATGTAACCGCTTCACGCACACCTAAAATTACCAAAGTGTTACCTTGTTTTATCCATTTTTCTTCATCTAAATCTAATCTTGATGGCATCAAGTCGCTGTATATTCTTAACAGCGTCACTGGGTTTGTTTCCGCCTTGAGATCATTACTAGGCTTTTGCCAGCGCTGTATTGAGGTTCCCTGTTGTTGCATAAAAGCATACCAAGCACCATAGCCATCAGCAGCCCGACTATAAGTGGAACCACTGTTAATTTTACTACTATTAGGAGCAGTAATTAAACTTAATAAAATTATCACTCCTAGTGCGATCGCTCCCAGCCAAGTCAAGCGCTTTGATTTGTTAATCATTTGTAATTCTTCTTATTAATCCATAGCTTGTCGCTGATTAATAATCTCCTGATAGGCTTGCTGACACTGCTGATAATTTTCTGGCAATATCTCCCCATCGTCAAAACATAATTGTTCATGAGTAGTAATTAAAGTTTCATAAGGCTGGATGGGAGTGACAGATAACCGTAGTAATTGCAGATATTCGCTATCTGTGCGGCTCGGTTTGTGAGTCAGGACTTTGGTGTCATGCAAGCGCTGTAAAATTGCTAAGTATAGACAACGACAAGCCTCACGATAATTACCCTGACGATAGTATGCTTGCGATCGCGTCAGCCAAAGAGTGACTGATGAGTCCTCTACAGAGGATTTGTTTCCAGCAGCTAAATGATCCAGATTCTCAGTCAACCAAGCGTATACATAATGTCCAAACTCCAGCCACAGTCGCCAAACTACCCAAGCCAAGAACAAACCCAGCGCCAGCCAAGACAATATGTACAATACCTGACTCAACCAAGGACTAATCGACCATTCAGGCGGCAGTTGCGGTAAAGCCGATTGCAATTGAGAAAATTGATACTCTATCCATTCTCCCACTTGTTGCTGAAACAGAGAATACTGCCAACTCCAGCTGGTTTTTTCAAAAGCTTCTGTGGTCATACTGAGAATAAAGACGGGGTATGGGGAAACAAGTATAACAGATGACAATTGACTATTTTTCCAGTCTGCTATTTTGTAACATGATCCAACCGTATACCACAAGAAACGCACCAAAGAGGAGAAAACCCACATCCCAGGCTAATTGATTGGGGCCTGGTTTCACGTGATGGATACCGAGGATTTGGTGATCAATCAGTCCTTCAACTACATTGAACAATCCAGCACCCACCAGCAAAGACCCGAAAAAAGTTTGTGATGACCAAGTGATATCATCCCGTCCGCCTGCTGACCATAATAAAGCTACGCCGATTACAGTCAGCAGCAAATCAAAAGCGTGAAACAATCCATCCCAGCGCATGTTTAAATCGATGTTGGAAATGGTTGTGAGCGATCGCACATCACTCAACATATGATGCCATTGTAAAATTTGATGTAGTAAGATACCGTCAACAAATCCTGCCAAACCCGCACCTAGGAAAATTCCTGCAGCTATCAGTGGTGGGCGATGGTAGATTTTTTCCTTGTTACCCTCCATGGTTAACCTCATAGATTCAGTTTTGCCACCACAATAGAACTGCTGACAAACAATATCTTCTGTCTCTAGACAACTGTCGATGATTTTAGCGATTTTGAATTGAGGGGATCATTCGCTGGGTAGATGTTGCGGCTTTAATAAACAAAATCTATGGTTTTGAAAACTAATTATATTTGTCTTTATCATTTTTACACCGTAGATTAGAAGCCATGAAATAAAACGCCGAACAAGAGGAAGTAATCACTAAAACCTGATACAGTTTGTAATTACAAATTAATTATTCTCACTCTACTTTTCCAGACAAACTTGAAATTTTTTAGTTTGTTTCTTCCTCTACCAAGCAATCAGGTTGATTGGGCAGAAATAAAGTAAATCTGCTCCCTTCACCTAAAGTAGATTCCACCGTGACATCGCCGCCGTGTAACCGCGCTAACTTCCGCGTCAAAGCTAAACCTAAACCAGTACCTTCATATTGACGGTTAAGGCGGCTGTCCAATTGTTTAAACGGTTGAAACAAAAATTGTAATTGATTAACATCAATACCAATACCACTGTCAGCTACTGTAAAAGTGATACCTTGAGAAATTTTTTGCACAGATAAAGATACATAACCCGCCGGAGTAAATTTAATCGCATTCGTCAGCAAATTGAGCAACATCTGCTTGACTCGCCGCTCATCAGCAATGCAAATATCAGCTTTTGGATCAATTTTTGTGATTAGTTGCAATCCTTTTTCTAGGGCTTGATCGTAAACAGTCGAGATGACCATATTACCTGGAGGGGAGACGAAACAGCCTAAAAAGCTTGGTGTATAAGATGGGTAGCGTTTTGTGATAGAAAAAGGTAGGTCTAGTTTTGTCAATAAGACCTACTTAATGATAATGTTAGCTATATTGTACCAAAAGCACTTAAAAAGTCAATTGAGTTTAGCAGAATATCTGTTGCTAAAAATTTTGATACATCTGTTGCAGTCAATCAAAGAAGTAACTTTAGAAAAATTAGCGAATGCGCTACCTTTGGGAATTAAATTTGAAAGCAGAAGAAAAAGAATACAAAGATTTTTATCATTACCAAATCTCACAATTGAAAAAGTTTGGTTGCCAATTATTCAAGAACTAATAGCAAACTACTTCCAGAATGAAAAAATTATTTATATAGCAATTGATAGGACTAATTGGAGTCGGATAAACTTATTAATGGTCAGCGTGATTTGGGATAAAAGAGCCATACCAATATATTTTAGTTTGCTGCCCAAATTAGGTAGTAGTAATCTCACGGAACAGCAGAAAATATTATCGCCAGTTATAGCAATATTGAAAGATTATAAAATCTGTGTGTTGGGGGATAGAGAATTTTGCTCGGTAAAACTAGCAAAGTACCTTCAGAGCAAGGATGTATATTTTTGTTTGCGATTGAAAAAGAATGAATTTGTAGAAATTAAACAAGATATGTTTATGGAGTTAAGCAGTTTAGGATTAACTCCTGGAGTATCTTTTTTTATCAAGGGAGTTAAGGTAACAAAGACTCAGGGTTTTATCAGTTTTAATGTGGCTGGTAAGTGGCAACGTAAAATTAACGGAGTAGCACCCAAAGAAGCATGGTTTATTTTAACAAATTTTGACACCCTAGAGTCAGCAATTGCTGCTTACAAAAAGCGATTTGATATTGAAGAAATGTTTAGAGATTTCAAAACAGGTGGCTATAACTTAGAAAACACTAATGTTCAAGGTGAACGTTTTATTTCTCTAGTTTTGTTGATAGCGATCGCTTACACCTCTGCAACAATTAATGGTCAACTTATTAAACGCAAAGGAATCCAAAAATATATAGCTCGGATTAAAGAAAGGAGTCGTTCTCAACGGAGACACAGTAGTTTTTATATCGGCTTATATGGTCAAACATGGGTACATTTCAAGGATAGCTGTATTGATTTAGTCACACAATTAATGAGAATTAATCGTAATAAGTGGAAGCATTATCAACAAGGTTTAAGAGCCATGAAGCTTATTGAATCTATATTGTAGCTTATTTCGTCTCCCCTTCAGCCATATTACATACTTCTGGTATCAATAAAGGCAACAATAATAGTTCTTCTTTACCTGCTTCTACCTTAGATAAATCCAAAATATCATTAATTAAAGCCAGCAGATGTTCGCCGCTCGTATATACACAACTAATATACTCCTGTTGCTTTTCATTGAGAGGCCCAACCATCTCTTGCTGTAGTAATTGCGACAATCCCATAATCGCATTTAGCGGTGTCCGCAGTTCGTGGCTCATGGTTGCTAAAAATTCGCTTTTTGCGCGACTACCAGCTTCGGCCGCAGCTTGAGACGCCCGCAACTTGAGTTCTGTTTGCTTGCGTTCGGTAATGTCTTCAATCATTGTCAGCAGAAACTCAGGTTGTCCGTTGCTATCTGGTATAGTAGAAACTGATATTTGCGTCCAAACTAACTCAGTGTCTTTACGCAAAAATAAGCCTTCCATCTCCACACGCTGTCTTGGAGAAACCTGCTCTCCATCTACGTCAGTTTCTGAAGACAGTTGTCCATAAAGTTCTAAAGCTCCCTGTTGTGGAGAAATATAATCTGTCAAGCGCTTACCACACAGTTCTTCTCGGCTGTATCCCAACATTTGAGACATCGCTAAGTTAACATCAACTATCCTTGCTTTCATATCCGTCAGCCCGATCCCAATGGGGGAACGCTCAAAAATTGCTCGGAATTGAGCCTCACTTTGCCGCAGAGCTTCTTGTGCAGCATTGCGATCGCTCGCTTCCATCGCTACTGTGATAAAGTCTGCTATTGAGCCGGCAAAATTTTCTTCTTCTAATGTCCAGCGGCGAACATCGCCTAAATGTTCGTAAGATACCACCCCCACCAACCTCCCTCCTAGCCAAATTGGTGCACACAACAGCGATGTAATACCCAAGACGCAGAGATAAGATTGGGATAATTCTTGGGTTCTGGTATCGTTGATCGCATCATCAGCAGCAATGCTGCGCTCTGCTTCCAAAGCTTGGAAATAATTAGGATAATTTGCCTTCAACAGCGACACTCCACAACTGTGCTCATCTGTTCTCAGGTCGTACAAATCCATACACTCAATCGCTGAGTGTTCTTCACTAAATAACCAAACGCCAACTCTTTGTACCGAGAGTGTCCGAGCCGCAGCCTCTGTAATTTCCTTGAGTGCTGCATTCAGATTCCCTTCTTGAAATGTTTTGCTTTTCGCTATTTGCACTAGCGTTTGGCTTTGTTTTCTGCGAGAACTTTCTCTAATTGGCAGTGCCTCCTGGCCTTGCTTGCGTTCTATAGTATCTTGAACCGCCGCCACCTGCATCTGTTCCCTCGCCTCAAGAATTACTTTGCGTCTCTACGGTAAAAATAGAGCTATATTTCCTAACTACAGCTTTTTCGTCAGCATTTTCTGAACTCGACAGAATTATTTACTCATTCTACCGATGCGGAAAATTGTCTTGATTCTCCTCAAGAAGGATATTTTAATCGGCAAATTTTGCAAAAATTGGAATGTGAGCAGCTGTTTTGGAGGTGGAGCGATGAAAAATGGTGATGTAAGAATTGTGTCTTTGATTCCCAGTGGAACGGAAATTTTGGCGACATTAGGGTTAACTAATATGATTGTCGGGCGATCGCATGAATGTGACTACCCCCCAGAAATCGAACATCTCCCTGTTTGTACCGCAGCTCGCCTACAAGTTAATGCCGAGAGCGGCAAAATTCACGATCAGGTCAATGATATTTTGCAATCTGCTCTGAGTATTTATCAAATTAAAACTGATATCCTGGAGCAATTGCAACCTACTCACATTCTGACTCAAGATCAGTGTGATGTATGTGCAGTCAGCTTGCCAGAGGTAGAAAAGGCCGTTGCTAGTCTGGTTGCTAGCTCACCTGAGATTATTTCTTTACAACCGAATCTGCTAGAAGATGTTTGGCACGATATCGAGCATGTGGCTCAAGTTTTTGGGGTAGACTCTGTACAAGTGTTGGAAAACTTAGAAGCTCGTGTGAAGATATGCCAGCAAAAAGTCCAAGGGTTGTCTTTAAATGAGCTTCCCACCGTCGCTTGTATCGAATGGACTGAACCTTTAATGGTTGCTGCTAATTGGATTCCGGAACTAGTTAATTTGGCTGGTGGACAATCTTTATTTTGCTCTGCAGGTCAATCTTCACCTCATCTGGAGTGGGAAACACTCATAGCCAGCAATCCTGATGTCATTATTTTTATGCCCTGCGGCTTTGATTTGCAACGCACTCGTCAAGAAGCACAGGCGGTAACTCAGCGTCCTGAATGGCAACAACTCCACGCTACCCAAACTGGTAGAGTTTATATTACTGATGGCAATGCTTACTTTAATCGTCCTGGCCCGAGGCTAGCAGACTCGCTAGAAATTTTGGCAGAAATTCTGCATTCTGAGATTTTTGAATACGGTTACAAAGATACCGCTTGGGCAGTTTTGTAATCGTGGAGTTGATGAATTTGACGCTAGGGCGTGTTGTTTTTCCCTAGCCCCTAGCCTCTAGCCCCTTTTTTCAAGGCGGGTCTAATCTTTACTACTTTTTTTCTGTTCATCTAATGCCTTCTGAATTGCTTCTCTACAGAATTCAGGAGGATTTTCTTGTTGCTGTACTTCTTGTTTCATTTCTTTGGTGACACGAAAGCTCAATTTTTCTTCTAATGGCTTCTCTCTGTCTGTAGTGAATGGTTTTAAGCTTTCTGGATGACCTTTAGGATTTGGCATTGTGTATAAATGTAACAATAAATATTCAAACACGCGTAGACAACTGTTAAATATTTAATTGGTAGGTGAAACTTTCCACAGACGCACCTACCAATGTCCACTTTTTGAGAATGAACAATCCTATTTTATGTTCACAAGGTCAGAACTTGAAATCAAGACCGTTGAGGAACTGCGTAACTTATGCCGTAGGTATGGCGTTAAGCCGACTGGAAACCCTGGTTACAAAGTCTCATACATCACATCTTTGATTGCATTCCCAGTGTTAGCACTTAAACAAATGCAGGAAAGTAGGGGGTTGAAAGCTCCTAGTTTTGGCTCTTTTCAAGAGATGGGAATAACGCTAGATGAGATGGGAACACCTACGGTTGAGCAAGTAGCGCTCATCAGGATATCTCTTGAGGGTAGAAGAATGAGCTACCCGCAAAGGTATGAACAAGAAAGATTGTTGAGTTTATATAAAGCAAAAGCGCTACTTGAGGAAATTATTGGGCTTTTGATCCAGTAATCTTAGTTACCCGTGATCGTCAAAGTTCCCTAGAATTAAGGTTAGGGGACTTTCTTGTGTTGACTACACAATTTTTGAGGAGTACGAATAGGCGAAACAACGGAGAAGGGGAGATTCGAACTCCCGGAGGTTTTAGCCTCATCCGATTTCAAGTCGGACGCAATCGACCACTCTGCCACCTCTCCAATAAACTGTCAAGCTACTGCCAAATTTTGCAATGCAGCTGACAGATAATACTATATCTTATCATCTAGGCAGATTGCACTACTGGTGGCGATCGCTTATAAAAAATTTCCTCTGAGGCTATGTGAAAATCATTGCCCACCCAAATGAGAGAGACTTCGGACACCACACCGTCTTCTAGGCAAACAATGGAGAAATTCCGTAACTTTTCGCCGTTATGATCTACGATTCTCGGCACCCTGGCGGCATTTAAATAAATTACTCCTTCTGGACTTCTAAACACTGACTTTCGCAGTACTTTTTTGGTGTGTCGCAGAGTGTGATGCATGTGACCAAATGCGACTAGGGGAATGGTTTTACCGATAGTGAGTGCTTGGGAAATCGCCGCGCCAAAATCGGGATCGCCAAAATCACCGCCGATGGGGTGCCAATCTTTGCCGCATGGGTCTTCTGGGCGATCGCCTAACCCACTCGGCCCATTATGCCCTAAAAAAATAATTGTTTCATAGGCAGCGCTTTTAACTGCGGCGACGATGCGATCAGTAGACTCTTCCAAACTCGTCACACCATAGCGTTCACGACTGATGTCAGCAAATTTCCACTCTGGCCCACCCCAAGTGAAAGGACGACTTCCCACCACGGTTAATCTCCACTGGGGAAAATCTAGCTTCCTATAGCCGACTTGGGACGAACCTAATAAATCGAGTTGTAACTGCACCCAATCTTCTTGAGAGCGATCGTAAGGACATTTCTTGCGTCCCCATTCCGTAGCAGAGTACCATGCATCGTGGTTGCCCATGACAGCAGCCTTGGGCAGATCAAGGGAAGCGATCGCCCTGACCACCTCCACCGACTCGTTGCCAAAATCCCCCACAAACAGCACTAAGTCCACACCGAGATGCTTGAGTGCAATACCATCCTCCGCTTCCCATTGATCGTGAACGTCCCCGACTACAGCTATTTTGAGATTAATGATTGATTGAGTTTTCTGACTGGTCATGCCACTGTCCTTGCCGTCTATCTCCAGGATATGCAACTCAGACGGTTTTGGACAAGACAACCAAAGTCAGTGTGAGCATTGTTAGCTGCGTTGGTTAGCGTTGGAAAGTAGCCAGCTAGGAGCCAAAGACAAGACTAACACAAACAAGAGCGTAGGCACTGAAACCTTAAGCAAACCTTAAGCCCACAAATCGAGAGAACCTACAACCTAGGCATCCAATGAGGAAGTTCTATTGTACGGTTCACTTGTGGGGATTGTAGGTGACTAGAGTGTGGGGCTTAGTCATCATTAGATATATCGGCAATTAGCTGTAACTTTTGCCCACAATAGTTACAATAGAAGCAATCTGAAGCACTTGGATTAGCTGTAAGTTTCTGTTGTAATTGGAGTATGCTGAAGTGCCACAACGTAACACTAGAGATAACAAGAGGAGAGATAAAGCCAAGACGCAGGCATTTGGACTGAAGGAGCCACACTCAGCACTCTTGTCCTTCTTCAGAGAGCATGACCTGTATATAAAGTTGTCTGGGCATGAAGACTTTAGTCACAGAAACTTTGGCAGTATTTGTCTCTCCAAACTAGCTGAAGCACTAGAAATACCTATGACACGATTACTGCACTCTATGAGGAGACAAAACAAACTAAGGCGTTCTGAGCCAATCACCATAGATAACCTGACCTATTGGAACGCTAGGGTAGTCTGCGCTGCTTTAGGAGACTTGGTTCACAGAAGACCTTATTTACCCAAACTCAGGGCACTGTGGAAGGAAATAGACGAGAAGGTAGACACGCGGTTAACTAAAGTGGGATAATGCTGACATCTCTCGCTGAACCTTCTGAGGCTAAAGTTTACAGTACGTTTACTCAGAAAGTATCCTCCAGCCCTCCAGCCATCCCTAACTCCCCCTATAGCTTTCTAGTCACTTCAGCCAATACAGACAAAACAAAGACTGCCTCAGATTACTAAAGCAGCCCACTATCCTTATTCTCATTTGTCTTATCCAGTTAGCTTAAGTCAGCCAGCTACAGCACTCAGTCTTTTGCTCAGGGCTTGCTTTGTCCAAGCCGTGCCTCTGCTGGTGAGATAGCCTTCAGCATTTAGAGTATCTGCTATGCTCTCTAAAGTTAGCTTCTGTCTGCGGAGTTCTACAGCACGTGTCATGGCGTCTTTAGTTAGCTCTCTGGCTCTCTCATGAATCAGTGCCCTAGACTTCTCACCAATCACTACACCCTGCTTCTTCAGTTGGGCTAATGCTTCCTTAGTGCGCTTACTGATTAGCTTACGTTCTTCTTCAGCCACTACTGCTCTCAGGTACACTTCCATTGGGCTAGCCTGGGGACTATCGGCGCTTATGAGAGTAGGTGTGCTAGTAGCGCCGTAGAAATAGCCGTTAACGTAGCCTGAGACATGAAACACTTCACGGCTGAATCTGTCTTGTTTGGCAACCATAAGTGACGCACCTGTGGCTTGGGCTTTGGTGATAGCTTCTGTGAATACTGGGCGCTCACGAGGGTCTACCTTGCCAGAGACAATCTCAGTGTAGATGCCAACTATTGTCTTTCCTAACTGGGTGGCAACCTTAGTGCAAGTCTCTAATTGTGCATCTAAGCCTAACCCTGACTTGCCCTGGTCTTCTGTGGAGACTCGGAGGTAGATAACAACTGCATTGGGAATTAGCTGAGTTTTCTTAGGCTTGGTGGCTTTAGCGTACATGATGGTTCTCTCCTGCTTTCTTGTGAGGTAATCGGAACCTGAGGCTGACCATAGCCTTGTTCCTCACTCATCTTAAGTGACTAGTTAGCATTTGTCAACTCTGACCGTCCCTTCAGAAGCTACAGTGAAGTTAGTCCGACTTCAGCTTACCTGCTTTCTCCATTGCCTTTAGATGCTTCCACTCAGCTATTATGCGCTCTAAAGCCTCAGCCTGACTTATGTTTTCTTCTGCTGCTAGCACTCTGATTACCTTCTGCACGGCTTCACTAACGTTTCTGATTACTAATCTTTGGTCGCTCATAAGTGCTCCTTCTCCTCTTTTGTTTCACAAGTTGCACAAGTTCACCACAGCATGTAAGATAGCAGCAGGCGAACCGATACACCAAGTTTACCTGTGGTTAACCAAGCTAACAAGGATAACAAACCATGTACACATCAGACGACAACCTGATAGACGACCCAAGACTAACAATAGATGACCGTGAGGTGCGCTATGAGGTTAGGACTTCAGAAGACCAAAGCGAAGTCTACACCATGCCCACTGATGCTTATGCCACTAGCTACGAGAGCCAAAGTCTACAAGACCGCGCCAAGAAATAAGGAGAACTAAAGATGGCAACACGTAAGAGAACAGCTACTAAAGCCAAGACACTAGTGATAGATGCTGGTAATGGCAATGTAAAAGTTAACTTAGCTGGCGAAAGCGAACTCATCCCAAGTCTACTGAGCAACAACAATGGAGCTTACATCAGAGGAGGCTTTAGCTTAGGTGATGAGAGTTGGATACTGGGCTGGGACAACTACAACAGACCTGATAAGAAAGCCGTAGCTGACAGTAGCACAGGCAAACTAGACTATTTGCACCTGATGCTAGCTGGCAGCCTTAGCGCCATGAGTCACCTCCTCACTCCTGGAGACAAGCTAGACCTACATCTGCTAACCCTGAATTCAGACAAGAGAAACACGCTAGAGCAAGCAGTAGAGAAAGCAACAGCAGACCTAAGCATAGATGGTGAACCAATGAAGCTACAGGCACATCTGGCTAGGGTTTACCCAGAAGGTGTAGGGGCTAGTCTCTATGCAGCTTCAGTGTTTCCCTGTGTGCCTCGTGTGTCTGTCTTGGACTTTGGGAACGGTACGCTTAACCTAGCCCAGTACTTCATAGGCAACCCTAGCAAGCCAAGAAGAGAGAACTTTAGCTTTGTCCCTTGCGGTGTACAAAAGCTTGTGGCACTGACTAGCGACCTCCTAACACAAGAGACAACCAACGGTAGCGTAGATGAGAACCTTGTAAGGCAAGCTCTAGACACTAACAGCTATAGGTATCTAGACAGTTATCAGGGTAGGGACATCTGGACTACCTGTGCTAAAGCCACTGAAGCTTGGTTAGAGCTTTCTAAAGTGAAGCTCTTGTTAACCCAGGCTGTGCGTTCTCTAGCTTCTGGCATCCCTGTTGTCTGTGTTGGTGGTGGCTTTAGCTTACATATAGTGCAGCAGATGGTGACAGAGGCTTTGGCAAGTCAAGGTAGTAGAGAGCTAATTCACATCCCAAGCAACCCTCTGACTGTCGGTGTGGATGGGTTATATGAGGTGCTTCAGCCGTGAGCAAACTAACCCAAATCCAACTAGACACCATAGACAGCGCCACTTTAGCCATATTAGACCTAGCAGCACTCTACCGAAGGACTAAAGACAAAGACACTAAATGGGCGCTTAAGCTAGAGCTAATAAAGCTAACTACTCTACTAAGGCAAACACTAAATAACTTGGAGGACTAAATGCAAGAACCAAAACTAACTCACAACCAACTCACGCAAACACAAGCTGGTAATACCATACAGATAACTTTAGACAGCAAGCAAGACACCCTACCTCAGCCCTCTAAAGCAAGCACAACCTTGGGAGATGTTGTCTTTCGCTCTCTGTTGTCTGCATTCACCTCAGCCCTTCTCACTCAGACCATCAGCCTACTTCCCTTACCAAAGCTGACTGATACTCAGCTAGCCTCAGTTGCAGTGGGCTTGGCTGTCTTTGGAGTGGGACTAGAAAGTTCACTAAAGCGCCAAATGCAACCCAAGTCTGTTGTCTATGGAAGCGCTGTAGTGGCTGGTGTGCTATTGGGACTTTAGGAGATTACCAAAGTGACCTATCCCTCTTCATTTATCCGCACTCTCATGTCTCTAACTCAGCACACTTTAGTAGGGGCTTCTGTGGCTGGGGCTTCTGCTGCTGTGTTGCTTGGGCTAACTGGGGTGCAAGCTCGCGGCTTACCTAAGCTAGCTGCTTGCTTAAGTGGCTTAGGTGTAGCAGCAGTGGGCTACCGTCAGTACCTAGACAACAAAAAGCTAACCGAGATTGGGCAGGACTTGGGCATAGTGGAGAGAAAATCGGGCATTAGTTGGTACAGTTCCCTTTTGTCTAATGCAGCCCAAGTAAGTGTACAAATGCAAGCCGAACCGACAGCCCAACTAAGCCCCATGGCAGACATAATTGGGTATTGGCAAACTCAGGATAAGCACCTATTGGTCATTGGTGGCACAGGGGCTGGTAAGAGCTATTTTGTCCAGGCTTTCTGTAGTGCTCTTGGGGCTGACTGGAGTTACAAACTCTATGACGGAGTTACAAACTCTATGACACTGACTGCACCCGTGATGACTGGAGCTACCTCCGTTCTCTACCCAGTTGCACCCTGTATGAGAGCTTCAGCGCGGTAGAACGCCAGATGCAAGCCGACCTAGCCACTATAGAACAGCGCACAATAGACAGAAAGCAAGCTGGAAACTCTTGGCAGACTGAGCAAACTCTGATTGTGGCTGAAGAACTCCCAGCTTTGGTGGATGAATGTGAGTCAGCTAAGGAGTGGGTTAGGAAGCAAGCCAAGAGAGGACGGAGAGTAAAGCGCTTCATTTGTCTTGTAGCCCAGAACGACACTGTAGCTAACCTTGGCTTGGAAGGTGATAGTAAGCTGAGAGACTCTTGTTTCGTGCGGGTTTACCTTGGTCAGTCAGCTATAGATAGAGCCAAGCAACTGAAGGACACCCAATTAATGCAAGCTTTGGAAAGTGGAGGTAAGCAAGTATGCCTAGTAGACGATATCTTAGCAGTTAGACCAAGGTTACAGCCGTTCCCACAGTTCCAAGCTAAAGAAGACGCTGTAACCCCTAGGAATAGCCAAGGTTCCGAGGTTACGGGAGGTTCCAAGAAGACAGATAATAGAGGCGAAAGTGACTCAGCAGATAACTCTGGAACTCTGGCACTCTTGGAACCCTCAGAAGCCCCACTACCCAACTTACCAGAGCTATCAGAGCAAACCTTAAGATACCTCAGACAGAAGCACCAAGAGGGGAAGAGCATACAACAGCTTCTGTTAACTGAGCTTGGGCAGACAAAAGGAAGGCATTGGGGACGGAAAGTGGCTTGGCTGACAGCACTACTAGAGGAGAACACAAGTGAAAACTAAAGCACAACCTAGATTACTAAAGCTAACTGAGCGTGCCAAACAAGAGCTAACCTATCACCTCTCCCACTGTACACATATTGTCTACACTGACCAAGGCTTACCACTGCCCACCTCTGAGAGTGCTTGTGAGGAGTATGTGCGCTGGGTCTGTTGGTGCTTGTGTTGGGGCGAGTTAACCAAGGCACAAGCAAGTGAACTGAATCAGACAATCATAAGGGCGCTGATGGAGGAAGATCTGCCAGTGCATGAGAGCTTACTGAAGCTAGACCAGTGGTTGTGAGTGTGTTTTGTCTTTCGGATTTCCAAAGCTTTACCCAGACTATACTTCAGCCACTAAGAGCCTCAGTTTTTCTGTATTTAGCTAAAGGTTCGGTAACCACTACAGCAACCGAACAAGTGAGTCAAAGAAAAGCACACCACAGTTACTTATTTAGAACCGGGACGGATAACTAAAGGGGTGATGACTAGATGAAGTATAGCTCCCTAACACAGCGTCTCATTGCACACTACGGCGCAGACAAAGCTTGCAAAGACTTGGCGCGCGTGCTTAGGCTGCCCGGTACCTACAACCGAAAGCCTTCTTATTTGTCTGATGCTGGTGAGGCTCCATTAGTTAGGCTGGTTGCAAGCTCAGGACAGCGCTACACGGTTACTGAGGTCATGGACGGCATACCTGAGCTAACTCAGCCAGTGTCTAAATCCAAAGCAAACCGACCAAGTGCAGCGAATAGCGTCGGTAAGCTAGAGCCTCAGCAATCTGGTACTGACGCCAACTTCAGCACCACCTTAGCCAACTTCTCAGCCCAACTAAGACACGCGAAAGAAGGTGAGCGGAATAGCACGCTAAATAAGCTGAAGTTTACTTTGGCTGGGGCTTTTCCAGACAAACTAGAAGCTATAGACGAGGCACTGACTGAAGCTGCTCTATCCATTGGGCTATCCGAGGCTGAGATACAAGCTACTCTAGCAAGTGCAGACAGAGGCACAGAGAAGCCCATTACACTAGCATCAGGACGTAGCAGAGGCAACCAAATGAGGGCTGAGTTATCTTCATTCTTTAGCGACAAACTTCAGTGGAACGAAATGAGTAATGAGCTTTGGTGGAACGGAGTAAGCATCAGCATAGAGAAGCTGCATGACTTGTGTGAACGTGAATTAGACAGAGACTACGATTTCCACAAGTTCACCAGAATCGCTGTAGTTTACGCTGAAGAACACAGCTATCATCCAGTGCGTGCCTATCTCCAGTCTCTAACACCTAACCCAGATGCTTTGCCTGTCTTGAGTGCATTCTTCCAAGCTATTGGAGTTACTAATAAGCTACACAGAGTTTACTGGAAGCGCTTTCTATTGTCCGCTGTAGCTCGTACCGTGACACCAGGATGCAAGGCTGACAATGCTTTGGTTCTACAAGGTGGGCAGGGTATAGGCAAGACGACTCTGTTCCAGGATGTCTTTGGCAAGTCGTTTTTCCAGACCGTAGGTGAGCACAAAAGCCAAGTAGACGAACTGCTCTCTATGTACAACTCTTGGTGCTGTGAGTATGGGGAAATAGAGCACGCATTCAGCACTAAAGCACAAGCCAGTGTAAAGGCGTTCTTAAGCAAGGAAGACGACCTCTTTAGACGCCCCTATGCTAAAGCCAACTCTCGCTATCCGCGCACTTTTGTTATTTGTGGCACTACTAACCAGAGTGAGTTTTTGTCTGACTCTACAGGCAACCGACGCTTTTGGGTGTGCCCAATAACCCAAAGAGTGAATGGACAAGAAGTGCAAGCCATGAGAGATGACCTATGGAGTGCTATCTTAGGGCTGTTCTTAGCTGGTGAACAGTGGGAACTAACTGAAGCTGAGAAGCTTCTGAGTGCTGAAGACACAGCCCAATACGAACAGGAGAATCCTTGGTCACAGAAGATAGCTAACTACATGACCCAACACAACCCATGCACGCTGTCAGACATTATGGAGAACGCTTTAGGTATCGACACCAGCAAGCTGAATGACCGCAAGCTACAGAGAGATGCTAAGACGGCATTGGAACAGCTAAAGTGCACCACTGCAAATGTTAGACACAATGGAGTGAAAGGGCGCTATTGGTTCCGTTCTGGCTCCCTCGTAGACACCAAAGAAGCTCCTGAAGTCTACGAAGAATCAGTTTACTAACGCCTCCTACGGCAACCTAAGCCTCCTAGCTCTCTTAAGTTAGGAGGCTTTTCTTTTGTCTGTCTGGAACAGTAAGGTAACTTCCGTTCCAACTTCCGTTCCACCCAAAACTTAGCAGTAGTAAGGGCTTCAGCTTACTGGAACAGTGGAACAGATGGAACAGTAGTTTACTATACGTCAGTGCTAAATGGGAAGAGAGAGTGCAAAGGGGAGAGAGCAGAGAGAAAACTTTAGACAAGTTTGCAACATGCGTTCCAGGCGTTCCACTGTTCCACAAACGCTAGAAAGCTTGTCCAGAGAGCATTACAGCCGGAACAGTACTCTGGAACAGAAGTTGGCTAGTGTTCCACTGTGGAACACTTCAGTCTTTAGTTTTTCTCTTCCGTACATCATGCTCTATGGCAACTGAAGTTATAGCTGCAAAAGTTAGGGTAGCGGATATGGTCTTTTCTAAGTTGTTGTCTAAGTAAACCCCAGAAAACGAGAGAAGCAATTGGAAACATAATGGTGTGCCTATCCAAGCTATGAGAATTTTTACCCAAAGTGGCTTGGGTTTACTATTGTCTGACATATTAGGTAACTTTAGTAACTCTGCTACCTTAGTATTCCCAGTGACAAATAGGTTATCAGTATCACTCTTGGCTAACTTTCATTCCAAGGCTCTCCCCTCGCAAACAGAGTCTCACCAGCCCTAGTACCTGCATACACCACCATTGTTTTCTTCAGTTGCTTAATAGTGGAGCGCACTTGCCAGTACTCTATGCTCTCTCTTGGTAACAAAGCTTTGTAGGCTTCGAGTTGGGTAAGGGCGGCTAATAGATGGTCGAGGGTATTCATGCAGTTGTCCTTAGCCCCACTGAGGCGGTAGATGACCAGTGTTAACTACCCCAGCATAATGTCTCATCAGTATCTCTGGGCTGTTTCCCACCCAGCTTGCAATGGTAGTCACTGGTACTCCAGCTTCTAGACAATGGCTAATGAATGTGTGTCTGGTAGTGTAGAGACGACGGTAGCTAGTGAGCTTGCCTTCCTTCACAAGTGCGCTTAAGCTAGGCTTCCACACTTTGGAGACAAACACTGAGTTATGTATGGGGCGTCCTTTCTTATTAGTGAACACTAGCGAGTCTAGTTCACCTCTAGTTAACTGCTGCAAAAGCTGCTTAAGCTGACCATTGCATGGGAATCTTCGGCTAACTCCTGTCTTAGTGCTTTTGCGTATCTTAGTGTCACTATCGAACGACTCGCTAAAGACAACGTAAGAGCAGTCCTCAGCCACATTAGCCCACCTTAGCCCTATAGCTTCTCCAGTACGGCAACCAGTGGCGAACAGGAAAGAGACAAAAGGGAGGTAGTGGGTGCTGTGTTGTCTGAAGTACTCCAGTATACAATCGCGCTCATGTTCACTAAAGGGCTGGATGTTACGCAGTCTTCGTTTAGGTTCCCTTATGTCTTGCCTTAGTTCACTGAAGTTGTTTTGCACCTTAGCCCACTTACAACAAGCTGACAGATACCTTAAGACTCTCTTAGTTACTGCCACTGAGAAATTAGACAAAAGATAAGAGCATATGAGGCTAGAGTCTGTTGGCTTGTGGGAAGGTAAGCTTTGGATATGGTTGGTTAGGGTACGCTTGTATAACTTCAGCCATGTTGTCTCCTCCACTTGGGGGCGCTTGTACTCGGCATAGGCTAGCCAAATTTCTAGTAGGTCAGGTTGCTTCTGGATAGTTTGCTTGGGTCTAAAGCTTTCCTTGTAGCGCTCTAACGTTGGGTCTAGCGTGCCCCTCTGTAAGTCTTCCTCTATAGTCCACGCCACTATCTGAGCTTTCTTTAGGTTGTCGGGTGTGCTGTCCAGTCCAGTGCTAATGTAGCGGTTACTTTCGCCAGCTACAGCCCTAGGGAGCCTTAGCCTAATCTTGTTAGCTTTAGTTTCCAAGCCTACTTTAGTGGTAGCCATATGGTAGCCAAACCCCCTTATCTAGTGCGTTGGGTGGCTCCAGAACTGGGCTAACGTACGTGAGTTTTGCACTGGGTTAGAACTTCAGACGGTTTTGGACATAAATTGACACCACTCTCTTTTATTTTTGGTAAAAACTACTATAATTGAATCGACAAGCCAAACACTTGCAAATTTAAGCAACTCCTAAATCGTGTTTAAGACTGCACTTGCTCAACGAGACGAAACCCAGCTGGGTGTTCTACCACTAGATTTATTTGCTGCTATTGAGACACTCAAACAAGAACTCAATGCAGTTATTTTGGCACATTACTATCAAGAGCCGGATATTCAAGATATTGCAGATTTTATCGGCGATTCATTACAACTGGCAAAAGCTGCAGCCAAGACAAATGCAGATGTGATTGTTTTTGCTGGTGTTCACTTTATGGCGGAAACAGCCAAGATCCTCAATCCGGAAAAAATGGTGCTGTTACCAGATTTAAATGCCGGTTGTTCTCTTGCAGATACTTGTCCAGCAGATGAATTTGCCGCTTTTAAAGCTGCACATCCGAATCATGTGGTAGTTTCTTACATTAATTGCTCTGCTGATATTAAAGCGATGAGCGATATTATCTGCACTAGTTCTAATGCAGTGGACATTGTTAGACAGATACCCCAAGCACAGCGGATTATTTTTGCCCCAGATCGCAATTTGGGACGCTATGTGATGGAACAGACAGGGCGAGATTTGGTATTGTGGCAAGGTAGTTGTGTTGTCCATGAAACCTTTTCGGAAAAGAAGATAGTACAGTTAAAAATTACACATCCTCAAGCGGAGGCGATCGCTCACCCAGAATGTGAAAGTAGTGTACTGCGCCATGCCAACTATATTGGTTCTACAGCAGCTTTACTCAAATATTGTCAAAATAGCCCCACACAAGAATTTATCGTGGCTACAGAGCCTGGAATCATTCACCAAATGCAAAAACTTGCTCCGCACAAGCACTTTATTCCCGCCCCGCCTATAAACAACTGTGCTTGCAACGAATGCCCTTTTATGCGATTAAATACTTTAGAAAAGCTCTATTGGGCAATGAAAAATCGCAGCCCAGAAATTATTATGTCAGAGGATATTCGTCTTGCGGCCTTACGACCAATGGAACGGATGCTAGAAATGAGTGCTTAGTTAAATTAGTAAATTAGGTGCAAAAAGCATGTAGAGACACAATAAAATTACATCTCTACATGCTTTTTTGAATTGCATAAAAACAATCGCATTGTGGTTTGCTTGATTAAATCAATCTGATTTTTTTGTTGTGACACCCAAGGCGATCGCACAAAACATAGTTATAAATACTTGTCAGCATTAAACTATGAGCTATAGGTTCAAATCTGTGGCTGAATTGTGGCTTATGGCATGGGATGAAAGAGAAGGTCGGGGAAAAAGTAATTAAAAATTACCCACGTTGAAAAAGCAATTGATATCGACACAACAGCCAGAACTGGCGCTAGGGAAAGATAACGATGAAAATATTCTAGTTGTTTGTTTTGTTTTTGCATACAATAATTCCAAAATGTGGCATTTTTCGAGATATTAAATATTTTGAGAAACACTAACACCCGTGACCTTAGATGGAATGACAACGCCATAGTAACCAGCAGCGATCGCTGATAGAGCATTCAGCCAAACATTATTACCAAAGAGTGGCATTGAACCAAAAAATGTCTGACCAAAGGGTAACAATCCTACAATTGCTAATGCCGCATAAGCAACCGCAAAGACGCGATTAAATAGACGCGCACTGCTAGCACTAAGATAAGAAGTAATTCCTAATAATCCCACAGCACAGTGCACCAAATTATGCAAAAAATTGGTAGGAAACAAACCAAATATATAACCAAATCCCGCAGCATAGCTGTTAGGAGATGCGTCTAAAGAAACAAAAGATTCATTTGTTCCAGGTAAAGATACTAAAGCGGGTGTAAATCCTATCAGCCCTAATATTAAAAACAGAAGTCCGATAGTCAAAGCACAGTAACGTTCTACCATTTTTCCAGCTTCAATGTTTTCCATAATTTTTTCTCTTGATATGGTGCAATCTTTGTTCAGTTCAATATTAACTGCCAAATAAAATATCATAAAGCTCTATATATTTCACTGAAAAGCTGCTTTACTTGACACAATTATTTGGCAATACCTAATACCTTCTATTTAACTGTTAACTTCAATTGTTAACTCTATCAAAAGGCAGGTTTAAGCTTGAAAATTTAAGATTAGTAGAATAATAAATTAAGCATCGAGCATTAGAAAATAATTTTATTCCCCCTCATCCCTAGCCTCTAGCCCCTCATTCCTAGCTCCTGATACCCAATCACAAATGACCAAAAAAACTAATTTAATTGACAATTATTCAGCCTGAAAAACAGATGTAATAGTTGATTTAATCGAATCTCCCACTTCCTTTATAGTCTGAGATATTGGCTGTTGGCTATGCAAAAACACCCGCGCACAATTACGCCCCGGTATCCCAGAAATTGAACCGCCAGGATGAGTTCCCGCACCAGTGAGATATAAGTTTTCAATTGGTGTTTTATAGTTAGCTAACTCTGGTAAAGGACGGAAACAAAGCATTTGTTCTAAAGTCATATCAATGTGATAGTAATTCCCTTTATATGACCCTAAACGTTCTCCTAATTCTGCCGGACTTTCTACATAACGAGCAATAATTGAATGCTTCAAATTGGGTGAATATTGAGCTAATTTAGCAATTACTTTGTCTGCAACTTTGTTTTTTAATTCATCTGTCCAACCAGTACCGTTTAAACCAGTACCTTCTGCACCTGCAATTTGATAGGGAGCAAAAAACTCAATCCACAGTGTATGTTTTCCTGGTGGAGCCATTACAGGATCGCGTGCGGTAGGTACTACTAAATACATTGAAGGATCGTCATCAGGAATTTTTCCTAAAGTAATTTCGCTATGAGCCTGTTCTACATGGTTGACGGAATCTGCAATCAACACAGAACCCATTAAATACTCATCTCGATGATTGTGATTGTCAAAGTGCAAAGGTTCAGATAAAGCGCAATCAATTTTGAGAATAGTTTCATTGTTGTTGACAATCCGACGGTCTAATTTTTCTTGCAAATTTGCATCTACATCATTAGTATCTATCAGTTGCAGAAATAAACGTTTAGCGTCAATATTAGAAATCACACCCTTGTTAGCACGATATTCTTTACCACCAGCAACCCGCACACCGACAGCTTTACCGTTATCTACCAAAACTTTTTCTACCTTTTGATTGGTAAGAATAACACCACTTTTACTCTTTACTAACCTCACTAAAGCTTCGACTAGTGCGCCACTACCACCTTTTGGTCTAGCCATACCAGGATTGTGACGTAATAACAACATCATTGCGCCAAAAGACATGGCTTTTTGCGAAGGTGGTGAACTTAATTCTGCCGATAATCTGGCTAGAGGTGCTTTGATAAATTCACAATCAAAATACTCGTTGATATTATCTATGGGACTGCTAAATAAAGTGCGGATTAAATCTAAAGTAGTGTTAGTCCCACCTACTATTGAAAATAAATCTTGCAGATTAGTTAGATTGTAATTACCTATAATATCCACAATTGATTTGGGAGGAGCATTAAAAAAGGGTGTAATGGCTTTGACAAAACGCTGCCAAAAATCGATATATTCAGCATATTTTTGAGCGTCACGTTGACTGTAACGAGCAATTTCTGCACAAGTTGCTTCGACAGATTTATGAGCTAAAAAATATTTGCCATCAGGATGAGGACAAAACGCTACTGGGTCACAAACAAGATATTCTAAACCGTACTTATGCAGTTCTAATTCTTGGATAACTGGCCCTAAGAAAATAAATAAGTGATTGATGGCACAGCGGTTAAACTTAAACCCTGGTGCTTGATTTGGCATTAGTTCTTCAGTTGTACAACCACCTCCAGGAAGCGATCGCCCTTCCAATAATAAGACACTATAACCAGCTTTGAGTAAGTATCCTGCAGATACTAAGCCATTGTGACCGGCACCAATAATTACCACGTCATAAGCTTCCATGACTGCACTTGGAGAAGAAAATATTTCCCCAATCTTAGAAAATACATTCAACCTTTAAATCTTTCGTAGGTTATATAATTTTTTTGATTCATTACATGTGATGGTGCTAATAAATTTACAAAATTGTATTTTTTTCTTTGAATGATTTTTGGTGATTAGTTGATGACAATAATGGAGGGCGCAGGCAAAGATAAGCAAGAGAACCGAATAAAGGAACAAATACGACTGCTAAAAATATTTCGGCATTAGGGAAACGGCGACGAACCATATCATCACCCACAATAGTAGGAAATAAAAGATAAAATAGGCAAAATGCCAAGCTCATGCCATTAATAAAGCGATCGCTTTGGAACTGCTGCACATAATCTCCCCAATCACCAAAAGCAAAACCATATACAAGCAATACAACTGTGCTTAAAGTCAAAGCGATACCGTAAAGGCGAGAATCCAGCAGATGTAAAAAAGCATCCTTTTGTCCAGAAAATTGTTGATTAGGTTCACGCCAAGCCAGATATGGTAACAGACCAAGTACACCTGAAGCCACTGATGCGATAGCAAAAGGCCAAAACCGAATCGATTGCATTCTGCCATCAATGAATAATAAACTACTATAAATTAATAGCCAAATACCCACTAGAGAAAATAAACAAAGAATAATGGGGAATGGCACTAAGAAAAGCAGAAAGCCTTATCAATTAAGCAGTTTGCAATTGATGACGTAATTCATGTCTGGGTTTGGTCAATCTGGGGTAAGCTTTGGGGCGGCGTTTAGTAACTCGTGGTTCACAGCGACCAGGACGTTCGAGGACAGCTTTGTGAACAATAACTTTCAGTAAAGTGCGATAAATTCTCAGGCGTTTTTGAGAGTCAGCCGCCTCGAATTTGGGGATAAAATTAATTAAATGATGGCGAGTCCATTGCAGTGATAAGCGATTTGTCGGGGTATTATAAGTAGTTCCTGCCGACCACATTAAGCTACGAAGTAAATTGTAAGCCAGTAAATAAGCATGAATTTCTTTGCGGATCATTGAAGGAGTTTTACATCGTAAAATATCCATACCCAAGGTAGTTTTTATATGTCTTAAATCCAATTCAACATCCCAACGGTTACCGTAAATCCCAACAATTTCGAGAGTAGAATAAGTTGCTTTATCTAAAAGAGTAGTAAATGAAAAGGAGTCAGAAGCCAGAAGTCAGAATTCAGAATATCCCCACGGATAAATCCGGGGGTTTCAATAAAACAGGAGTCAGAATACAGAATTCAGAATTCAGAATACTCTACCCATAAAGCGAAAAGTCGGAGCGCCGGGAACCGGCGCTCTGAACTTTTCAAGACAGGGATAGAGTTTTAAGGTGAGAATATTTTAACAAGAAGAACACATCCGTCAGGAGTCAGAATTCAGCCATGAATTCTGGCTCCTGACGGATGTATTCTGTTAGATAAAAATGCCCACACCGTTATTAACGGGTCGAATAATCGCTTTTTATATTTAATCTTTAATTCAGAGATTGCTTGTCTAATTGTGGTTTCTGGCAATAGTTCTTTAAAAGGCAGCCCCAAACTCTGGCTGAATTTATCCTTGAGAATTTGTACTCTTAGTGTCACAGTGGTGTTTATGATGTTGGCTTATTCGTCTCAAAAAAGTATTTCATAGACGAGTAAGCTTTTTCTACCTTGAAAAATTTTTGGGGCAGCCATACATCATTTTGAAGGATGCGATCGCCTGGATCATCCCATTACTGCGCTCTCTAGCATTAAAAGCTGTATCCCTTGTTGTGTATGGCTTATAGCTTTTCTTAGTGCCATTCCTCTATAACTGATGTGGTTTCCTCTACAGGCTCACCAGACAAGCTATCTAGCCAGCCGGGAAATGCATTCTCTATAGCAGATTGATATGCATTAAATTTAGCTTCTGTCCATCCATCGTCAGTTGTTAATTCAGCTTTATTAATCGCTGCCTTTATCGCATCTTCGCCATATCGCCCCTTTAGCTGCTTGAATAATGCAGGAATCTTATTAGGATATTGTTTACCTAGTTTGATAAGCTGAGTGGTTAATTCACTTATCAGGGCATCCTCCACCCCTATAGGTTCGTTTATTGTTGGTTCAATTGTTGGCTGTTCTACAAGAGGTTCTAAGGCTAATTCTTGTTGAATTACGGGTGCTGGCTCAGGCTCAGATTCAGTTTCTGCAACAGGTTCAGACTTAATAACTTCTGGTTGTGTGATGATAGCTCGCTTCCGCACGACTGGTTGTTTAGTGAATGGGCTAATTATTACCTCTTCGTCGTCGCTTATTGGTGATTGTGTAGGTGCTGGAGCAGGTGATTGGTTCTCAATATGCTCGTTATTTGGTGTAAATGCCGCGAATATATCACTCCGCAATTCTTTAATATATTCTCTTTGCTCTCGCACTTCGCTAATAATGGAAAGCTCAAATGTTTCCGCACGGTTAGCGACTACAATCACTTCATTAGTGGATGATTCAACTTTACTATTAAGTAAATCTACTTTTTCATTAAGTGCATCTATTTTTGCCAATACTGTACTTAATAAATCTACGATCGCGCCGTTATTAACTTGAGCTTCTTGACTAATTACTACTTCTCTCACTTCTATATCCTCTTCTTTAATAACTTGACTATTTGATACATTAGCTGGTAATTGAGCTTGTTGCTGTTGTTGCTGGATAGATTCGGTTTGTGCCCCAAAATACTCTACATTTGGTTCTAATGCCGCCCTACGCAGCATTTCCTTATGTAAATTATCTAACTTTCGATTTAGTAGTAGATTTAGCAATACACTGATTACAGGGTTAATAATGTCTATTTCTTCTGTAGCAGGAGTAAAGTTATTAACTTCTCTATTCAATGCTTTTGCTAGGTACCAATTATAAGATTCTTCTGTAACTTTATATAGCAGCCAATCTCGGTAGATGGTGAAAATAACTTCTAATTCTTCATCTGTGATAGCCGCAGATTCTTCTTTATTTAGAAGTGCTATTATTTCCTTAATTTGTTTTTCATCTATGCTGGTGCGTCCTTCTGCTGGGGGCATCAGTTTTTCAATTAGATGATCTGGGATTTCGTTCTTTGGCTTGGGTCTAGTGGCAAACATTATTAATATCCTTTAGGATGCAAGAATGTCGAAAATATTGGATTTGGTGGTTTTGGTATTTAATTTGAAAGTATTTAGTTAATAAAGTCTTGGGATAGTTAATAACTTGGTGTTGACAATACGCTACGTTTGATTACGCTGCGCTTGGTAGATGTTGCTGACTAATAAACTGCTGTATTGCAATCCAGCTATCTTTTTTTCGTAGGTCGGATGGGGTAAAACCACGTTCATTCATTAGGCGCTTCACTTCTTTGCTAGTGGTTACACCTAGCGCCTCATATACCGCCGCTTTGATGTCTTTCATCTTAGGAGCGGCAAGGGGTGTTATTAGCTGAACTGGGGCGGCGTTGTCCTTGAGTTTCCCGTCTTCTGTGTACTACTGCGAGTGCAGTAGATTCACTATTTACCGCAGGTGTAGTTTCAGTAGGTTCATTACTAATCAATGAATTTAGGTAAGTAATTACTTTATGTGCTATCCGATACAATGCTTGTGTCCGCCCAACACTCTGTTCTGGGTCTGATGGTCTTTCCATCCAGAATATTGCATCTGATTTTTCAACCTTTTGGACTGCATCAGCGAGTACCTGGATATGCTGATTGATTTTGTCTTGGTTGCCAACAGAGTAACTAGCCCGCACCTCATCTATACTTGTTAACCCTAAGACACCAACCTTTTTCAGCACTCTTATTAATCGTCGTTCTTCGACTGCTATTTTTCTTAATTGTCTGGGGGCTATGCTGGCATCGCAGTTAGGAGTGAACGCCTTAGATAGGTAATATACCTCGTCATCTTCATCCTCTACTGTTGTTGTGGCAGGAGCAAATCTTATTTATTTACCGCAGCCCGCCTTGCTGCATTACAACAAAAAGCCAAAGAAGGATTCCTTAAGAACTCATCTAGAGCCGAATGGCACTAAGAAAAGATACAGCCCTTGCTCTGACTGTTTCCCAGCCTCTAGGCAGCGAACCCATTCTGGGAGGCTCCGCCTCCAGTAGCTTGACAAGAGGCAGAGCCTCTTTTAAATACATTCCCAGCCTGGAGGCTGGGAACCAGATGACACAAGCCTTTGGGCTTTTCTTAGTGCCATTCATCTATAGCCGATGAACAAATGGGAAAGTTCGTGGTAATCAAGGCAAGACAGGAGGCATTAATGAAACAGATGAAATCGGATCAGGAATCAATGCTGTCGGCGTTCTTCAACAAGAAGTAACAGAATGTGCTTATAACCTGGGTGTCTTGGATGCCCAGGTGGCACAAAAAGAAGTAGAATCATGCCTCAAGGATACCCAGATCGGGGCTTTATTAAGGATTAAAGAGGAACAAAAGATGTACGACTTATTGATCGACACAGTAGGACATATGACAGCATGGAGCGTTATCTGCGGCACAATTACAACCAGCATTATGATTCCAACGATAGGCATTCCATTAGGTATAGGAGCATTTGTTGTAGGCGCCACCATTTACGTAGGACGACTAATTGATGAAGGGCGGCAGATATATGGAAGATGATAGACTCAATGAGTACCGAGCAGCCTTAGAGGGAATGTACAACCTCAATCCAGAGAAGAAGAAGCTGATAAAGATATACAGAAAGGGGAAAGTTGTTAAACGAAATAAACTTAGTGCAGGAACAAGATTCGTAGTAGCAACATTATCATTAATAATCTCTTCCATCACCGCACATATCCTCATCAAAAACATACAGGCACCTCACACAACCATTTATAGGTATGAGGTTATTAAGGAGTCCCAAGGTGAATAATAAAGTTGATAGTTTCTTATTTCTCGTAATAGCAACATTAATCGCCACGATTGCTACCAGCTACATCAACAATACATACCTAGAGGCGCCTGTACAGAATGTTAATAAGGTAGTGAGAGGTGCAAAATGATAAAGATTGAACTCAAAAATCACGTTACTGGTGCCGCTCCAGGCACATTCAATGCAAGCGATAAGTTATTCGGAGTGGGTTTAGATAGGTGGCTCCAGGCAGTATATGGTGATGAAGCAGCTATTAGGGAACTGACAGATAAAGCTCAAGTAGCTGAAGAGGTAAAGAAGAATATCCCTGTCGCCCTGAAGGCAGCAGAAACGGTAATAGAAGCGACTAATGACCTAAACGTAGCTGCTGCTGAATATGCCAAGCTTGTAGGTAAGTATGCTCCTACTACAATGCAAGCCATATATGACACAAAACTAACAGAACAGAAGCTTGGGAACACCCTTAATGAGAAAAAGACAGCGTTTGGTAACAATCTTGATGCTGAGAATCTACGGCACGAACAAGCAACCAAGATTGAAGCATTGCGCCATCTAACGAATAGGAAAATGGCGATCGCCAGAAAAGAGCAGCATTATATCAGCAAGCGGAACTAGAAGAACAAGCTTTATTAACACAATTCACTACTGACCCTCAGTTATTAACTGGGCAGACCTTAGAACAACAAACTAGCCCAGTTAATAAGCTCGTCCAGGACGAGGCGAATGACTACGCCTGGATGAGTAATCTACTGGAATACCCTGCTTTAATATTTGGCGGGATGGGTTCTGGTAAATCTTGGACTACTAGAGAGATTATTAAACTTAAAGTAGCGGCGGGGCAGAAGGTCACAGTATTAGACCCACACGGTAGCCCTGTCGAATGGAAGGGAGTTGAGTTAATAACAGACCATGAGGATATCGCTAAGTATCTAGACAAGTACATTAAAGAATTAAATAGGCGTTATGAGGAATATAGAAACTCTGGTTTATCTGAAGATGAGTTTACCCAAAAGTTAATAAAAGAAGGGCGTAACATGTCGGTGGTATGAGAGGAATTCACAACCTATGCTGACCACGTAGCTAGCAAGCTCAAAGAGTTAGAGCTTGATAAGGATTTAGTTGGTAAATTCTTTAAAGTTGCAATGACTGAAAGCCGCAAGATGTTGATGTGTCCCTTGTTTATTGCCCACGATCGCACTCTAACAATATTAGGCGATTCCAAGGGCATGGCGAACCTTAGAGACTCTTCCTTACTTGAATTACAGTTAATTGCCAGCATTGACCCAACAACCAAGAAGCCAGTTAGCTCTGGTCAGGGTAAGTTAAAGCTGCCTGGGTATGGGGCTAAGATTGAGGATTGGATTGATGTTCAGTTACCTAAAATAACCAAGAAATGCACCGACTTCACAAACCTTTGATGCCACAACCAAATTATTAGTAAACCCCGGCAATGTTAATAACATCGCTGGGGTATTTTTATATGGATTATTAAAGTAGGGCGTCGATATTGGTCATTTACTAGCAAAAGCTCCAAGAACCCACACAACTAACCCTGGAAACATAACTGTTAGATTCCCCCACCTCGCAGCTAATAATTCAAACCCAGAGTGGTTCCCGAATAGTGCTAATGCTAACATTAGCAACCCTAAACCAATCTTAATAATTTCAAATAGAACAAAATATGGAGAGAATATATTAATCAACCACCATCCCCAAGTTGTTACATTCCCTTCTTCGTCCCTGATATCTATCATTGCAGCATTAGCAACATCCGGCGTCAGTAGAAAATTAATAACTACTACCGTCAGAAAACCAATAATCAAGCATAGAACGATACCTCTGTAGCCTCTCAGCATACTATTGCTCCCTAAACGCTTAGTTTTGGCAGCAGCACCTTTATCTTTGTATATATCCTCAGCAATTATATGTAGTTTTAACAACTAACACCATGATTATTTATACTCAGAAGTTGTAGTGTGGAGGGAACTACTATTTGTGTATTTTTGTACAAAAACGTACTTAGCGCATAACATCTCAGTATACTTAATTTTACGAGAATCGTGTAACACAAATTACATGACTGCTAAATAACAGTTTTAGCCCTGGTATCGCTGGAACAAGCGACATGCTCCTGGTTATGAGGACGATACCGGGATTAATCCTATGGTTGGTGGGGTGTCTTGTAATACTTAATCAGGGTGTGGAGGTATGAAACTAATGAATACATAAAAGAGAGTGTTTATGCACATAGGTACAATTGATTGGTTTGGCGGTCTAAATAATAAAACTCAGACTATTAATAACTACGGCTTTATTACACCCACTGGAAAGTGGGCTTCGGAATCCGGTATCTTTGTACATAGGAAGGATATACCTAGTTACTTAGAAAGCCTGATAGAAGGGAAGGGTGGAAGTGGTGTTTATGTCCAATTTAATATTGATGCAAATCGCAATAGCGCCGTTGATGTCGATTTAATAACCTTTATTGGTATTGTTGAAGGACTTAATAAGGAGAGGGTCTACATTAACTGTGAAGAATACCCAGGTATCTATTTAAACTCCTCAGAATATTTCGAGGTAGGGCAGATTGTATGCTTCGGGCGAAGATACAACCCAACACTTCACAGAAACGAGGCAGTTTATATACAAAGGATAGACAGCCTCACCGTTAGCCAGGAGCTTTTATATAAAGTAGTTACTAGTAAAATCCCCAAAATTTTTAATATATTTTTAATTCAATACTTAAACACCTTAACCATAGACCAATGTGTTGAGTTTATTCTTAATAAGCTTAATGACCTTGACGAAGAAGAAAGGATAGGTTTAATAAACTTACTCTGCAACCAAGCCGTAAATATTGTCATTGCATCTCCAGAGCTACGAAACCTCCTTAGCATAAAAGAGTATGGGAACAGTAGTTACGGTCTATTTATTGATAAATATTTAGATTCAGTGGATGACTGTCTCAGGGATGAGTTGATAGATGAATTAATTGCGAGAGTAAGAGAATCCGGTAACTTAGCACGTTCTATATGCTGGAAACAAGTCAAATATCTACAACAGAACTTAGAGCACAGGGGGTTCCTTTGGGATATTGCCCCAACCGAGTGGCAAAAGCAAGCAATACAGTTAAGATATGGCAAGTTTTTCCATATCGTTGCTCAATTTAATAACTCTACTTATCCGTTTGCGCGGTCTATCTCCTTTGCTAATAATGAGTTACGCAGGATAGACCCAATTGATAAGACATTAATAATCAAATGGAACCCAAAGTCAGCTAGCGAATCTTATATAGAAAGTAAAATGTCCTCTGCACGTATCGCCGAGAAATTAGTTATTAGTTTTTACAAAGACATGGGTTATGTAGTAGAGGACATCTCCATTCATCAAGTTACTCAAGAAAGTAAAGACTGGGTGAAGGGCGATATCAGATTAAACTCAAGAGAACTACTCGACGTTAAGAATAGCAGAAAGAGCCTTAATTCAAAGGTTTATTCTGAGTTTTGTGTTCCTGCGTTCAAAAATCACCGAGGTGAACAAGTAAAGGTAGTTGGTGTTCTATCTCCATATTTTATAGATTCAGATAAGGAGCGACCACGGGTATTAGGTGATGTTAAGAAATCAAAACTAACCGAAATAGAATCCACTTTTAATGACCGATTTATTAGCATTAGTATGCCTAGGGATTTAGAGTCCAATGATTATTTACCGCATTGGGTTTTTGATTATGATGATATGTTCTATGCCAACCAACATGAATGGGTAGAAAAGTTCCAAGACTTAAGCGATGAGGATGTCCCCACCTGGGAGGATATCGGGTTAATAAGTGGACATAACCCTCTTCCTTTATTAATAGCTGCCAAAAAGCGTTTGCCGCAGGATTGGGCAGATAATCTCCCTCAATGGCAAGTTACTTTTATTAACTCTCTTATTAACCTTCCCGTAAAGCGTATTTCGCTACCTTATATATTTCTCTCTTTATTAAGACATTTTCTATCAATGCTTTCTTATGAAGGTTCTGACTATAGCCCTAATGAGTATAGGAGATTATTATATGCAGACTCCCAATCATCTCACCCTTTAAGGGTATTCGATCCTTTAGATACAATTTATGAATTTTGTGGTACGCTGCAAGTTCTCTGGGGAGATAGAAAAAGAACAAACTTAACCGAGTTTAAAATCTTTAAGTTTAGACATAGAGGCTTGCTAACTGGTAAACGAACAAATGAAGAAAGTATTGCTACAACAATCTTGGCTTACTGTGGCGGGTGGGTAGAGAAGAAAGGAAAATGTGGGTTTACTCCATTAGTCATAGGGAAGCATAAGACTTGCCCTGCTTGTCGCCGTCTAGTCTGTCCTGAGTGCGAGTACTGTGTGGATGGGTGTTCTAAACAAAGTATTGAACAGTGTTTCCCTGATATATCTAATATCCCTTTTTGACCATCAGTTCAAACGCTCCAGCTTCACAGATTTATTAATAGCTGTTAGGTACCTCCATAACTGATATTTCCTTCTAAATGTTAATAACTTTAGGGATACTTTGACATATAAGTACAATAGTGATTTTATATACAACCATCTGCCCGTTATTTATTTTGTCCCAGACTTCCCAAAATTCCTTGTAACCCATACACTGTTTTTAGGACAAATTTAGGACAGTTTGGGTAAGCTATGGGTGGTCAATAGGTTAGTACAAATGGAGAATAGGAGACTCGAACCCCTGACCTCTGCGGTGCGATCGCAGCGCTCTACCAACTGAGCTAATTCCCCTGAATCAGTGCTGAGTTTAGCAAAATCTACTCACCACTGCATAACTCATAGCACATTTTAACATTCAGATATGGAAGGCTGGAGGTCTTTTCTCGAAAACACTTCTAGCACTCGCTCTAATTCTAAATCGTGAAGATAATCTACAGTCCAGTTACAATACCGTTGCAGCATATGAAATGGGTAAGTATTGGCTACACCCACTACTTGCATTTGTGCTCGTTTAGCAGCAGCGATTCCAGCAGGTGTATCTTCAATTACCAAACACTCTGCTGATTGCAGATGTAACTCAGGATATTTCTGGTTCAATTGTTCCACTGCTAACAAATAACCATCTGGTTCTGGCTTGCTGGTCAAGACATCATCACCCGTTACTATCACTTGAAAATGTGCCGCTAGTTGAGCACGATTGAGTACCAGTTCTATTTCTGGGCGAATTGCTCCACTCACTAACCCTACTTTGAGGTGGTGAGCGCGGATTTGAAAAATCAAATCTTCTAAGCCTGGATATAAAGGCAGTTTTTCAATTTTCTCTAGTTCTTCAGCATATCTTTGTGCTTTGCGGTTAAGCAACTGTGTTAAATAGCCCTCATGGGCTACTCTACCGCGAGCGGCGAGCAATTCTTGAAAACAAATGCGATCGCTCCGTCCCAAGGAAGCTTGGCGTTCATTCTCCTTTTGGGGTTGCAGATTTTCTGCAATCAAAATCTCATCTATCAGTTGCAGGTGGATGAACTCATCGTTGATGATCACACCATTAAAATCAAGTAAAACTGCCTTTAAACTCATGCCCTTCTTATACCAAAAGCTGGGGAACCAAGTCCCTCCAAACCATTATGATCTATTATGGTATCTGTGGACGTTGGTACATAATGCCGAGCGTTGGTGGGAATCGGTTTAATACCACTAGTTATCTGATGTATCCACCAAATATCTTGGTTTTGTACTGCTGCAAACCCAACTTTTTTCATACTTTCATCAATATTGCCAGCGGCGTACTCATGAAGATAGGGTTCTACGAATACATCCTTAGCCCATTCCAGATGACGCCAAGCATTTTGACTACTGTCGAGAATTAATACTTGCCCTCCCACTGTTAATAAGCGGAAGCTTTCTTGGAGAATAGATTGGGATATCGCCGCTGGGACTTCATGGAAGAGCAAAGAAGCCGTCACTAAGTCAAACGAACTTGCAGGGAAAGCTGTTTTTTCCGCGTTGCCGTGTCGCCAAAGTATGTTTAAATTAGCACTTATGGCTTTATATTCGGCTCTGACTAACATGTAAGGGGATAAATCTAGTCCGATGACTTCGGCTTGGGGAAAAGCTCGTTTTAACATCAGGGTAGCGGAACCTGTACCGCAGCCTAAATCTAGTATGCGTCGTGGCTGCACCTTGATTGTATCAATTAAAGCTTGACGTACTAGCGATTCGTGAGGCGGTAGCAAATATTGAGTTAGTGGATCATAGGTGACTACTGCTTGCGGGTTGAGATATCCACCTTCAATCCCGCGAAATTTGTGGTTGTTGTAGTACGCGGGAATTGTCACATCAGCTCGTTGAAAGCGATCGCTCTGCTTTTCCCAGTCAACACTTAAAGCATACCGTTGTAAGCCTTCTTCATCAATCAACAGGCTGACAACAGGAGATAAAAACCTTTCCCAAATTTTATTTTGGCGCTCTGTCATCGGATCGGGTGGGAGTGGATATCTAACCCACGGTGATATTATTGACAAATTTTAATGTATTCCTGGCATTTGTGGAGCGATCGCCATAATGCATCTCACATCTGGCTACGCTGTTGACACTCACTTCTTCTTTGTAGTATAAATGTAATACAAGCTAAACACACCAAAATCTTGATCCAGATACTTTTATCTAAATTTAAAATTAAAAAATTATGCCCTACGAAAAGTTAGAAATTACGACACCAGCGCCAGTTTTATCTTGGGCGAATCATCCTCTGGGACATGATGAAATCAAGATGGCGAAGAATGTTGCATCATTACCTTTTGTATTTAAACATGTGGCTTTAATGCCTGATGTTCATTTAGGTAAAGGTGCATTAGTCGGCTCTGTATTAGCAACTAAAGAAGCAATTATTCCTGCTGCTGTGGGGGTGGATATTGGTTGCGGGATGTGCGCGATTAAAACCCCATTTAGCGGTGAACAATTAGAAGGTAAACTGAAGAAAATTCGCTTAGATATTGAAGCAGCAATTCCTACTGGTTTTAATGAAAATAAAGATGTAGACAAAACCGTCACTAATTGGCAGCGTTGGAGTGAGTTTCAAAATTTGCATCGAGGTGTGCAAAATCTACAAGGTAAAGCCATGAAACAAATGGGTTCACTAGGAGGAGGAAATCACTTTATTGAAGTTTGTTTGGATACAGAAAATCAAGTTTGGCTAATGTTGCATTCTGGTTCCCGCAACATCGGTAATAATCTAGCTCAGTGCCACATTCACACAGCGAAAGAACTAGCAAAAATGGCAGGTAATCGTTTGCCAGATCCAGATTTAGCACATTTTGTCGCTGGTACTCCAGAGTTTCAAGCATACTGGCACGATTTGCAGTGGGCGCAGGATTATGCGCGTGTCAATCGTGATGTAATGATGGCGCGATTTAAGCAAATTATCGAAAAACATTTAGTCGGAGGGAAAGCAACTAAACCTTTATTACAAGTAAATTGTCATCATAATTACGCTGAAAAAGAAGTACGTTTTGACGAAAATGTGTATGTGACTCGCAAAGGTGCCGTCCGCGCTCAAACTGAAGACTATGGTATTATTCCCGGTTCAATGGGTACTAAATCTTTTATTGTTAAAGGTAAAGGTAATGCTCATAGCTTCTGTTCTTGCTCTCACGGTGCTGGGCGGTTATTATCTAGAAATAAGGCAAAAAACACCTACACACTAGATGATTTAATTAAACAAACTCAAGGTGTGGAATGTCGCAAGGATGAGGGTGTATTAGATGAAATTCCTGGTGCTTACAAACCAATTGACCAAGTAATGGAGAATCAGTCAGACTTGGTGGAAGTCGTCGCCACGCTTAAGCAAGTTATGTGTGTGAAAGGATAATCTTGATTCGATTCACGAATAGGGAAAATATTCTGACAGAGGCGTTGTAATGCAACGCCTCTACAATGAAAATATGTTTCTTGTATGAGAAGAATTAGTATTAGTTTTCCACCAGCAACTGTTGGTCTTGCTGTTGTTCTTGTTCCCAACCTTGTATCAGTTGCTCGCATAATTCATCTAGTTCGGAGTTTTTTTGGCGAATGATTTGTTTTGCTAGTTTTTCTAGGCGTTCAATATTCTGCTGACTAGCATCATCCATATCGTCGTTAGCTTCATTCAGAAATCCTTGGAAGCGGTAGTATTGTTTAGGAATATCATCGGCTTTTGGTAACAATTGTTCTAGCTGACAAGCTACTGATTCACTGTTAGCATCTAACATAATATTAACTAATGGTTCTACCCATTGAATTAATCCCCACTTGACCGCTTGCTCGTAATGATATTTGCGAGTTAAGGAGCCTGTTCCTAAAGAAACTACGAGGATATCATTGAGGGTTAATGGTGGTTTATTAGGGGTTCGAGAATCAAATTTTTTGGAGGTGATGATGGCTTCCATAATTGCCAAAGATGTAGGGTTATTGGCAAAAACACAACCATCAACTAGTGCATAATAACCCCGATCTGTGGGGTCGATTGTTTCAATTTTGTAAGGTTTAAAATAGGTGGGGGCGGCGGAAGTTGCCATTGCGGCTTGTTTCATAGTATAACCTTCACATATCTTGCGAAAGTTATCACCTAATTTTTGGTTTCTGATATTCTTAATAAAGAAAATAGGCATCCGCAATTCAATATCGTAGCTAGTAATAAAAAGTTCGGTTAAGGCTTCGTGGAGAAAAGTATCTCCAAAAAATTCAGTTAAAACCTCTTCTCTGCCTTTAGCAGAATACTTGGCCTGGAGAATATCATCAACTTGCATCAACCGTAATATATAAGATTCAAAAAAGATGCGTTCTCCATGTTTGCGGTATATGTCTATGAGATCCTGGGCTTGGAAATGAGGTTGACTTTTGTTGTTGGGGTGGGGTTTCGTCAATCCTGCGGCGAGAATTCCGCCTGTCGAGCTTCCAGCAATTAAGTTAAATAACTGACAAATGGGTTTTCGCGTACGTTTTTCAATTTCGTCGAGAATGATTGCAGGAATAATTCCGCGAATACCACCACCGTCAATTGATAATACTTTGTATTTATATGGCATACATCTTGCTATAAGTATTAATTAATAGATTAGCCTGTAGATTATTCGATAATATAGTCTGATTTAAGACTAATGTCACAGTATTTTTACGAAGGTTAGTAAAGTGTTACTAAAAGAAAAAGACTTGGAGTGTGTCTCAATTCCAAGTCTTAAATTGAAAGTTCAAGAAGTTAATGCTTTGTGTTAAAGTGTCAAAGATTGAGGATTAGTCTCAATCAATTTTGCTAAATCTTGTAAGAATGCGGCGGCGTGAGCACCATAAATAATCCGGTGATCTGAGGTAATGTTCACTTGCATTTGTTGACGCACAGCGAATAAACCATCGGTTGTGGCTGCTACTTGCGGACGAGATGCACCGATCGCTAAAATTGAACCTTGTCCAGGTGGTAAAATGGCGTCAAATGTATCTACACCAAACATTCCCAGGTTTGAGAGGGTGAAGGTACCGCTGTTATATTCATCTGGCTGTAGTTGTTTGCTTCTGGCTCTTTCTACTAAAGATTTCCAGGTGCGGGAGAGCGAATAGATATCTACTATATCTGCATTCTTGAGCACGGGTGTAATTAATCCCCCGTCATCCATCGCTACAGCTACAGAAATGTTAATGTCTGAGTGATGAACAATACCTTGATCTGAGTAACTGGCGTTGATGAGTGGGTGTTTTTGCAATGTCACCGCTACGGCTTTTGCTAGTAGGGCGGTCATTGTTACGCCTTTAGACTTAATTTGCTTATAAAGCTTGTCTAAGCCATCAGTGCTGATTGTGTAACCCACGCGGAAGACAGGTACAGATAGGCTGGCTACCATGTTTCGCACTACGGCGTTTTGGAAGGTAGTAAAAGGCACTATTTGACTGGCTGTAGCACCGCTAACTACTGGGGTGGGAGCGGGTGCTGTCCGTGGGGGTGCAACTGGGGAGATCGCGGGTGTAGATGGTTGTGGTGCAACTACTTTAGCTGCAGGTGGCTGACCCTGATTAGCTACGGTTTCCACATCTTCGGCGACGATTCGACCGTAAGGGCCACTACCTTTGAGTGTATTTAAATCTACTTTAAGTTCTTTGGCTAACTTGCGGGCGCGGGGGGAAACAACAAGCCTACCTTCACGGTGGTTAGAACCGTTTTGAGCAGTGAGGGTGGGTGTTTCCACTGCGGCCGTGGTAGCAACGGGTTCAGGGGTGGGGGTAGCGACTGCGCCACCAGAATTAGTCAGAGATTTGGCGGTGGCGATTTCGGCTTCTGTTTCGGCGATATAAGCGATCGCTGATCCTACGGTTGTACTTTCACCAGCTGGTACTAAGATGTGAGCTAGATATCCTTCATAAAAGGATTCCACATCCATATCTGCCTTATCTGACTCGACAACCACCACTGTCTCGCCTTTTTCCACTTTATCACCTGGCGACTTCACCCAAGAGACAATTTTGCCTTCGGTCATGGTGGAACTAAGCGCCGGCATAAATACTTCATGAATGCTCATAGGGTGGTTTCAGAATCAATAATTTTGCGAATTTTTGGACTTTAACAGCTTTTGTCAGATCGAATTGTATCAAGGCTTGGGGGTTTTGGATTTGCGACTTTACATTTTAGATTGGGGAATTGGGAATAGCAAAAATAAATTTTGACTCTTGACCCTAGACCCATCCCCAGGAACCTGAGGAAGATGCTGATGTCTACATATCTAGCAATTCTCGATGACTAGTCGATCCAGACTTGAGTTTTTGCTACTTGCATGAGTTATGTATCTTCGTAACCACTCACTGATGCACCAGTGTTGCTCACAATCACAAGATAGAGGGTTAGTGGTTATACTTCAATTGAAAATTCAAAACTGATCACTAACCTGCGGGAAATTCTTGCTTAATCTTATGACAGTAAAGTGGAAGTTGTTTTTAATTTTGATCTTAAGTATCTTTACTACCGCTAGTGCTGGGGTTTACATTACCCAGAACCAGCCTGCTGTCACGATCTTTGAGACTAGTAACGACCAACCACAAAGGACAGAAGCAACCCAGATATCTCAGGATATTATAGCTGATTCGGGGCGATATAACTATAAAAGTATACCGCTTGCGAGTATTAGCTCTACTCTCCAAGGTAGCGATCCGGCGACTCTAGCTTTGAATGCTGTTGATGATATTGCATCCTTGGGGGGGACGCGCAAGGTGGAGGTAGTTTATCCGCAACGCAATCAAGCTTTAGTGACGATTACACAAATTCACGGGAGTGATAGCCTGGTTGGGGCGATTAAATATCGTGTAGAAATGACTACTTTTGGGCGATCGCTGTTGGTTAGTTCACCTCCTGTATGGCAGATTGTTTGGGCTGGGGCCCAGAGACATTGTGAATCTAGGAACCACCCGCAAAATCAGTTAAGTCAACACTGTCAGTAGTTATAGCAGGGAACAGGGAGCCGGGTTGAAAGTTGTTTTGTGTAAGCATTTTGTAGAGACGAAGCCAAAGCAACGTCTCTACGCGAAAATACAGGGTTTGGGCTGTTAATTCACATTCAGCGTCGATGACAAAATTAGATATCGCCGCGAATTTCTTCCACAATCCCGTCACGGAGAACAATTTCTACTTGAGTTTTGCTAATCAGGTTATCACCTGTTTCGATGCGGAAAAAACCTTCCATTTGAAATTGATTCACTTCTTGATCTAAATCGAGAAATTGCACTTGTTGGAGGTTTTGCAGAAATTGATTTTTCTGTTCTAGTAGCTCACTTTTCTTTTGATTGATTTGCAGTTGGATGTTGTCAATTTGTTGAATTGTCTGTGGCCCTGGTGGTTGTAAACTCTGTTTTTGAATTGCAGTGATGGCTCTTTGTCCTTCGATGTCTAGTTGTTGCAATTGTTGGTCGGTTTGGTTAATCTGCGCTTGTAATTGCTGTTGAATTTCATCTTTCCACAGAGGGGTGACGATGACTTTCACATTGACAACGCGCTTTAACAGTAAATGAGGTTTGGAGACATCCATAAAAATTATCCGTTCACTCTGAGTAGTTTGCAGGTGGATTTATCAGGCAAACATGCCGTCAATAATACCGCGATAGCGTTCTGTGACGACGTGTCGCCGAATTTTCAAGGTTTGCGTTAGCAAGCCGTTCTCGATAGAAAATGGCTCGATAATCAGTCTGAAGGGTCCGATGCGGTCATCAGCTCGATAACCTGGACGATTTTGCACTTCCCGATTCAATTCTTGGCGATATAAATCCTGGATTATTTTACTCTCCAGGTTTATTTCTTGACTGTTAACTGCGGTAGAATTGGCATCTTGTATATTTAAACTCAAGTTTTGAGTTTCTGCCCATTTTGTTAAGGCTTCAATGTTGGGAACAATCAAGGCGCCGATGCTGCGCTGGTCTTGTCCAACAACCATGATTTGATCGATGTAGGGCGATCGCAAACAAGCATCTTCTATCGGCTGTGGCTCGATATTTTCCCCATTGCTTAAGACAATTGTATCTTTAGCTCTACCGGTGAGCACTAGGTCGTTTTGTGGTGTTACCCAACCCAAATCACCGCTATCAAACCAACCTTCAGCGTCAATGGCTTTGGCTGTGGCTTCGGGATTTTGGTAATAGCCTTGCATAATTTGGGGGCCTTTGAGCAATACTAAACCTCGCTTTCCAGTTGGTAAGGGTACTTTTGTCTCCGGATCTATGATTTTAACTTCTGTCCCCGGTATTGGTTGCCCTGATGAACCGAGTAGGTTCCGCCAGGGACGGCGCGCATTGGTAACAGGAGCTGTCTCTGTCAAACCATATCCCTGTAAGATATTAATGCCAACTAGTTCAAAAAAGCTATCTATGTGGCGAGGCAAGGCTCCACCACCGCTAATGACGTGTTTGATGCGTCCTCCTGTGGCTTGGCGGACTTTAGCATAGACGAGTTTTTCTCCTAACAAATGCAGGGGAAATAGTGCTGCGGCGGTGATGCGGGCGAATAAGCGCTCTAAGGACGAAGCATGAAGATGCTCTAAACTTAATCCCTGAGCGATTCGTCGCGCTTTGATATATTGGTCACTAATATCGAGCAAAAAGTTGACTAGGCGTTGTTTATTAGCTGGTTGCTCTCGAAACTGCTTTTGCACTCCTTCATAAATTGATTCCCACAACCGGGGTACGGCGATCATGTAATTCGGTTTAAATTCCTTTAAATCTTTTTTAACGGAGCGCAAGTTAGTATAAACTTGTGTGCAACCTTGGGAAAGTAAAAAATACTCCCCACTGCGTTCGTAACTGTGCCAAGTAGGAAGAATGCTTAAGACAATATCTCCTGGATGTGGTTGTACTACTGAGCCTAGGGTGGTGACTTGGTGCAACAAATTACCATGGGAAAGCATCACACCTTTGGGTTTACCTGTGGTTCCAGAGGTGTAAATGAGAGTTGCTAAATCATGAAGATTTTGCTGAACTGCTTTGAGAGGGTGCTCACAACCGATGGCGATTAGTTGGTTAAAGTTGAGCAGTTGTAAGGTTTCATCGGCGGGTGGGGCTTCATCTGTTAGTAAGATGATGAATTTAATGGGTAAATCATTTAAACCAGCTCGTAGTTTTTGCAGTGTTTTTAAATCTTCAACTACCAGCGCCGTGCTCCCACTGTTAGCGATGATAAACAGTAATTCTTCTCTTTCAGCTAGAGCACTGCGTACAGCGTTAATTGCTCCAGAGGTCATGATACCTTGATCGGCTATAAACCAGCGGGGACTGTTATCAGCAATTAAGGAAATGCGATCGCCTATTTCCACTCCTAAGGTTTGCAATCCCGCTGCAAATTGTTGAATTTGTGCTGCTAGTTGAGCGTAGGTAATTAATACTTCTGGTTGAGCATGGGGGTTATGCAAAGCCACAATATTACTAAAACGCTGCGCTGCTAAGGGCCAAACTTCTGGTAATGAATTTACTTTTGTATAATCTGCTAAACCTTGTAAAGCTTTTCGTTCTCTTTCGCTGATTGTAAATAAAGCCGCAGTAGTAGATGAGGTTTTTGACATAACGCATTCCTAAATATTCAATGCTATTTGTGGGAAAATGATTTTGCTTTTCTGTGATGATAAATTCCTTCAATATACACAATGCCCTCTCGGTATATTATCTGGAAAAAATTCCCAATTCTCTTCACAAAAATTTATGATAAGATACTTTTGTATAAGCTAAAAGCAATCATTTAATTTAAGCTTGCAGCTAAAAATAGTGACCACCTAATTTCCTACGGCGGTGATTACCTATGGCTTTAAAGGATGCAGCATTATTCACCTTCATCAACGCTGTCGCTTGTCTCGCTTTCCCGAAACTGTTATCCATGATTCTGGCGTTGAAATCTCGACTTACAGTAGGTTCATCACCACACACGAGTGCAAACCTACCTCAATTCTCTGTTACCAGTTTTCCGTATTGTACAGCTTATGTGTTGGCAGGTAGTCCATCATGTAAGTTCAGTCCCGATTTTTGTGCTAGGTGTTCTCCTAATTGAGACAATTTTTCCCAGGTGAATCGCTCGTAGTCATCGACTTTAGAGGGTAAGGCTGACTACAAACTCATGATGGATATCTTCTCTTGTAGAGACGCTGCTTTTGCCTCGTCTCTACAACGGTTTGCAGGGACGCGTGATGATTTTATAGATGCATCTATTTGTTTATCTTATAGGAGATAGAAGAAATCCAAAACTATTAATGTGCCCCATTTGACTGTTTATGAGCCACACTAGAGGATACGATCACAATTTGTCACTGGGAGGCGATCGTCTATGAGTTTTTTAGATGTAACACTACTAACACTGCTTAGTACTTTCACATGCCTAGCTTTACCAAGGCTGATGTCTTTAGTGCGTGAATGACGGATAAATTAACTTAAGCCGTCGCTCCAAGTATAGCACTACGCTGCAAAATTTAGCAAGCGAAGTTGTAAAAATTTTTTGGCATTCAGACGGCTTTGAGAGTTATCGGCGCTGTTCTCGACGCCATTTTCCCCTAACTAGACGGATTTCGTCGTAGGTGTAACTTTCGCCCAGTTGCTCTTTAATTGGTGTCAAGGAAATATCACCAAGTACCTCTAGAACTTGCCAAATTTTCTGCTGGCGTTCTAGGGGAATTAACTGGTTTAAATCGACTGGTTGATTTTTTTCAATTAAATCTGAGAGGTGGCGAATAATTGTTGTGGGGCGGATATTGCGTTGTTGAGCGATGTCCGCGACACTCAAACCTTGTTTATGTAAATTAAAGGTCAATAGCTCGGTGTCGGAAGGTAAGCCAAGACTCAGATGAGGAGTGGAATTATCCTCTGGGTCAATGATGCCTTGTTCTTGACGGTAGATGCGGATTTCTGCCAAGAATTTATCACCATATTGAGAGAGTTTATGGCTCCCGACGCCGGAGAGTTGACCGAATTCCTCGAGGGTTTTGGGCTGCATCTGAGCCATTAATTTGAGTGTGGAATCTTGAAAGACCACGTATGGTGGTACTGACTGTTCATCGGCGAGTTGTTTGCGGAGCGATCGCAATCTCTGTAATAATATTTCTAGTTCGGCGGCTTTGGCGCTGCCTTCTTCCCATGTCAGCTTTGAAGCTACGGGAACGGCGATAGAAACTGGGCGTTGTCGGCGCATGACTTCCCAACTCAAAGCATTGAGTTTTAAAACGGAGTAACCATCAGTAGTTTGTGTGAGTAAGCCTTGATGTAAAAGCGATCGCCCTAACATTTTCCACTGTTCAAGAGTGCGATCTTTGCCGATACCGTAGGTAGAAAGTTGATCGTGTTGATTGAGAGCGATTTTCTGGCTTTTCGCACCCCGCAACACATCAATAATATACATCATACCAAATCTTTCTTTACACCGCGCCACACAAGATAAAAACTTCATGGCTTCAATTGTCCAATCTTGCACTGGTTTGGGATCACGACAATTGTCGCAGTTAGCGCAATTTCCCAAAAACCTTTCCCCAAAATAACCCAGTTGAATTGTACGCCGACAGTCTGTGCCTTCTGCATAATCAATCATCTGACGCAACTGTTGTTTGGCGATTAATTGTTCTTGGGGGTCAGTTTTTTGGTCAATGCTCCATTCAATAGTTTTAATATCTCCAAAGCTGAAAAAGATGGTACAGCGAGACGGTTCACCGTCCCTACCCGCTCTCCCTGATTCTTGATAGTAACTCTCTAAATTGCGGGGGATGTCATAATGAATTACTAACCGCACATCTGGTTTATTAATTCCCATCCCAAAAGCAATGGTGGCGACGATTACCCGCACATCATCGCGGATAAAGCGGGTTTGATTTTGGCTGCGTTCTTCATCATTTAATCCAGCATGATAAGCTAAGGCAGCAATTTTGTCGTTTTGCAGTTTAAAAGTTAGTTCATCAACTTTTTTGCGAGTTAAACAATAAACAATAATTGACCCTTCTGTTTCTCGAATTAGTTCTAATAACTCGGCGTACGCGTATTTGGTTTTCGCACGGACTTCATAATAAAGATTTTGACGATTAAAGCTGGCGATGTGGATACTTGGTTGCTTTAACCCTAATTGTTGAATGATATCACTGCGAACGCGATCAGTGGCAGTGGCGGTGAGCGCGATGGTGGGAACTTGAGGGTAACGTTTTCGCAGTGATTTTAACTGTCGATATTCTGGGCGAAAGTCGTGTCCCCACTCCGAAACACAATGAGCTTCATCAATTGCAAAGGTAGAAATACCGATTTGATGATGGACTAAATCGAGAAATGGCAAAAATCTTTCACTAAGGAGACGTTCTGGCGCCACGTAAAGTAATTTTATTCTACCATTGAGAATGGCTTCTTCCCGCGATCGCACTTTGTAAGCATTGACGCTACTATTCAAGAAGGTGGCGCTAATATTATTATTCCGCAGTGATTCCACTTGGTCTTGCATCAAAGCAATCAACGGTGACACCACCACCGTCAAACCTTTTTTTAACAGTGCTGGTAATTGGAAACAGAGAGATTTACCACCTCCAGTAGGCATTACTACCAGTAAATCCCGATTTTGTAGCGCATCTTCAATAATTTGTCGTTGTCCTGGACGGAATCGGTCATAACCGAAGTGATATTTTAGCGCTTGTTCGAGATTGGGATACTGAAGCATAACTGACTATCACTGTTTACCTTGGGACACAAGCCGCTAGCTCGCCATCCGCATCATAATGTTATGTGTAAAGTTTAATCGCAAATTTACTTATGCCGAAAGCAATTTGGAATGGCGCTGTTTTAGCCGAAAGTGACCAAACCGTGGTAGTGGAAGGAAATCATTACTTTCCCGCTGACGCCATTAACAAGCAATACTTTCAAGCAAGTGAGACTCACACCACTTGTCCTTGGAAAGGAGTTGCCAGTTATTATAGTATCGAAGTTGATGGACAAATCAACAAAGACGCCGCTTGGTACTATCCCAGCACCAAGGAAAAAGCTAAAAATATTGAAGGTTATGTCGCCTTCTGGCGTGGAGTGAAAGTCGAGGCGTAGTCAACGCTATATTTGTAGGGTGTGTTGTCACAGAGCGCAACCCAGAGTTGAGAATCTACAGCGTGTTAACTGAGAGCACAACACACTCTACTATTTCTAAATTCGCGTCGTGCTCAATTCTCCAATCCATGACACAAGAATTAAGAGAATTAAGAGAAAGTATTGCAGAGGGTCGGTATGAAGACGCTTTAGAAATTATTGATGATTTAGAAGGGATGAGTAAACAAGCCACGCTGCGAAAAATCGAGGCTTTTCTAGTTAGATTATGTATTCATCTCATTAAAAATCAAATTGAACAGCGTTTAACTAACTTCTGGATTGCGTCTATCTCTGACTCAGTTATTCAGATTGCTAAATTAAATCTCAAAGATAATCAAACGTCTTATTATATTAAATCTGATGAATGGCAAGAATTTATTGAAGAAGCAATAGAAATAGGAATTAGACCAGCTAGTGTGGAAATTTTTGCAGGTAATTTAAAACCCCATCAAATTTCACAAAGACTGAATCGAGAATTATTGCTTAATTTTGCTCAAGAACTTTTACAACTAACTTATAAATGTCCGCCGAAAATGCTACCGGATATAATTGACCGTCATTTAGCAGAATTACCAGGTGGTCAAAATTGGTTTGAGCAAGGTTGAGCCAATCGAGCAGAGGCGATTTCTCTACCCATCTCGTACCGCGCAAATAGGATTAGATATCAAAACAAATTCATATATAAGTTTTATTTAAGCTTTGGTTACAAATGTATAAGTGTTCTGCACCAACACAAGTAGATTGTGAACCAGAACCCCGACTTTTCTAAAAAGTCAGGGTTCTATCACCTGAACAACAGACTACTGGAAAGAGCGCAAAATAATTTGGCGTTTGAGGCGTATTAGTTTCCCTTCATCCTCAAACTCTTGTAAGAGACGGGTGATGGTAACTCTTGTTGTATTCAACACCTCAGATATTTCCTGATGGGTAGCATTGAGGTCAATCAGCTTACCCTGTTCCACATCACGACCAAATTTAGCACTTAACCACAGTAAAAATTGCCATAAACGTACAGAAATAGGTTTGCGATGGACGATACTTAAAAGTTCTTCTCCTTGTTGAATGCGGGTTAACAAAGCATTGACATCCTGATACCAAAGATGGGGAGGAACAATACTAACTTCTACATTAGTTAGACATTCAATTTGATAAGGCTTAATTCTAGATAAAGGTGAACCAATCAAATCACCACAACCCCAGTAACCCAGAGTAATAAACGTACCGTCTTCACTCCAGGTTAAAGTACGAACTGCGCCGCGTTCAATCCGCCACAGGATGTCATTACGCGGCGGTAACATTTCGCGCTTAGTGAATATTCTATAGGGGATTTGGGTTTTGAAACCTGAGTTATAAGACAAATTTTTGGAATACATAAAAGATTGGGTAGACACACGTAAATGATGTAGAATTTAGCCGAAGCATCCTAGCAATGCACCACAAACATGTTGCTTGTAGCAAAAAGCTTTTAGGATTATTTAATACTTACAAACACTACAGCTATTGCTGATTTAACACTCATAACATCTATGTGTAAATATCGGAATAGTGGTCACGACCATCTTTGTTTATTGGTGATATCAGATACAAAACAAAATAAAAACCTTTTTGCTCAGAAGGTTTGATTAAATTAATCAATAAATCGGTCAAATTCAGCGAAAAATAAACTATTGACCTGCGTAACATCTGGTGTTGCTTAACACGATCGCTTTATCTAAATAAACACTAAAACCGTTACTAAGCAACGAAATTGACCACAAGTAACTGTTAATTTATGTAGCAAAAAATTCTGCTGACTTCCCAAAAACGATCGCATGGGAATTTCTGTCAACGGTGTTGCTGGAAAATTATTTAAGTATTGAATACAAAGTTGGTAGCTGGATAAAAATAAACATCACTGTTAACTCCCCTACCTCTAGAAAGACGAAGGGAGTTAGATCCTGAAGCTTTGATGTTTAATTAGGTTGATTTAATTAATCAAACAAATAATCGCGCTCATACAGAAAATCAAAAAAATTGGCTCTCTATTCTCTAGCAATCACCACATCATTAGATTTAATGACTGCGTAAGCTTCTGCTCCCTCAATCAGTTCTAACTCTTCCGCAGAAACTTTAGTAATCATAGAGGTGAGTTCGACTTTATGAGTAATCTCTAAGGTGACTTCAGTATTCACAGAACCTGTGATTACCCGCTTCACAACTCCTTTGAGAACATTGCGAGAACTAACTTTGAGTGGTTTTTTGGGGCTAATAGTTGTCATTTCTCGGTCGTCAGCATCTGACTGTGTTAAGGGTTCGGTAGATGGTGACACTGGTGAGGAGGAATATTTACCCAAACCACGCACCAATTCTCGCAGAATCTCAGTTTTAGTGCGCTGGGATTGATTACAGAACTCTTCTAGTATTTTCCGCTCTGCTTCTGATGTTTGAAATGTTACCCACCCTTGTTCTTTTCTTGGCATGATGTTAGTAATTTTTTTGGTACATATTTTTTGTGTCTTTGGTACGATACTATCAAGTGTCGATCCTATGACGCAGAATCTCCCTCATTGTGGGTTTTGATTGCAATTAGGCGATCGCACACACTCGATAGCACACATCAGCAAAAAAAAGTTAACTCATCTGACACGCCAAAGTTGTTTTGACAAAACTTTAATTTTTTCCGGAATCTCTCCACACTCACATGTAGATTGTTACATACTGAAACTTTATACCTAAACAAAGGGCGTTACGCTTATAAAGCCCGAATGCCAAAACAACTCCCCAAAGCCGCTTTGAGAAATCTCCTGAGCGGCTTTTGTCTTGATTTATGAAACACAATAAACGTTGATCAGCCTACTTGATGCATTGTAATATGGCTGTTAATGTCTAAATGGAGATCCTATGCAGGCAATTGAAGCTCCCAATTTGACGGTAATTGCGTTTGAAAATGCGGTTCCCATTGCTCAACTACCTTCTGTGTGGCAGGATATCGCTAGAGGTGTGGCGAATGTCGGTATTTCTGATCCACAAGGTTATGTGGAGATGGCGCAGTTGTTTCAATATAAGTTGGAGCAGGGTGACGTTGATTTATTTAACGAACATCCAGAATTAGATTACCTCAAGCCTTCATTCTCTCAACTATTTGGCAAGTTAGCCTGGGAAGCTCTTGATTTTTACGGTCATGATTGGCTCAAGACCAGCTATCCAAATTTTACCGCTGTGCTGGAAGATTTAGAATCTCAAGGTGCAGAGTATGCTGATGAGGTAAAAGTAGCTCGCATTGGATGGGAACTTTTCCAAGAATTTGGCTATGATTTACCAGCGAGTTTTTATCATGTGCATCTGGCGCCAATTTATCGAGATCATGTGTTTGAAGAACGGGCTTTAAGGTTTGATAAGCGCGATATTAAACATAAGCGCTCTTGGGATGCTATACTTCATGCGGGTAAGGTTTTTGCAATGCAAATGAAGGTGCAAAGTATAGCTGCAAAATACGGTTTTACTTATCAACATGGCTGCGGATGCAATTCTCATCTCTCCTCAATTGATGCATCTCGCGGGGTATTTGAATATGAATTAACTCCCGAAAAGCGCCAACGCTGGATCAGAAGTTTTATCTGGACTGCTTGGTATGAGTACGCTTTCTTTCCTATTGTGCCAAATACAAGTTATTTAGTTTAGATGTGTGGGTTTGATTTAACAAGGAACTCTTAACAGGGAACAGGTGAGTTCCCTATTCCCTACTATAATTAGAGAATTTTCCGCCCGGTGAGGATTTCTCGCACTTCTAACATGGCTGAGTAGGTGGGGAGAATGTGTAGGGTTTCGTCATTTGGTGTCTGCTCTAAAGCTGTGGCGATCGCTTGGCGCAAATCTTCTTGTACAATTAAGTTTAATTGCGGATCGACAGCTTTTTCGCTGTAACGCAGTCGCAGTGCCATATCATAAACGCGATCGCCACTAACTACTACGGTTCCTCCCCGCTCGACTAATTTCTCAGTATCCACATCCCAAATCCAAGATACATCAGTGCCATCGGGAGTGCGATCGTTCAAAACTATTAATGTAGTTGTATCTGTACTTTGCGTGACTACCCGAATAGTTTCGTTTGTCCCCACAGGGTTTTTTGATAACAGAATTCGCACCTTTTTTCCATCAACAGTTAAATCTTCAGCGCGCCCAAAAGCAGCTTGGAAATTGTTAACCGTATCCCTAATAATCGTTTCATCAACTCCTAATTCTTTCGCCGCCGTCACCGCAGCTAAAGTATTATATTTATTGTACAAACCAACCAAAATTTGTGACCATTCCCTACTTTCTAAGGCTGGTTGACTTTTACTAAAACCGCAACTGGGACAGGTGAAATCTCCCAAATGAGATAAATAAACCCCTTTGTAATCTAAAGAGTGTCCACATCTGGGACAATAAATAGAATCAACGGCGTGGGGAATAGCTTCGAGATATTTTTCTGGTTCATTCAAACCAAAAAATCGCACCCGTTGGGGTAACTGCTGACCGAGATATGCTAATGTCGGATCATCAGCATTAGGAATAACTATTGTTTCTGTTGGTAAGGTAGAAATTACTTTTGTCCAACGCTTACTAATAGTATCCACTTCGCCGTATCTATCCAATTGGTCGCGGAACAAATTTAAACAAAGAATAATTTTAGGCTGCAGTGGTGTCAATACCTTTGGTACAATATTCTCATCTACTTCCAGAATTGCGAAATCGGCATTCAGCGTGCCCACTAAGTTAGTGTCTTCTAACAGCGCCGTCATCAAGCCATTTTCTAGATTCGCTCCTGTAGAGTTATGGGCGACACGGTAGCCTTGCCGTTCTAGTATGGTTTTTAATAGTAGGGAAGTTGTCGTTTTGCCATTAGTGCCAGCAACCAGAATTATCCCATTCTTCACTTGCTGACTCAATAATTGTAGCAGTTGCGGAGCGATCCGGCGCGCAATTGACCCTGGTAAGACACTCGCCGCACCAAGGCGGAGCGATCGCACGATAAACGTCACACTTTTTGCCACCGACACCGCGAAACCCAGTCGCAGTCTATCTAGAGATTTTATTTTGTTTCCCACATTCGTACTCTACTGTTTTGGCGGTTACTAGTTGATAGCCTCAAATTTTAAATTAATCCTGTGAGTCTAGCGAATCCTCGCCAAAAAAACCAGCCATCATCAACACAAGAGAACAGAAAACACTTATAGCAGGGAACAGGGAACAGGGAACAGAAAATAGGGTTGAAAGTCGCTTCGTGTAAGCATTTTATCTTTAGTTCATGTCCTGACCTATGTGGCTACTGCTATAAGTAAGTTCACTAAACTTCTTGCTTTTATCAGGGGAAAAGGGTAAGGGTAAATAGTAAAAGACTCATGTCCTTCCCTAATCCCCAGTCCCTAACCCCTAACCCCTAACCCCTCTTTTCCCTTTATGAAAAGTATCAGGTTTTTGTTTTTACAGCACAAATATAACTGGCGACGGTTAATCTCCCAAGCACTCGTAGTCGTTGTTTGTTCATTGTTTATGCATCTGCAACCCGCATTTGCAGGTCTTAAAGATGACAACTATGATGGGAATATTTTCGTAGTATATGCTGGTAATGGTTCACTGGTTCCTCCCAGACAGACACTCGCCCAGTCTCTAGCGGAGCATAAACCCGTATTTTTAGCTTTCTATCTTGATGACAGCAAAGATAGTAAAGAATATGCAATTTCCATTTCGCGGGTACAAGAATTTTACGGTAAGGTAGCAGAAATTATCCCGGTGAATGTGGACGCCATCCCCGCGAAACCAGCTTATGAACCCACAGAACTAGGATATTATTACGCTGGGGTTGTACCCCAAGTGGTAGTCTTTAATCAGTCAGGTCAGGTAGTCTTAAATCAGCAAGGTCAAGTACCCTTTGAGGCAATCGACGACAGATTTAGAGAAATGTTTAATTTATTACCACGCACTGACACAGCCCAATTAAAGCGGCGCGCCTTCAACGAGTTTAGCAGCGAACTAAGTAAGTAACTTTGGGGGTAGACTAAATTGGTCTGCCCTAATTTTTAGTGATATGTGATACGGCATTCTTTATGTGGGCAAGAGATAATAATTAAATATTTGTTTTTATAAGTCACAAAAGTTAATCTAAAAAATGACTGATGACTGATGACTATTGACTAATAAAGTGAGTTCTGATGTCAAAAGTTTACACTACCGAGGAGCTAATCCAAATTTTGGCAGCCGAGCGTCAAGCTTGTCTGAAAGGAGAGCGCCTGAAGTTAGAAGTAACAGCCTCTGGCAATCCTTTAATTGACCAGTTTATCAGAACAGATGGACTGCAAAAGTTTACTGCTTATCAAGATTTTAAAGCTGCTATTCACAACTATCAGCAAGAAAATCATGTTTCTGGTTTAATTTTGCATGAAGTGAGTGTGAGAGGTCAAGTTTTGCGCTATCCCAAAGTTGATAGTGAGTTGATTGCTTTGAATATTGATTTGGAAACTCTCAAAGCTGCGAAAAATACTATTGTCAACTTTTGGGATGAAGTCACCACTGGCATGGACTTATATCTGAGTTTTAATAATAGCAAACAACACCAAAAAATTCTCAAACCTGATGTAGAAAGAATAGCTCAGAGAACAGAATGGGCTAGTTTATGGAAATGGGAAAACTCTAATTTTTTGGAAATGATTTTGCAGTTGGGATGGGGAAAACCGGAAGAAGCTCATTATAAACGAGGTAGACCACACTCAGGTAGTGAGTATATTCATGCAGTGAATCCAGGTAATTATCCGATTGGATAAGCGATCGCACGAAAAAAAATGATAAATTAGGTAAGCGATCGCTAAAATGCCCCATCCCGTATCCTAAAGCTTTAAGCCCCAAGCAGCGATAGCTAAAGCACCCCAACCCGCCAAGAATGCTGCGCCTCCTAGGGGTGTGATTGCTCCCAAAATCTTGATATTAGTTAGGCTTAAAGCGTACAAGCTTCCGGAAAAGATAGCAATACCGATGATAAATAACCAACCACTGGCAAGCAGAGTAAATTGAGGAGAGGTAGTACGACTTAATAGTAATCCTACCGCTAACAGTGCCAGAGCATGGTACATTTGATAGCGAGCACCAGTTTCAAAAATTTCTAGCGATCGCTCACTGATTTTTTCTCGTAAGGCGTGAGAAGCAAAAGCACCAGCCGCCACAGACAAACCGCCCAAAATAGCGGCTATGCTTAAAAATATCTGCGTCATTAGACCTAGCCGTCAATTGGTAGAGAATTTAGCAATTAATTGATATCAATCCTCGACTGGGAGTTAAATTAGATATCAAAATGATATGATACAGCCCCATCTTCACTCACCTGAAAATTTGCATTAAATTCTTTAGCTTTCTCATCTAAATATTGTCTAGCACTCAGTGCAGGTAACTGCGATTTAATCGCAAACCCCGCAACAGTCATTCTCCCCTGATTTTCTAGTAGCATTTGATAAAAAACGTCTTGCAGTTGTGCATTCAACTGCTGATTCAAAGCTTTTTTCTCTTGTTGAGAACGACGATATAATCCTATACTCAACCAACCTCCTAATATCAGAGTAGGGACACCAAAAATCAAGCTTTGTCTAGCAGTTGCATCGAGAAAATTTAAAGCATCTGTATTCACAGTATCTTGAACAAGATTTTTTTCATCTATGGGTGTAGGAATTGGTTTCAAGATATTATTTTTTTCAATCGCCGCTGAGACTGATAACGTCAAAAACATAAATCCCAGTGTGAGTAGCCAACCTGCAGCCAATTTTTCAGCAGTCTTCATAGTTTCACCTCACATTTGAACCTTGTTTGCGATTTTAACCGATTAGGGACTAGAGGTTAGGACGCGTGGTAACACTTGTAGTATTCTAAAAAAGTGCGATCGCTCTACCACATAAATTATTTCTTTGGTAGACACAACTGCTGCACTTTTTGAGGAAGTTGCTGACACAGACGCTGCAATCCTTGTGGGTTAACTTGTAACCAAGCAAATAACGCCAAACCAGCACCGCCTAAAAGCAAGACCAAGATTCCTCCCAGCAGCGACAACTGCTTACCTCTACTGGATTTTTTCACTGGACTAGGAGCTGTTTCGGCTGTGATATCGACATCCAGCACCACTGGTGGCGTATCAACCAAATCAAATTCTATCTCTGAGTCCGACTCGACAATCTCCACCGGTAACTGTAAGTGAGTCATAGATACCAAATACTCACGGGAGACACTGCAATAAGTCATCACCAGTGAAGTGTTATCGTGACCATTTTTTTGGTTAGCTAAGTTAATCCAGTTACGGACAGCATCTTCTAAAGCAAGTTTCCCAGTTAACACAGGTACTGCGTAATCTTGCCAAGATTGTTCTACCCAGTCGTTGTCACTTAATCCATCAGAACACAACAGCAAAATGCCATCTTCTTCTAGAATAAATCGCTGAACTGACAGCCTGAGAGTTTCCGCATCCTTGGTTCCCAAAGCTTGAGTCAGCGCCGCCGCATCTGGTTTCTGTAGTGCTTGACGATACAAGCTGCGAGCCAAGCGGACTTCCCGCATCGCCACATCATCATCCACCGTCAGTCGCTGACAATAGTTGCGAGTAATCCAATAAGCACGGCTATCGCCTACATTAGCTAAATAAAGCTCATGGGCGTTTTCTGATGGTTGTCCAGAAAGCATCTCCACTTGCTGGGGTAATTGCAACCCCATCACCAGAGTTGTCGCCATCCGTTCCCTACCTTGGCGTTTTTGTTCATCATTACGGGCGCTGATGACATTGTTCACCACCCGCAAGCTAGCTTCTAGTTGTTGTCCTAACAAATCTGGGGGTACTAGTTCAGTTTGTGCGGCTACTTCCGCTAATAATGCCTGAATTTGTAACTTTAAAGACCTGAGTGCTAATTGACTAGCTACCTCACCGCCTTGATGTCCACCGATACCATCGCACACCATCGCCAAGCGCGTAGCTAATGGGTCATCCAAATTACCCCAAGAATTCGGATAACATGCATCCTCATTTTGCTTCAGTTCACGGCCAGTATCTGTAGCTCCCGCTACTTCCAGATTTAATGGCAATTCAGCCGCTGAGGATAACAATAAAGCGTTGAGTTGATTGCTAATCTCTGCAAAATCCACCTCTGCATTGCTCATCTGCTGCAGGATGTTTTTTAGCCTTGGAGCCACTGATATTTTGGCAGATGCAATCCCAGGTTGCCAAGATTGCCCCAAATCTCGCAAAGTCGGCTGTATACTTTGTGGCGGGTAAAGTTCCAGTAACCGCACACACCAGCCTTGGACTCTCAAATTCTCTGCAATTAATAAACTATGAGCAATTCCTAATTCTGATAAACATGACCACAGTTGCAGAATTTGCCACAGCCAGTAAACTTGTCTCACGGCTGATGCTTGCATCCATGCATCAGCGAGTGTCGGGTAAATGCGTCCGTTGTGGTCTATCGGTGCATTTTCTAGCAAGAGAATATCATCTGCACCCGCTGCAGGCAAACGAGTAAACCCATATGGTTGAGGGATATGTAACTGCTGTTGATATAATTTGAGGTAGGGAATAGCTACCTGTGGTAAATCTTCGGGAACATCTGGCGTTAATCCTGGTTGCGTATCCAGCCATATCTGCTGTGTAATAACTTCATACCTGTGAGCAACATGAGTATTTGGAGGAATTTTCGCAGCCAAAGAGCCAGTAGCCCAGAGATAGCGGTGAACTAAAGGAGTTTGGCAATGAGCACAAACACGATTACCCACAGAATTAATGGGATGTTGACAATCTGGATTTACACAATAAATTGTTTGTTGAGTAGAAATCATAACTGGCGTTTGGGAGCTAGAGTCTCAAAAATTACAAATAACCAATAACATTCATAAAAATCGATGTCTAAAATATCATGATTTGGTTTCAGGAAACGGCCAGATGCCAAATGTATCTATATTTTGTATAAATGCATGTGTATGGATTTAGTGTCTAGGATGACGCTATGCAAAGTTATACCTTAATCTGGCTCTTGGCGGGAGCCGCTTTGTGTTTCACAGAATTGTTTTTACCGTCAGCCTTTGTCGCCTTTTTGATGGGAATTAGCGCTTTGGTGGTGGCGCTACTGTCTGGAGTGGGTTTAGTAAGTTTGTGGTTACAAGTTGTGGTTTGGTTATTGCTTTCCACCTTGCTAGTTCTGGGTTCTCGGCGATTCGTCAGACCGCTACGACGCTCAAAAATTCAGGATGCAACTATAGCTGAAACATTAACGGAGATTCCACCAGGGAGAACAGGACGGGTACTGTATGAAGGTAATTCTTGGCAAGCAAGATGTGATGATGAAAAATTGAGCATCCCCCACGACCAAAGGGTTTATGTAGTCCGCAGAGAAGGGACTACGTTGATTGTGATACCGCAAGATATTTTATAGCAGGGGCTAGGGAATGGGGAATATGAGCGATTCATGTTCCTATTTCTTGAATAATTTAGGAGATTAAATATGGAAACGTTACTGTTTTTGATATCTTTGGCTTTAGGTGGTTCTGCTTTAGCAACTTCGGTGAGAGTGATTAATCAAGGTGATGAAGCCTTGGTGGAACGATTGGGGAGTTACAATAAGAAGCTAGAGCCGGGGTTGAACTTTATCACTCCTGTTGTTGATAAGGTTGTTTATAAACAAACCATCCGGGAAAAGGTTTTAGATATTCCTCCACAACAGTGTATTACCCGTGATAATGTGTCAATTACTGTGGATGCGGTGGTTTATTGGCGCATTGTGGATATGGAGAAGGCTTATTACAAGGTGGAAAATCTCCAGTCGGCGATGGTGAATTTGGTGTTAACGCAAATTCGCTCAGAAATGGGACAATTAGAGTTAGACGAAACTTTTACAGCGCGATCGCAAATTAATGAGATTTTGTTGAGGGATTTGGATATTGCTACCGACCCTTGGGGTGTGAAGGTGACACGGGTGGAACTGCGAGATTTGATTCCCTCGAAAGCGGTACAGGAATCGATGGAATTACAGATGTCCGCAGAAAGACGCAAACGGGCGGCGGTTTTGACTTCCGAGGGCGATAGAGAATCTGCAGTCAATAGCGCCAGAGGTAAAGCTGATGCACAAGTTCTCGACGCCGAAGCTAGACAAAAGGCGGTAGTATTACAAGCAGAAGCCGAACAAAAAGCGATCGTCCTGCGCGCCCAAGCTGAACGCCAACAACAAGTTCTCAAAGCCCAAGCTGTAGCAGAATCTGCAGAAATCATCGCCCAAAAAATGAAAACTAATCCCGAAGCCCGAAAAGCACTGGAAGTTCTCTTGGCTTTGGGCTATCTGGATATGGGTGCAACAATCGGTAAAAGCGATAGCAGCAAAGTGATGTTTATTGACCCACGGACTATTCCCGCTACTTTAGAAGGAATCAAGTCTATTGTCTCTGATAGTCAGCCAATCCCTAACGTTAATAATAATCGCCTTTAGCAGCGAGATAGCGATCGCGGCGCTGGGTAGCTAGACCGAAAATCAACTATAGCGATTCCCATTTACGTGAGGTAAAGAATTATATCGCACACTGTAGGGGCGAACAACCGTACTCCGAAACGGAGAAGCAAGCTACGCCCTTACGGGTATACTCATCCTTGCCTGTTCCCTGCTACATATACTGACATTAGCAAATTTTGGGATAAACTAATGCCATCATCTGAGGTGTAAACAATGGCAAGGTTAGGGTTAGGGCGCTTATTTTCGCTGGGTTTTATTAGTGGCTGTTTTTGTTTAGGTGTTGGTATCGGAGTTTTCATGCGACTGGGACAAGAACAGCGTTCAGATGCAGCTACGACTAATGAACAACAACTACCATTTGTCACTCCGAATAATCAAGAATCTCCTGGCGACACCATCACTATTAAAGCTGTTGGTGATGTGATTCCTGGTACAAATTTTCCTAACTACAGATTACCCCGGTTTACCCATCAGCTATTGCCGAAGTCAGTCCGCAGTTATCTACAAGGTGCTGATATTTTATTTGGTAACTTTGAAAGTAGTTTAACCACCTATCCTTACACAAGCAAAGATATTAGTCGAGGACAAGTTTTTGCTTTCCGTTCCCCACCTGCGTATGCCCAGCTATTCGCTGATGTTGGGTTTAATGTGTTTAATATGGCTAATAATCATGCCATGGATTTTGGCACTGTGGGGTTTCAAGATACAAAAAAGAATCTTGAAGCTGTGGGTATTGCTACATTAGGTCATAAAAATCAAATTCTTTATTTGGAAGCTAATAAAATTCCCGTCGCCATGATTGGGTTTTCTGTTTATGAAATGTATAATTCTGTGCATAATTTGTCAGCAGCCCAAACGCTCTTAGCCGAGGCCAAAAAAAACGCCAATATTGTGATTATATCGATGCACGTCGGGTCGGAAGGAACGGGGGCATTAAATGTTAAAAACCAAACAGAATTTTTTTATGGCGAAAACCGTGGTAATGCGATGAAATTTGCCCGGACAATGATTGATTCTGGTGCAGATTTAGTTTTAGGACATGGACCTCATGTGCCACGAGCCATAGAAATTTATAAAGGAAAAATAGTCGCTTACTCTTTAGGTAATTTTCTCGGATATCGGACTTTATCTACTAATGCTCAAACTGGATATTCGATGATTTTAGAAGTTAAACTCAATCCATCTGGAGATTTAGTCGCGGCTAAAGTTATTCCTATTCATCTGAATAAACAGGGAATTCCGCAAGTTGATCAACACTTCCGTACTGTCGGACTTGTGCGTTACTTAAATAATCAGGATTTCCCCGTTGAGCCAGTGCAGATTAATAAAAAAGGTGAACTGATTGTGTTGAATAATAAATAGAAAATGCACTGTATAAATCTGGTACCCATAGAGATTGGTCAACAAGCAATGTTGAACGGTGGATGGTTGATAGTCAACCGTAATTTTACTTAGTTTTTACTATCCTCTGCTCTATCAGTTAGTACCTAACTTAATTGAGTGGGATTGCTTGGGTGATGGGTGAATAAACTCGTTACATTTTGTTACATAGTCTGTGATATTGACGAATTCAGGCTATCGAGCAGTTTTTGCAGCTTTTACGGAATGTCTCTTTTAGCGTTAGAAGTTAAGTTGGCGAGTTAAATTTTAGCAATTGTCACTTATTTCAATTGTTAGCGCTAGGATATCTATGTCTTTTTTAGTAGTATAAATATGTCCACAACTTTTTACGTAAATCCAGGTACAGGCAGTAACACTAATCCTGGTAGCCAAGTAGCACCATTCAAAACGATCGCTCAAGCTCTCAAAGTTGCCACTATCGGCAGTAAAATTCAACTAGCAGATGGTAATTACAACACCAGCAGCGGCGAAGTTTTTCCTTTATCAGTCCCCGCAGGTGTCGTAATCATCGGTAACGAAGCCACCAAAGGTAAAGGTATTCTGATTGAAGGTAGCGGTAACTATCTCAGTCGGACTTTTGCTGGTCAAAATGTCACTTTTGTGATGCTTAATGGCGCAGAATTACGAGGAGTAACTGTAACAAATCAAGCTAGCCGTGGTACTGCTGTTTGGGTGGAGTCGAGTGCACCGACTGTTGCTAATAGTACTTTTACCTTATCTAAGCGTGAGGGAGTTTTTGCCACTGGCGACGCTAATCCCACAATCATTGGTAGTGTATTCTCTGAGAATGCTGCTAATGGTATTTCTATCGCTAAAAATGCCAAAGGACAAATTCAAGGCAATACTTTTTTTAAAACAGGTTTTGGCATTGCTATCAGTGATGCAGCTTCACCAACACTGATAGATAACAAAATATCTGAAAACCGTTCGGGAATCGTGGTTTCAGGTAGTGCGCGCCCTGTACTGCGGAATAATTTCAGTGAAAAAAATACTGACGATGGTTTGACGGTGATTGCCAATGCTTTTCCAGATTTAGGCAGTGCTAATAACCCTGGTGGTAATATCCTACGCAATAACGGTAAGTTTGATTTGCAAAATGCCGGCGCTAATAAGCTGATTTCTGTGGGAAATCAAATAGATCGCGCTAAAGTTACAGGCAGTATCGAGTTTGCTGATACTTCAGTACCCACGCCCACCCCAAATCCTACACCAAATCCCACCCCAAATCCCACTCCAAATCCCACTCCAAATCCCACTCCAAATCCCACCCCAAATCCCACCCCAAATCCCACCCCAAATCCCACCCCAAATCCCACTCCAAATCCCACTCCAACACCAAATCCCACCCCAAATCCCACTCCAACACCAACACCCATATCCACTGATTTAACTGATATTGGCAATCATTGGGCAGCAGCATTTATTGCAGAATTAGTCAAGCAGGGAATAGTCAGCGGTTTTCCAGATCGCACATTTAAACCGGATGCGACGGTGACACGGGCACAGTATGCTGCGCTACTAGTAAAAGCTTTCAATCCATCTGCCAATCGTGCTGTTGTCAAATTTAAAGATGTGCCAGCAGACTTTTGGGCATCGAAGGTAATTCAACAAGCATACCAAGGTTTATTTCTCTCTGGGTTCCCTGATGGCACCTTCGCGCCTAACAAAAATATCCAGCGCGTACAAGTGATTGTCTCGCTGGTGAATGGATTGGGGTTAGCAGGTGGTGGTACTACTACTGTCAAATTTGACGATCAATCGAAAATTCCTGACTATGCTAAAGATGAAGTAGCAAAAGCCATCAATAAAAAGATTATTGTCAATTATCCCAACCTCAAGCTGCTCAACCCTACCCGTGACGCGACACGAGCTGAGGTAGCGGCCATAGTCTATCAGGCTTTGGTAGACGCTGGACGGGTAGCGGCGATCAAGTCGCCTTATATTGTGAGTGCTTGATTTATCTAATCTTGCAGCGTTGTCGTTTCATAGAGACGCGAAATTTTGCGTCTCTACAAAGTTTGCAATCCTCATTCCACACCCTGACAAAACTCGTCTACCCAAGAAGCTAGACTGCGGGCATTGGTGGGAGGTAATTGTATAGTTTTATCAAAACAATTCTGCAATTGCATTTTTATCGGTTTACCGTCGTGGGGAATTTTGATAGCTATACTCAGTGATGAGAGATTTTTGTGATTGGTTGGCAATGATGGTACTGTTTTAGTCGTATGAGTCACTTGATTATGTATTGCTAGTGATGTTCCTCTCGGAGGATCTTCAAAAGGCGATCGCACAGGTTTTTGGGAACGTGTCCTAGAATTAGGTTGATCAGCTAGCATCATTTTGGTGGGGGATGCGCGATTAGCTGTGCTAGGGACAGAAACTGATGTTACGAGTGGGCGATCGCTATTCACTTTAGCAGCAACTTTCACAGATGACAAAACTTTTGTTTGCCGTGCAAAACCTTGTCCAGGTTGATAATCATTTACCGCCATTGATGGTACGAATTCATCCTCAAAATTCTTTTCTGCTGGAGAATTATCAACAACTGGTTGTGTAATCTGCACAAATTCTGGTGATACTAATTTTAGTTCTTCATCGGGATTAAAATTTAGACCCAAGGCGGCAACAATCTGATCGGGATTGTTACTCAAATCCAGAATAAAAGCTAATATCTCATCAAATTGCGGTTCTAAAACCGACAACGTAGCCAAGATAAAACCAGATGAAGGACGCCGCAAACCCCCATAATTGCGCCAAATTCGCAGCTTTACTAACCAAACACGATTTTGTTGGTAGTAATTCAGCCACTTGATTTTCAACGATTGACGTAGCTGCTGAATGTTCATCAAATGCCTCGCTTCAGTCAACAAAGAATGTAGAATTTATCTGCAGGACTTACGCAACTGGCGCACAAATCTTTCGGTATGAGAGTCAACCCTTAGACTACGCTCAGAGCAAAGAGTCAAGATTTTTTGTACTTTTAACTTTACCCTCTACGCAAAAAATATCACACTTACGTAAGTCCTCATCTAGTTTCCCAGAAAAAAGTACCCCCACTTCCAATTCCTCTATCCCATTCATTTTGATGAGTTTGTAGTGAGGACTAAAGTCCTTGAATCTGAAAGCACTAAAGTGCTGACTACAAACCGATCAAAACTTTTGGGACACACCCCTAACCCCCAATCCCTGCTACAACAAAGAAAAGACTCTGCGAAACCTGTGAAGAAACGAGTTACCCTCACTTTTCCTAAACGCGCTATCCAAATGCCAGTTACCTACCGACTGGCGAAAGAGTTCAACGTGGCTGCTAATATTATCCGTGCTCAGGTTGCTCCCAATCAAATTGGTAAGCTAGTATTAGAACTTTTGGGCGATATTGATCAGTTAGATGCGGCTATCGAGTGGATGCGATCGCAAAATATCAATGTTTCCCATACCTTGGGTGAAATCATCATTGATGAGGATATCTGCGTTCATTGTGGTTTGTGTACTGGGGTTTGTCCCACCGAGGCCTTAAGTCTCAATCCAGACACATATAAGCTGACATTCACGCGATCGCGCTGCATTGTCTGTGAACAATGTATCCCCACTTGTCCTGTACAAGCAATATCAACTAATTTGTAAATTTTTGTTATTTGTTTTTACCTGTCTCTCCATCACCCATTCTCAACTCAAACACGTCCGCTACTACGCTAGCTTCTCCTAGTAATCTGGTCGGGGCTGGTGAATCGTAAATTATTAACAATGCGGGCTTCTCGGCTATCTGATGAAAAAGTGTCATCCCCTCAGCATGATCTTCTCTATGTCCAAAGGGAATATTTTGGATAAATTCTGGGTAATGGAGAAGATTTTCTGCCATTTTCGAGGCGTTTTGCCAGTGATAAACTTGCACCGGGCCATCTAAATCCATTGTCGGCCCAGCTAAAATCAACAAGTTTTCTCCATCTAAGCATAAATCTCTAATTCCTAAGCCGTTGAGCCAGAGAAAATGTTTTTTATAATTTTTATTTCCTTCACCAATTAATCGTAGTGTCATCAATCCTAAGTTAGAATTTTCTAACTCTATTTCCAAAATAATAGCCCAACCCCGCAATACGGGGCCGCGCAAACCTAGAAATATCCGATTTTGATCTATAGCTATTCCTTCGATGTCAAAACCATTATCTTTTCCAGGAATAGCTGCTTTCACAAAAAATCCCAAATGAGGATCATCTGCTAAAGCTGTCATGAGTACATTACCTGTAGTTGTCAACTCTAGTTTGGCTGCAGTCAACAACAAATCTGGGTTTTGAGGGTGTGGATAAGATGCAAATAATTGACCATTAATCAGGGGAATTCGTCCTAGGATATAGCGGTTTGGTTCTGTGGTAACTTTTGTTAATCTTTGAATATTTTTGATATCAGGGTGTTGGGGTTTAGGCTTTTTGCGCTTGTAGCTATGGGAACCAACAAACCATAAGTAATTATCTGCATAACTCAGTCCTTCTATATCAATCTCTTCGTCTTCTGGCGCTGGTAAAGGAATAAATTCTGATACCTTAAATTGTTGATGATTTGTAAATTTACCAGTGTCTGCTAAAGAGAGTCTTTCAATAGTTGAGGTTTCGTCTGAGCCAAGCCACAATTGCTTTTCAGGCATTAACAATACTGCTGAGAGGTCTTTTCTATGTTCCTGAAAACTATTGGTAAATTCTAAGATGACTTGATGGCTAAAAGATGAGTTATACATTTGAGAATCTATCTCAGTAATTGGTGGGGATGAACTAAGTTTGTGTGATAACTAATACTTAATTCATTAATTTTCTTCAAAATTCTTTACTTCTATACATAATACAAGATAGGTAAAAAAATAGCGATCGCCCGCAAGAAATACAACTGTAGGATATGGAATAACTTCAAAATAATCTTTCTTCATGGCAAAAAACGTCAAAAAAAGCCTCAAGAGATAGATGCAAATTTTTAACTAATGCTATGATGCAGTAATTGATGAAGTATGAAGCAGCTAAAAGTACATGAAATTAGCTACAAAACCCACAACACAAACTCTTGGTGATTACGCCTACCAAGCCATTGAAAAACATGTTAAAAAAACCTTGAAGTGGGAAAAGTCTGTTAAGAAAGATGAAGATCCAGAAGCCTTACACCAAATGCGGGTGGGAATGCGGCGTCTGAGAACTGCGGTGAGTAGATTTGGCACAGCACTAAATTTTCCCAAGCCTGTTAGTGATAAAAACATTGGTAAAATAGCTCGACGTCTGGGCAATCTTCGAGATTTAGATGTCCTCAAAGCCACCTTAGAAACTGATTATAAACCCCATTTATCGTCAAAGGAACAAAAACATTTACAAACAGCCTTTGATGCTCTAGCTAAACAACGGGTACAGGCACTTTCTACAGTGCAAACAACTTTAAAAGATGAACACTATAAATCTCTAAAACAGGGATTGCAAGAGTGGTTAGCCGCACCAAATTATCACTCATTAGCGTCTGTTGGTATCCAACAAGTTTTACCGGATTTACTCTTACCAGAAGTTAGTACTTTTTTACTTCATCCTGGGTGGTTGATGGGGACTGAATTCCGAGAATCAGAATTGACAATTTGCTCAAATTGGGAAGCAGAAAAAATTGCCGAAAAACTTAACAGTGAAGGCGAAATTATTCATGACTTGCGAAAACAAGCTAAACGTGTAAGATATCAAATGGAGTTATTTGCTGAATTATACGGTGAATCTTACGCAGCTTATATTGCCGATGTGAAGAATATCCAAGATGTTTTGGGAACTCTACAAGATAGCGCGGTATTAACTGATTGGCTTGAGGATGTATTAGAGTCAGATATGAAAAATCATCTGACTGGATTGAAGAATTTATTAGCAGAAAAGCGTTACAAATTATGGCAAGAATGGCAACCTTTGCAAGAGCGATATTTAAAAGTCGAAAGTAGACATGGTTTTCATTTAACAATACTGCATCCTTTAGAATTATCTGCTAATTATGAAGCTGAAACTAGCGAGCAGACAGTTGAATAGGTGCTTCCAGAGACAACACATATACACTGCTTTGACCAATTTGCACAACACGAGTGTTTTCTGCAGAACGCAAGCCAGAAACGATTCCGATCGCACTACCTAACATTGCGCCTCGGTCGAATTGTTCCGGATCTCCATTGCTCAAAAAGCCTAAAGTACTACCTGTAAGCCTACCCCAAACAGAACCATTTTCTACAGCTTTATCATTAGCTCGTTTCTGGGTAATGGTATTACCAGGAATCATTTGACTTGAAGCTTTAATAGCGACAATTCGACCATTCACCACCAACGATTGAGCAACTATTTTTGCACCCCCATTTGTAGGTTTGAGGATAATAGTAACTGGGGTATTTTCTGGTACAATTACATTACCTTGAGCATCTTTAATAGCACTAGCTAAAGGAAGCGTCAGTGGAAAATCCTGTTTTTGCCCAACATCCACAGTCACGGGCGCGGGAAATGAGACAATAATTGCTGTATCCTGAGGAATAGTGATTGCTGACGATTGGGGCTGGACGGTAGGTTGGGATGGAACTGGTTGAGCACTAGCAGGTAGTGTCACAGCGCCTAACAAAGAGATTGAACAAGCAAGACTGAATAACATTTGTGCTTTCATGACCGTCGCTTCCTTTGATTTGAGTTGTGTTTTCTGGGTTTGTATCCCTTCACTCAATCAATAGGTTTGCTGTTATCGGTTTATGCACTTTTTATCTAGTGGGGCTGTAGCTTCAGTGAGTATACCAAAACAACTACTTGCACTACTCGGCTACAAAGCTTGTCAGTGCTGCTTTTTGCTAATTATAGCAGGGAACTCTTAACTCTTAACAGGTTTAGAAGTCGCGTTGTGTAAGCGTTTTATCTTTAGTTTATGTCCTAACCTATGTGGCTACAGCTATACAGATCACCAAGCGATCGCCAAAATTTGACACTTGCGTCTAACTTCGCATTTTGCTAAGATTAGCATCATCTTTTTAAAAAAAGAAAATTTAGTTGATGAGGAGAGCAAGATTATGTGCATTTTTTTATATGTAAATAAAATTTTATGCGTATTATTACAGAAAAACGACTTAAACAAGCTTATGAAAAATACCCTGATGCTGAACCTGGTATACGCGCTTGGAAAAAGCTTGTAAAAGAACAAGCCTGGAATAATTTTGATGATATTAAAACTACTTCCCTTTTTGCTCCAGATGCAGTAAAAAACTTCGTCGTCTTTGATATTGGAGGTAATAAATATAGATTGTTAACTTGTATTAACTACAAGACTAAGGCTATATATATTCGTAAGTTTCTAACTCATGCAGAATACGATAAAGATAAGTGGAAAAATGATGAATGGTTTGATAGCTAGCCTTTAATTAGAGCTACTATCAAGCAAGTGTAACTAGGAAGGCTCAAGCTTCAATCTTAGTTTTATCTTGGAAAATTGGAATATACCATAATGATGAAATGTCAAACAAAACTACCTACACAGAATTGCTAACAAGTTTTCCTCCCCGCCCCATAAAATCTGAATATGATTTTGAAAAAACTCAGGCAGTTATTGATAGATTGCTTGACAAAGGAGAGTTAACAGAGGAAGAAGAAGACTATCTTAATTTACTAGGAATGGTGATTTATGAATATGAATCACAGCAAGATTTAGTTGCAGATGTTTATGGGGTAGACCTTCTCAAGGTTTTAATTGCTGAATTAAATCTCAAACAAAAAGATTTAGTTCCTATTTTTAAAACTGAATCAATTGTTTCTGATGTCCTAAAAGGCAAGCGTAAGTTAACAGTTGAGCATATTCAAAAACTTGCTGATTTCTTTAAAGTTTCGCCTGCTGTATTCTTTCCTGTGAATTTCTCAGATGGAGACTTTTTGGAAGTAGCTTATACCAATTCACGAAAAAGTTGATACAGATAGATTTCTCGTAGGGGCACGGCACTGCCGTGCCCCTACCAACTTGTTTGTATCATTATTAAAGTGAAATGGTATTAGTCTACACAATCAAGCATCTACGCCAAAAGACGGGTTTAAGGCGGTTCGCTTGCTTATTCGCCTTAAACCAGCGCTAAATAATTCATCAAAAAACCACCATCAACGATCGCGCAACAGCCAATACCAACCAGAACCTCGACGGGTAAGCCAGGAGTCGTTAAATTCAGGATGATCAACGGGGAAATCAGAGAACTGGGCGTCGTCTCTTACTTGAATTTTGACATGGCGACAACTACCTGCAACTTCAATTGTAATATTTTGCTGGCGATCGCCCCAATTTGGCTGCAATAAACTTTCCCTAATTAATCGGCGATGGCGATTCCCATCTTTTTGTTCTTGAGGAGCGCAACGCACTCGCACCACAGAGTTATCATGGGGCTGATCCAGCAAATAGGGCAAAATTTGCGAATCTCTATTTGTACGGGCTGGGTTAGCAGATGAGGGAGTTGACGCGGTGGTGAAAACCGCTGCAGACAACAATAAAGTTGTCCCAAGATGAAAAATCTTTGTTGTTAGAGGATACATAAAGCAATTGCCAGGGCATTGACCCCGGCGTCAAAGAATTTTAGATTTTAGATTGGGGATTTTAGACGAAAAATCCTCACCATGACACCTTTCCAGATATCTATAGATTATTTGTTATCTAGCAATTGATTCACTTGCTGTCCGCGACGACCAGTTTTAATTTCATAACGACGGGTCAGGTTGTCTTGAAAATTCATATCTCTAGCCGCAGCCGAGTTCACAAAAGCGTCGCAATTCTTTCCTTGAACTACTGTTGATGAACTGTTGGTTTTTTCTTCGTTGCGGTTGCTGGTGCTCGCGTTAGAACCACTGTTATTTTGGCTACCTTGACTAGCGCCGCTACCGCTGACACTGACAATTCCTAAAAAGCTACCACCACCGCCACCACCATTATTGTGGGTTTTGGCAGAACTAGAGCGAACATCGTTTGAGGTTGCTAAAGCGAATTTGCTAGAACTGCTGCTAGTGTTGCTACCCAAACCGACATCACTACACAAAGCGCGGGGGTCATTTGCCAAAGTTTTTTGATCAACCCAAGATTGCTGGTCGCCTAAACCTTGAATTTCCGAATTACCATTGGGAGTATTGGGAGTGCTGGGAGTAACATTACCTGCTGCAGGTTTGACAACAGCACCGGGTTGGAAGATGCTACCAGCAGGCTTAACTGCATCAAAAGGCCCAGCGAAAGCTGGTAGTGTGGAAGTGATCAGAGCAGTAGCGGTGAGCAAGGAACTGGTGAAGTAACGGAAGTTCATAATCATTCTCCTAAAGTTTCAGTGTTGTTGTGTTTGTTGGGTTGTAACCCCTTCACTTACTCAATAGGTTGAACTTTTTTGTTTATGCAGCTCGCAGCAAAGCTGAAGTATGAAGTATGAAGGATGAAGGATGAAGTATGAAGTATGAAGTCTGAAGTATGAGGTATGAAGTCTGAAGTCTGAAGTCTGAAGTCTGAGGAGGGGGAAGTGTGGGAGGTGTGGGAAGAGGGGGAAGCTTGGGAAGACGGGAAAGATTACAAGCGGAAGCATAAATTCTTTAATTCTTTTTCTCCCCACACTCCCCACCTCCCCACCTCCCCACACTCCCCACACTCCCCACACTCCCCACACTCCCCACACTCCCCATCACCCCATCACCCCACCTCCCCATTCCCCATTCCTTTTCAAAAGCAGCCGCTAATCATCCCAGCAAGCAAGATAAAACCAATCCAGACGTTTTGACGGAACATTTCACCGTAAGCTGAGTTGGGTAAGTCTTGTTGTCGCAATCGCCAAGATTGCCAAATCCAGCCTGCGGATGCAATTGCGAGGCTCATCCAAAAGGCGATGTGTAGGTGGGTGGAGATACCTAAACCAGCGAGTAAAGCAACTGTACCTGCAAAGAAAATTGCTATGGCGAGGGGAGCGTAATCGCCAAAGAAAAGGGCGCTGGATTTGATGCCGATGCGGCTATCATCTGCTTTGTCGCTCATAGCATAAACTGTATCAAATCCCAATGTCCACAATACGGTTGCGCCCCAAAGTAACCAAGTCGGTGGAGACAGGGTTTGTGTAACTGCACTCCAGCTAATCAATACAGCAAAGCCCCAAGCAATGGAGAGTATGAGTTGGGGAACGGGGAATACTCGCTTGGCTCCGGGATAAAGTAAAATTACAGGTACTGCTGCGACTGATAGCCAGAAACTCAGGGTGTTTAAATAAAAGGCTAAGACTGCTGCACACGCTAGAGCAACGATCGCCACAATAATTCCTACTTTAATTGATAATGTCCGTGCGGCGAGCGGGCGATCGCGGGTTCTTTCTACTTCTGGATCAATATCTCTGTCCCATAAATCATTAACTACACACCCCAATGCACTTGTGGCGAGAGTTCCCAACACCATCACTCCGACTAAGGGTAGAGGTGGTTTACCTGCAGCGGCCAAAAATACAGCCCAAAGGGCGGGAATCATTAAAATCAACCGACCTTCCGGTTTATGCCACCGCAAAAGCCGGATAATTACCAACCATACAGGTTCCTGGTTTTGTTCTGGCGTCCTCAGCATAAAAATTAAATAACTGCTTGCTGTCGATGATTTAACTCATCTTTATATCTATACAATATTTTTATTTGCTATTTGTAAAATCACAGCCTAAAATGGCAACTTTGAATACAGCCAAATAGTCACTTGAGAGTTGTTTGGTGCAGGGTGAGTTTTGAGGCGTTAAGCCATTAAAAACATTGGTTTGCCATTATTAATAGTGCCGATTATCCATACACACCTTATATAGAGAGAAATCTCAATGCTGAATTTAGTATCAGCTAACGCTTTGAGTGTCCCGACTCAAACAGTTAAGCGACAACAAATTATTGCTGCAATTGACTTGGGAACCAACTCGCTGCACATGGTTATTGTGCGGATTGAACCGACGCTGCCATCTTTTAGTATTATTGCTAAAGATAAAGAAACTGTGAGACTGGGCGATCGCCATATCGCTACTGGGGAACTAAAAGCAGAAGTCATTGACAAAGCGATCGCTGCTATGCGACGCTTCCAAGAAGTTGCAAAAACTTTGAATGCGGAAACCATTGTCGCTGTCGCTACTAGTGCTGTGCGCGAAGCTCCTAATGGTAAAGATTTTTTACACAAAATTGTCGATGAGTTAGGTTTATGCGTTGATTTGATTTCTGGTGAAGAAGAAGCCCGCAGGATTTATCTTGGTGTGCTGTCGGGAATGGAATTTCACAACCAACCCCACATGATTATAGATATTGGTGGCGGTTCCACAGAAATTATTTTAGGCGATAGCCATGAACCGCGTACCCTCACCAGTACAAAAATTGGGGCTGTGCGTCTCACCAGCGAGTTAATTAATACTGACCCGATTAGTGACACTCAGTTTCAATACCTCCAAGCTTATACGCGGGGAATGTTAGAACGTTCTGTAGAAGAAATCCAAGCTAATCTGCAATTGGGAGAAACACCCCGGTTAATTGGCACTTCTGGCACAATTGAAACCATAGCCCTGATGAATGCACGAGAAAAATTAGGCTATATTCCCTCTACACTCAATGGCTATCAATTGAGCCTCAACGACTTGCAAGATTGGGTAAATCGCCTGCGAAAACTGACAAATGTCGAACGGGCAATGATACCCGGTATGCCAGATAAACGGTCAGAAGTTATACTGGCAGGTGCAGTAATTTTACAGGAAGCTATGACCCTTTTGGGTTCTGAATCAGTCACAACGTGCGAGCGTTCTCTGCGAGAAGGTGTAATTGTGGACTGGATGCTAGCCCACGGTTTAATTGAAGATAAACTGCGGTTTCAAAGCTCGATTAGAGAACGCAGTGTGCTCAAACAAGCCAACAAATACCAAGTTAATTTAGAGTATAGCGATCGCGTTGCTAAATTCGCCATCAGTTTATTTGACCAAACACAAGGCACATTACATTATTGGGGTGGAGAAGAACGGCAATTACTCTGGGCGGCGGCGCTACTGCATAACTGTGGTCACTATGTCAATCATTCATCCCACCACAAGCATTCTTATTATCTAATTCGCAACGGGGGATTACTCGGTTACACAGAAACAGAAATCGAAATCATTGCCAATATAGCGCGCTATCACCGCAAATCGCCACCCAAGAAAAAACATGAAAGCTTCCGCAATTTGCTCACCAAACAGCAGCGACAAACAGTCAGTCAATTGAGTGCGATTCTCAGATTAGCAGTAGCTTTAGATAGAAGACAAATTGGCGCGATCGCCAGAATTAAGTTTGAATATTACCCGCAATTTCAGCAGTGTAATTTACTAATTTTTCCAGCTAAATCTCACGATGAATGTGAGTTAGAAATGTGGAGTTTAGATTATAAAAAAGGAGTATTTGAAGAAGAATTTGGCGTGAAATTAGTAGCTACCTTAGAGCCGACTAATGTAGTGAGCATTAGCTAAAATCTTAGAGACGTTGCTTTGGCTGCGTCTCTACAATTTATTTTTGCATATTTATGACGGCGATCGCTCTTTCACAGACAACCAATTTTAGTTAACAAAAAGGCAAATTCCTTTCTCAAAATGCCTAATCGCTCTCTCATTTCCGTAAAATCAGCAAGTAAACCGGGGTTTGCTTACTCATTTGCTGCAAATTCTTGCTCATTTCAGTAGAATCAGCAAACAAACTCAGGTTTGCTTACTCATTTGCTGCAAATTCTTGCTCATTTCAGTAAATCGCGTATATATCACGATTATTGCTTGTAGCAAAAGCAGTGATAAATTTGCCAAAATTCCCTCAGGCTGATTAGTACGGTTGTTTTTAAAGTAAAAATGTTAACCTTACTAACTGAGAAGTGCGGATTATGGCTCGGAGAAAAAGAAGTTCTTCAATGCTACAAAAAGCAGTCCTGCGTGCGGCTGGAATCAGTTCCATAGACCCAAATTTAGATTTAGGCAATGGACTCAACCTACTGGCTTACTCAGCTTTAATTGAGACAATGCGAACAAAAGAGAATGCTTACAACAGCGCTCTTTCCAACCTAGATAAGTTATACCGCGAAATGCTGCAAACAGAGAAAGAGTTGGGAGATATGACAGAACACATGCTGATGGGTGTTGGTAGTCGGTATGGAAAAAGTAGTGTAGAGTATGGTATGGCGGGAGGAGTTCCCAAAAACCAACGCCAAAGAAGACTGCGAGGTGAGTCCCCGACCGCTAATTCACCACAACCGCCAATTGTTTCTTTCAATGGAAACGGTAATGGTAAGAAACCAGCAGCCGCAAACTAGGATATTTGCCATAGCGCACATTTGCTAAAGCATAAATCAGGCGATCGCTTGTAGTATATTATGAAATGCGATCGCCAAATCTATGTAGCTAAACTTAAACTAATAGATTAAGAGAGAAAAACAACAGGGCTACATGATGCAAATCACCGTTGAGGTATCTGAGGAGCTAGGACAGCAATTACAACAGTTCCCAGACCGCTTACAAGAGATAGTAGAACGCGGTCTTCAAGAGTTGTTGAGCGAACAATCTGGCAATTTTCTTGATGAGAAAGAGATTATTGCATTGTTGGCGAGTCAGCCTACACCAGAACAAATTCTAGCAATTCTACCTTCACCAGAATTCCAAACTCGTGTGAGTAATCTGCTCGCACAGAGTAAAACCGGAACACTCTCAGCGAAAGGTGAAGCTGAACTAGAACGCTATCTAACCATAGAACATCTTGTCCGGATGGCAAAAGCTCATGCATTACTGAATAATTAAGCCTTTGACTTTAATTTTGAGACAATTGAAAAAACTACTAACTCTCTAATTGCTTCTCTCTATCCAGCTTTTCCTGAATCGCTTCACGACAGAACTCAGCAGGGTTCTCCTTAGCTTTCACCTCTTGTTTCATCTCCCTAGTGACACGAAAACTCAGATTGTCGGTCAATTCTTGACTAGGTTGATTGTGGAAGTTCTGGGGATTACCTTTTGGATTCGGCATTGTTGAGAAACATAAATATAGCTTGTTTCGCTGCGCGCAGCGAAATAAAGTGTTTAATTGGTGGTTATCTCCCCTGGAAAAGTTGTTAACCACCAATAATCCAATTAGAAATGGACACTTTCATTTTATGTTCACGAGAACCGAATTAGAACTGTTGGCGATTCCACAGTTGAAAATTCTCTGTCACCGCTACGGGTTGCGCCTAACTGGTAGCGCTGCTCACAAAGAAAACTACATTACCACGCTAATGGCGTTCCCGACACTGGCTTTACAACAGTTAGAACAAGGTAGAGGTTTGAGGAGACTGTCATTCACTAACTGCGAAAACATTGGTATTGCGCTGGATGAGATAAATACACCGACATTAGAACAGTCAGCGCTGATTAGAATATCTTTGGAGAACAGAAGAATGGAATATCCACACAGATATCAGCAAGAGAGACTGTTAGCGTTGTGGAGAGCTAAGAATTACCTTGAACAGGCAATAGATTTACTGGGAATGCAATAACAGCATATACCTGATGATATCTTGACTGCATTCCTGAAAATGGAGTGCTTTTTTATATTATCCCGAAGCGATCGCCCTGAGTATATTATGAAATGCGATCGCCTGACTTTAATTTTGAGACAATATAAAAAACTAACTCTCTAACTGCTTTTCTCTATCCAGCTTTTCCTGAATCGCTTCATCACAGAACTCAGCCTCAGATTCTGCGAGACACCACAATCTTAGATTTGGCGGTAGCTTACTCGCACAATTAGGTAAAATTATTTAAAGTAATTTTTACATCTCTTAAACAAAGGCATCAGCAAACCCATGCAGCTGAAACTTAGTGCATCACGATTACCCCTAACCACAATACTTCTCATCGCCCCGTTCTTTCTGTGGGGAACGGCGATGGTAGCGATGAAAGGAGTTTTACCCCACACCACACCGCTATTTATGGCGGGAGTGCGATTGTTACCAGCGGGGGTGTTAATCTTGATGGCAGGAGCACTCATGGGTAAATCACAGCCCCAAAGTTGGATGGCTTGGCTGTGGATTGCCATATTTGGGATAGTGAATGGAACTCTTTTTCAAGGCTTTTTAGCAGAAGGATTAGTCAGAACTGGAGCAGGTTTGGGTTCGGTGATGATTGACTCCCAACCTTTAGCCGTAGCTTTATTATCGTTATGGCTATTCCAAGAACGCATTGGGTTTTGGGGATGGCTAGGATTGGGATTGGGAGTTTCCGGTATCAGTTTAATCGGCTTACCGGATGAGTGGATTTTGCATTTATTTACTGCTCCCGTTCATCTTACCATCGGCAACTGGCAGCAATTATTAGATTCTGGCGAGTGGTTGATGTTGTTAGCAGCTTTGTCGATGGCGGTGGGAACAGTATTAATTAGGTTTGTGATGCAGTATGTTGACCCAGTGGTGGCGACAGGATGGCATATGATCATTGGTGGATTGCCATTGTGGGCGATGTCGTCGGTGTTTGAAACTCAACAGTGGCAAAATCTCACAATATCCGACGGTCTAGCTTTAGGATACGCTACAGTCTTCGGTAGTGCGATCGCTTACGGATTATTTTTCTACTTCGCAGCTAGCGGTAGTCTCACCAGTCTTAGTTCCCTCACCTTTCTGACGCCTGTCTTTGCGCTGTTATTCGGGAATATCTTCCTCCAAGAAATTCTTTCTCCTTTGCAGTGGGTGGGAGTAGGTTTAACTTTAATCAGCATCTATTTGATTAACCAGCGTGATACCCTAGCTGGGGAAAAAAGTATCACACAGAAAGCTGAAGTATGAACCCTGTGGCAAAATTTATTAGAGTCCTTCCAACCTAGTTTTCCCAGCATGACCGCAACTATTCCGAATCTTCCGAGTCTTTATGAACCCTTCGCCACAGAAGCCAAATGGCAAAAATTCTGGGAAGAAAACCAAGTTTACAAAGCTGACCCCAACAAAGGTGGTGAACCTTACTGCGTTGTCATCCCACCACCTAATGTTACTGGTAGTTTACACATGGGTCACGCTTTTGAAAGTGCGTTAATTGACGCCCTTGTCCGCTACCATCGAATGCAGGGACGTAACACTCTATGGCTACCGGGAACTGACCACGCGAGTATTGCGGTACAGACAATTCTGGAAAAACAACTCAAAGCAGAGGGCAAAACTCGCTATGATTTGGGACGAGAGCAATTTTTAGAACGTGCTTGGCAATGGAAAGCAGAATCTGGAGGGACAATTGTTAACCAGTTAAGACGCTTGGGTGTGTCGGTTGACTGGTCGCGGGAAAGGTTTACTCTGGATGAAGGTTTATCACAAGCGGTGGTGGAAGCGTTTGTGCGCTTGTATCAGGAAGACTTAATTTATCGCGGTGAATATTTAGTCAATTGGTGTCCAGCTTCCCAGTCAGCGGTATCGGATGTGGAGGTGGAAAATCAAGAAGTTAATGGTCATCTTTGGCATTTGCGCTATCCTTTAACTGATGGTTCTGGTAATGTGGAGGTAGCGACGACTCGACCAGAAACAATGTTGGGTGATACTGCAGTGGCGGTGAACCCCGAAGATGAGAGATATCAGCATTTAATTGGTAAAACTGTCACTCTGCCAATTACACAACGAGAAATTCCCATTATTGCAGATGAATTTGTTGACCGTGCATTCGGTACCGGTTGCGTGAAGGTGACTCCAGCTCATGACACCAATGATTTTGAAATGGGTAAGCGTCACCATCTGCCGTTGATTAATATTATGAATAAAGACGGCTCCTTGAATGCTAATGCGGGAGATTTTCAAGGACAAGACCGCTTCGTGGCGAGAAAAAACGTGGTGTCTCGCTTAGAAGCTGAAGGTTTTTTAGTCAAGGTGGAAGATTATAAGCATACCGTTCCTTACAGCGATCGCGGTAAAGTTCCTGTAGAACCGCTGTTGTCAACTCAGTGGTTTGTGAAAATTCGCCCCTTGGCTGATAAAGCTTTGGAGTTTCTCGACCAGAAAAATTCACCGGAATTTGTTCCCCAACGCTGGACAAAGGTTTATCGGGATTGGTTGGTGAATTTGCGAGATTGGTGTATTTCTCGTCAATTGTGGTGGGGACACCAAATACCCGCTTGGTATGCTGTCAGCGAAACAGGTGGAGAAATTACCGACTCCACACCCTTTATCGTCGCCCATAATGCAACTGCAGCTTGGGAGCAAGCAAAGTCACAATTTGGGGAAAATGTCAAGTTAGCCCAAGACCCAGATGTTTTAGATACTTGGTTTTCTTCGGGAATTTGGCCGTTTTCTACTTTGGGCTGGCCGGAACAAACCCAAGATTTATCCACCTATTACCCCACTACCACCTTGGTGACAGGTTTTGATATCATCTTTTTCTGGGTAGCCAGGATGACGATGATGGGTGGACATTTCACGGATGCAATGCCATTTCAAACTGTTTACATCCACGGTTTGGTGAGGGATGAAAACAATAAAAAGATGTCAAAATCAGCGAATAATGGCATTGACCCGCTGTTGCTGATTCAAAAATATGGCACTGATGCTCTACGCTATACCTTAGTCAAGGAAGTCGCAGGAGCTGGTCAAGATATTCGTTTAGAATACGATCGCAAAAAGGATGAATCATCATCAGTGGAAGCTTCCCGCAACTTTGCCAATAAGTTGTGGAACGCGGCGCGGTTTGTGATGATGAATTTAGATGGACAAACACCACAACAATTAGGTCTACCCCAGCCTACAGAATTAAGCGATCGCTGGCTACTTTCTCGCTATCATCAAGTAGTGCAACAAACCACCGACGCCATCAACAACTACGGTTTAGGAGAAGCAGCCAAGGGACTGTATGAATTTATTTGGGGAGACTTTTGTGACTGGTATATTGAACTGGTAAAATCCAGATTGCAACCCCAAAACGAAACTGTGGAGGGCGCGTCTGATGCATACCAAGCATCACGACGAGTCGCTCAACAAATGCTCGCCCATATTTTAGAAGGGATTTTAAAACTTCTGCATCCTTTCATGCCTCATATCACCGAGGAGATTTGGCAGACTCTCACCCAACAACCAACAACATCGCCGCAAATCTTAGCATTACAAAGCTATCCCCAGACCGATTATAACTCGATTAATCCCGAACTCGAAACACAATTTGATTTATTAATCGGCACCATCCGCACCATTCGCAACCTCCGCGCAGAAGCAGATGTCAAACCAGGGGTGAAAGTAACAGCGAATTTGCAGAGTGAAAACGCCAAAGAGAGACAAATCCTCACCGCCGGACAAACATACATCAAAGACTTAGCGAAAGTAGAAAATTTAACCATAGATGGCGAGCAAAACAGCCTCACAGTCATTATTCCGCGTCCCAAGCCTAACCCCTGGCGTGGGATTAAAGCAATTGGTTTAGCGATCGCTCTCATTATTTACACTAAACTAGGTTACACCGCCGTAGACGCAATCGACGAACTACCCGCCGTCGGAACATTATTTGAAGCCGTTGGTCTTGTTTACACAACTTGGTTCATCACGCGATATTTAATACCAGCGCAATCTAGACGCGAATTTTGGGCACAATTATTTTCACCCACTCATAATCAACCGATACCACCTACCCCACTACCACAATTACCACAACCCCAAGTACCTGAAAACTCCATCGCCGGCGTCATCGGTACAGTCCAAGTAGTCATTCCACTCACAGGTGTAGTAGATATTGAAACAGTCCGTGCCAAACTAGAAAAAAGCCTGAAAAAAGCCGAAGCCGAAGTAGAATCTCTCAGCGGGAGGTTAAACAACCCAAATTTTGTCGATAAAGCAAGAGCTGATGTTGTCCAAAGTGCGCGAGATGCTCTCGCAGAAGCCGAAAAACAAGTCGAAATTTTACGCCTACGCCTACTTAGCTTACTATAGCTGCAATTGGTAACTATCACAAAAAAAGGGAACACCATTCCCCGTTCCCTTTTTTAAGTGAATTATGAATTAAAAACATATGTAAATTTCATAATTCACAACTCATAACTTATGATTATCGCCCTTAAAAAAAATTAAAAATTATGTTTGGGATTTTAAACTTCCAATTGGAGGGAAGCATCATTCATGTTATATCTAGCTCAGGTGCATAAAAACGAATTTTTAGACCAGCATCAACTACGCTTACTAGCGCGACAAGAAGCAGAAAACCTCTGGATCATGATCCCAGAAGAAGCCTTCATATTATTGGGAAAAGGTAACACCATGAGCGAGAAACTACTCCTCCTAGTCGAACTTTCCCCCACAGGTGATATAGAAAGACTCGAAGACGCCACCAACTGGGTACTATACCTAGTGCAAACCTACCTTGCCAATGGTATCACTCCCGACTTTTTACAACAAGAAGCAGAACGCGCAGAACACTGGCGACAATCCCTCACCTTGCAAAACCAAGACCTAGCTCGTCGTACCATAGAACTAGAAGCCCGACGCGAACAAATCCAAGCCTTAGAAGAAAGTATTAAAAGAGACAAGAATGGTCATCAAAAAGAAAACCCCAGTAACTCATAAAATCTATACCTAACTTACCTCAGTGTACCTCTGTCTGGAAAAGTTTTGTGGAAGGAGACCTTCCCCACAACGCCAGTTGCTCAACGAGGGGAACCCTCGCACGCAACTTTTCGCCGCGTTTAAAAACTCCAGTCATTACTGACCCCTGCATTTTTAAGAGGGGTTGGGGGGATCCAAAGGCTATGGCGCAACTCTACAATACTTGTGTATACACTGTAGCGATGCCTTGGGGAGGGGTCTTGTTGATGTGTCGCATTCTTTTTTCAAATTGGTATTATCACTCGTGGAGACAGGTAATAGGCAATAGGGAAGAAGGCTGTTTGAATGGTACGGAGTTTGTTCAAAAATCAAATATAAGTCCTATCGTTGAGTTTAATTGTACCCATTTACTTAACGCGAAATCAAGGAACAACCACCCGAATTCAAGGAACAACTACCCGAAATCAAGAAACGACCACCCGAATTCAAGAAACGACCACCCGGAATCAAGAAACGACCACCCGGAATCAAGAAACGACCACCCGAATTCAAGAAACGACCACCCGAAATCAAGAAACGACCACCCGAAATCAAGAAACTAAGACTAGGGACTGTTTTCAAAGCTTAAATTAGACTTATACCAATTTTTTATGAAGCTGCATAGAATCCGAGTCCCCCCCAATTATGAAAGTTTCCGTAAATAATGCCATCTGTGCTGTAGCAACTTACAAAAATCCTCATTTATCATCACAGTGCCATGCAGGTTTATTGCAGTCAACAACACTTAAATAATGGTAATAGCCGTTTTTGCACCCACTGTGGTGAACCATTACCGTTACCTGTAGGACAAATTATCAATAAACGCTACCGAATTATCAGACAATTAGGACAAGGCGGCTTTGGTAGAACATATTTAGCCGCAGATGAAAACCAATCTCAACAACAGTGCGTACTCAAAGAATTTGCGCCCCAAGTAGAAGAAAAGCAAGATTTGCAAAAAGCTAAAGAATTGTTTGAGCGGGAAGCGAATGTGTTAAAAAAACTCCAGCACCCGCAAATTCCTCGTTTCCATTCTTCATTTTCAGAAAAACTCAACGGTAAAGATTTATTCTTTCTAGTTCAAGACTATATAGAAGGAGATAACTATTACCAATTATTAGCACAGCGCCAAAGCCAAAGACAGGCTTTTAGTGAAGCAGAAGTAATTACCCTGCTGCAAAATATTCTGCCAGTTTTATCTTACCTGCATTCCCAAGATGTAGTGCACCGCGATATTTCCCCCGATAATTTGATTTTGCGTCGCAGTGATAATTTACCTGTGCTGATTGATTTTGGTGGCGTGAAACAATTACCCGCTTCTCAAGGTTTATGGTTAACTAAATTGGGCGTGAATCACACTTTGTTGGGGAAAAAAGGCTACGCACCTGAAGAGCAACTACGCCAAGGAAAGGCTTTTTATAGTAGCGATTTATATTCCTTAGCAGTCACATCCTTGGTATTGCTCACAGGTAAAGAACCGCAACACCTTTATGATAGCTATCAGGGACTGTGGCTTTGGGGAAAAGAAATCAAAGTCACTCCCCAACTGGAAACTGTACTCAAAAAGATGTTGGCTTATAAACCGAGCGATCGCTACCAAAATGCAGCTCAAGTTCTCAAAAGTTTACCTTCGGCAAATTCATTCAAACCAGCCAACCCTTATGTTACCAGAATCAAGACTATGGTAGCAGCTCCTGGCGTCAAACGTACCCAAGCGATCGCCAGTAAATTTCACAGTAAGACGCAAATAGCCGTGCAAAAAATCCCCATGCCAGTTTGGCTGCGTCCATTTGCTGTTAGTCTAGTGGGAACAAGTGTAGTTGTCATCAGTGTCGCTGGCACTTTCACACTCGTCAACGCCGCATGGCGAGGAATCACCTCTATCTCTTTACCGACAATTTCCCTACCAAAGTTCCCAGAGGGAGGAGAACCCGCAGCTAAACCCACCAGCGACAAAAATACAACTCGGATTGCACAAATTTTCAATCGCCGTCAACAGTTAGAAATCCCCGAAGGATTTTTTATCAGGATGGCGGATAGTATATTTTATACAAAAAAACCAGAATTACAAGGTCGCAGCCTCACTGCTAAACCAGAAGACGCAGCCCTCCGAGATGAATGGTACGCAGTGGCGGAAGATTTATTGAAAAAAATAGAACAAGCTAACCTCAGTACACCAACACGTCGTCAACTAGGAAACTATAGTCAAAGAAATTATGACATCTGGAGACAACAAGCACAGAATAGGCAGCTTGGTAATTATACTATTAATCAGTTAAATAAAGACACCTACGCAAAATTTGATCGCTTGTTTCCTGGTCAACAGCGTGGGAAACTAAATCAGCAGACCTACGGGCAAATTTGGTATGCGATCGCCGCTGATCAAGTCAGTAAAGTACAATCAAGCAATTAGGGAAATGGGTAACAGGGAAGAAACTTTTGACTCTCGGTCAATCACAAATGACAATTTATTGTTCTCAAGGACACAAAAATCCGCAAGATAGCCGTTTTTGCCTCACTTGTGGGGAAAAATTATTGAATATGTCTATAAATAATACTATCCAGTCAGGGCAAACTTTGGGCGATCGCTATGTAATTGTGCGTCAACTTGGTCAAGGAGGGTTTGGACGCACTTATTTAGCTGAAGACCTCAACCGCTTCCGGGAACTTTGCGTATTGAAAGAATTTTCTCCCCAAGTACAAACTGCTTATGTTTTGCAAAAAGCAGAGGAACTTTTTCAGCGAGAAGCCAGCGTTCTTTACAAACTACAACATCCCCAAATTCCCCGCTTCCGAGAAATTTTTCGCATCAATTTAAGTGCTAAAGAATACCTATTTTTAGTCCAAGATTATGTAGAAGGACAAACCTATAGTTCTTTATTTAATAGCCGTAATCAGCATGGTGGGAAATTTACAGAAGCAGAAATCCGCCAATTAATGCAGCAAATTTTACCTGTATTAGAGTATGTTCACTCAATGGGGGTAATTCACCGGGATATTTCTCCCGATAACTTAATGCTGCGAACTGCAGATCAACTACCTGTATTAATTGATTTTGGTGGTGTTAAACAAGTAGTCGCGGCGGTAGCTTCTCAATATTATGAATCCGGCGCGGCTACATCTTCCCCAGTCCCAACTTTGTTAGGAAAAGTGGGATTCGCTCCTCCAGAACAGATGCAAACCGGGTCAGTCTCTCCCCACAGCGATTTATATGCTTTAGCTGTGACAGTGTTAGTTTTACTGACAGGGAAACAACCCCAAGAATTAATTGATACTCATACCCTAACTTGGAAATGGCAACAGGAAGTGAGCACGAGTCCAATTTTAGGGCAAATACTGAATAGAATGTTATCACCTCGCCCAGGCGATCGCTATCAATCAGCCCGTCAAGTTATAGAAGCCCTAGCCCCATCCCCACTCACCTACTCCCCCACTCAACCCCCAATCCCCGCACCCATCCCCACATCCGGTACAGTCGCTGTCTCCCCACCTTCCTATCCCTCCGTCTCCTCACCTGCTCCCCAACCCAACACCTGGACACCAACAAAAATTATCCTCACAGTATTGATGTTGACGGGTCTTGCGGGGTTGAGTTGGTGGGGAACCAATAGCTGGATACAATCCCGTTCTGGTGCGGACAATTCCGGCGTTATCGACCCCACACCTACCGCTAGCCCCACTAACTCCGCCCAATACTCACCAGCAGAACGCCAGCGTAAACAAAGATTAAGCGATCGCCGTCAACAACTAGGTATTGATGCCAACTTTTTCGTTAACTTAGTCAATGAAATTTTTTGGGAAAAAAACCCCAATTTGCAAGGACGCGCCCTTAGTGATGGCGCAGAAGATGAAAATTTGCGCGCCGAATGGGATCAATTAGCAGGACAATTATTAGATAAACTTTCTACCATGAGTGCCAAAGCTCGCCAGCAATTGGGTACTTATACAACAGCTGAACGCGATCGTTGGAAGGTAGAAGTTAACCAAATCAACGTTGGTAGCCGTTCTTTGTACGACTTAGGTGATGCGGCTTTCTTCAGTGCTTTCCCGGAACAACGAGGTAAAAATTTTCTTGAGCAACCAGTCGGACAAGTTTGGTACGGCTTCGTTAGCGACAAACTTAGCGCACTCTTAGCAGGTAGCGCTTTTCAAAAAATCGTTTTTGACCAAGGCGCCACCAGCAAAACAGTTAGTGGTACTCTCAACCGCGCCAATGGTAAAGTTTTCATTGCCGAACTCAGCCAAGAACAATCTCTAGCAGTAAACCTGAAAGCCAACCCCAGAATTTTGCTGTCGATTTACTCCCCCTCCGGTAGAGTGCAATTTTTAGAAGACTCCAGACAGCGAACGCTTTCAGCAAAGCTACCAGAAAGCGGTTTTTATGAGTTTGTTGTTGTCTCCACAGCATCACAGCCACTAGATTATCAACTCAGCATCACAGCTGAAAATCCCACCCCCACAGAAACACCCACACCCACACCCACAGAAACATCCACACCAACCCCCACAGAAACGCCCACACCCACACCCACCCCCACAGAAACACCCACACCCACGCCAGAAACTACGCCAGGAACTTGAAGTCATTGGCGCCTGGGGTAAATCTTTATCTATTACCTATTGCCAATTGTCCCAACAATGTGCATTCCCAAACAAGCCGTGGTTGAGCATAACAAAGTAAAGCTTTACGGGCTTGTTCTAGCTGCTGTATTGCACCTGATTGATGCCATTTTTGCCAATAGGTATGCTGGAGATAATCGACTAGCCATAATTGCTGTTCATTATCCAATTCTTGAGCAATTCTCTTCGCTAATTCCAAAGCTTGACGGTGGGATGAGGGCGGTTTAGTCACATCTGATAATAACTGTTCAGGGATGGCTATGAGTTGCTCATAACAGGCGATCGCACTTCCTGGACTACCTGCTGCTATACTCAACACTACTGGATGCTGGAGAATTTCTCGATGTCCAGTTTGCGTGAGTACCTGAGTTAAAGACGGTTCATCTAAACGATAAAAAGGAATCCGATGAGTACGGGACACTAAAGTTGGTAAAATCGATTCCAAAGACGGTGCAATTAAAATGAGTGTCGCTTGTCCTGGTTCTTCTAAAGTTTTTAATAAAGCATTAGCTGCAGGTTCCGCCATTGTCTGGGCTGCTTCTAAGACTACCACATTCCTGGATGCTTCCATTGGTGGACGGCTGAGAAATTCAGTAACTTGGCGAATTTGCTCTAGCCTAATTATCGCTCCTGAGGTGCGCTTGAGTCCCTTTTCTTTAACCTCTGCGGCTGTCAGTCGTTGTCCTTGATGTTGATATGTCGGCTGCACCCATAATAAATCAGGATGGTTGCCTTGGGACAAACGGCTGTGTAGCGAATGTTGTCGGGTTTGCGAAAACAGCAATTCAATAAAACAGCGAGCGGCTAAACTTCTTCCCACACCATCCGGTCCGACAAATAGATACGCAGGTGCTAGCCGTTTCTGCGTCACAGCTTGTGTGAGTAACTCTACGGCTTGTGGTTGTCCTACCAGGGGTGCAAAGAAGTTGAACATGATTTGGTGAACAGAGGGGATAGGGGATAGGGGATAGGGGATAGGGGATAGGGGATAGGGGATAGGGAATAGGGAACAGGGAATAGGGAACGAAAAAACGATATGTGTAATTAATTCTGTTTGGGTACTTATATGTTATCTAATGCCCCATGACCGCAAGTGTACACCCAAAACTTCCCGTATCGCTTGGTGTACAGCGGTAATAGTTGCGTTACCATCTATCCTGACAATCCCTTCTGGATAAGATGTGGCTAACTCTGCGTATCCTTGCTGGACTCGACGATGAAAAGCGATCGCTTCTTGCTCAATCCGGTCTAAACTGTCAAAATCTCCTCGTTTGCGGGCTAGTCCCACCTCCACATCGATATCTAACCAAATAGTTAAGTCGCTTTGCAAACCACCAGTCGCAATCTGGTTGAGTTGATGAATTAAACTCATATCTAAACCCCGACCATAACCTTGGTAGGCAATGGTAGAGTCAGTATAGCGATCGCACAAAATATATTTTCCTGCGGCTAAGTTGGGTTTGAGTTCCTGTTCCACATGTTGCGCTCTATCAGCAGCATACAACAATAATTCTGTCAACTGAGTAATTGATTGATTGTCTGCTTTCGCTAACAATAAGTGACGCAGATGTCGCCCTAGTTCCGTCCCCCCTGGTTCACGAGTAACAACTGCAATGATCCCCAAACTTTGCAACCATTCTTGAGTTAGTTGCATTTGACTGGTTTTACCGCAGCCTTCGACTCCTTCAAAAATAATTAATTTCCCATTCATATTCTTCTAATTTTACTGCTACTGACTGATGGCAGACTGCCAGTTAAATAAACACCAGCACATCACCGATATCTATCTACCATGGTTTATTCTTGAAGCTTCTGGAGTCAATAAAAAAACATACTCCCACACCACAGGTGGAAATCAAACAAAACTTGATGAGAATTAAAATAATCTTAACCTCAGTGAATTTATACAGATAAAATGCTTTGGTTGACAAAATTAGTTACCAGACTAGCACACAAAATCAAGCATTCATTCAACTTAATTACACTAGTACAGCACAGCGTAAGTAAGGCTACTATTGTAAAACTGTAAAAAGTATATAGTATGTGCCTCTTACTTTCATAATTCATACTTTATACTTCAGCTTTCTTGTACTAGATATGAACGTATGAGTTTAGACTAATCTATATATTTATCAGATCGTCATACAACAGTATTAGAGAAAACAACCGTGCATTTATTCCTGTGGTAAGAGGACAGAGAATGAGCATAAGCTAATTAATTAAGTTTATACGTTTACATAGTTATAGGATATATATCCTATCTATCTCCTCTCTTGGAGCAAGAATTGCCAGTTAGCAGCTATGATTTATCAATGGATACCAAACACCCAAAAAATTTAGCGTTACTATTTCTGAAAACCCGCATTAAACAAGTCTTTCCTAATTACGAATTACTAACTAGCGTATCGTCCTATTTACTGTTTTCCCCACTGTTTGCTATATTATTCAAATCTTGGATGCTAGGACGCTTACGCCAAGCTACTCTTATCGTCTTTCTCCAGTAGATTGTTATTTGCCAACTTATCTGCTATTTTATGAAAAATTTTCGTCAGTTAATCTGAATATCAAATATACTACCACTGTAAAAATACTTATTTCTTTAACTAAAGTTGAGCAACAGATTTTTTTCTATTAACTCTATAGTTGTCAATTTTTATGAAGCAGGAACCTAATTTTCTTTCAGAACTGTGTGATTTTCTATATCCTAGAAGTGCGTACCACGGTCAGTTTAAGCCAGAGCATTTAGTTTTTAATGCCAATCTCCAAGAATTCTCTCAAAAAGTCAGCTACATTTGTAACCTGCAAACTGGTGGGAAAATATCCCCAGAAGAAGCTTATCAAGAAATACATCTGCTCTGGAAACAGTTAAAACGGGCCAAAAAAGAATTAGAGATTAAATAAAACTGTGAAACGAGTTGTTTTTTGCGACTTTGACGGCACGATCACAGTTGAGGAAACCTTTGTAGCCGTGCTCAAAAAGTTCGCGCCACAAATTTCTGCCCAACTACTACCAGAAATCTATGCCCAAAGGGTATCCCTGCGAGAGGGAGTCCCGAAAATGCTGGGATCAATACCATCCTTGCGTTATCCCGAAATTTTAGAATTTACCCAACTCCAGCCGATTCGCCAAGATTTTGTCCAGCTCCTTGATTTTCTGGAGTTTCAGGGAGTACCTTTGGTAGTCGTTTCTGGTGGACTGCGAGGGATGGTAGAAGTGGTTCTAGACACATTAGTCAACCGAATTCATGCCATCCATGCTGTAGATGTAGATACCAGTGAACCTTATATAAAAGTACGCTCTGAATATCAAGGAGGGTCAGAGCTGGTTGCTAAAGCGCAGGTAATGGCTAAGTACCCAGCAGAGCAGAAAATAGCAATCGGCGACTCCATCACCGACTTAAATATGGCACTTCAAGCTTCTATTGTCTTTGCGCGCCCTCCCCTCACAAAATATTTAGATGAACAACACAAAACCTACATCCCCTGGAATAACTTCTCAGATGTGCGTGACTATCTAGTGCAACTATGGAAGCAAGCTTAATTTGGGGAGATGGAAAGATGAAGGAAAAAATACAAATGACAAATCTACAAATCTTTTTAGACATCGCCACAGAAGCAGCTTTAGCCGCTGGTGGCGTATTGCAGAGTTATTTGGGTAAGTTAGAAGACGCAGTTATCGAAAAAGGGCGGCCCGGTGATTTAGTTACCGCTGCTGATAAAGCTTCAGAAGCGGTGATTTTAGAAATTTTGCATCGCCACTTTCCCCAACATTCGATCTTGGCTGAGGAATCGGGGAAGATAGGAAATCAAGAAAATGAGTATCTTTGGGCGATCGATCCCTTGGATGGTACAACTAATTATGCCCATCAATACCCAAGTTTTGCTGTTTCTATTGGGCTGTTAATTCACGGTGTGCCGGAAGTTGGTGTAATTTATGACCCTTCTCGTGAGGAGCTATTCCGTGCGGCTACTAACTTGGGAGCAACACGGAACCGCCGACCGATCAAAGTTTCTGACGTCTCTGAGCTAAATAAAAGCTTACTAGTGACGGGGTTTGCTTACGATCGCCGCGAAACACCAGACAACAACTATGCAGAATTTAGCCACCTCACCCATCTTACCCAAGGTGTGAGGCGCAGCGGTTCAGCAGCAATGGACTTAGCATATGTAGCCTGTGGGCGAGTTGATGGCTATTGGGAACGGGGACTTTCGCCTTGGGATATTACCGCCGGGATAATTTTGTTACAAGAAGCCGGGGGGAAAGTCAGCGCCTATGATGGTACACCAGTCAAAATTGAGTCCGGGAGACTACTCGCTACTAATGGTTACATTCATGACAACCTGAGTCGAGAATTGATACAAGTCCCGCCACTCTCAACGTGGAAGTGAATTAGGGTATGGGGAATGGGGCCATTGGTGTCAACTTAAGCTAAAACCTTTGTCCCCCAGGCGTTTTACCCCACCCCTTAATCCCCTCCCCTTACCAAGGGGAGGGGAGGTTTTGCGCCAGCAAAGCCGGGGTGGGGTAACGCGGATTGTCATGGTAAGTGAGTGAATCCAAAATCGAGTTTTGACAAGGGTTTTACGCTAAGTTGACACGTATGGAATGGGGCTTCCCCAATACCCGATGTATCGAAGTAAACTAGAAAGAATCTCTCAGCTACTTCGGTGCATACACATTTATGTCTTTAAGAATAGATAGCGGACTTTTTAAATATGATTTCATAGATCATCATGCAGTTTTGTGCGTGCCGGTGGATGCGGATGTGAAAGATATCCGTAAACGCTACCTAGCTATTGCTCGCCGTTTGCATCCAGATAGTAATAATGGTGCAAGTGCAGCGCAGAAACAACTAGCGGGTGAATTGTTATCAAAGTTAGTTAACCCAGCTTATGAAAAACTGACTTCAGAGCGATCGCGCTCAGAATATATGATTGTTTTAGCACAGATGGGCAAGCGCCTTGTACAGGAATCGGGATCAGGGGAGGTGAATACAGATTTAGCTAGACAACTGGCGAGTTCACCGCATATGGATCATCTTTATCGAGCAGCGATCGCTAAAATTGCTGCTACTCAATATGACTCATTGCAGCAAGTACCGCAAGTCATCGCCCAAGTTAGCGAGTTGAATTTAATTTACCTGATGCGGAGTGCTGGTAAATCATTAACATCACCCCCACCCACTCCCGTCAAAACCAATACAGCCACTCCGCCTACACCTACCCCAAATAAAGCGCCAGCCAACGAAGATTCTATCGCTGAACAGTATCTGCGTCGCGCTCAAACTTTAATTGCAAAAAACCAATTTACCCAGGCTAAGGTAGAGTTACAAGATGCTCTCAAACTAGAGCCTAAGAATAGCCGCTGTCATAGCCTGATAGCTTTGGTGTATTTGAAACAAAATCAGCTGAAAATGGCCAAGATTCATTTTGACAATGCGCTGAAATTAGATCCCCATGACCAAGCTGCGTTGGATTGGAAACCTAAGATAGACAAGGCTTTGGGACAACAATCTGGTAATTCTCAAGTGGCGCCATCTGTCAATGGGGCTGGTAAACAACCAGATAAGTCTGGGGGTTTATTTGGTGGTTTGTTTGGTGGGAAAAAAAAATAGTGAATCAAGATCCACTTAGATGCTGTAAAGACGTTGCACTGCAACGTCTTTACAAGAAAAATCTAGCAGGAAGGTCGAAAATATCTTGACGACATGTATCTAATCAAACTAGAGATTTAAAGCGATCGCTATTTCCCGAACTCAATCTGCTGATAATGATCGTCCGCTGCCGAGATACAATTAGTTCCATTGCTGAGACTCGTTTTTTTAATTTTGATTTCAGTCTCAATTTATTTCTCTGCTTTTTTAAGCCTGCCTAACTAATTGTAGGTAAAAACTGGGACTGACATTACGGAGGATGGAATGGTGTATCAACCAGCAGCGGGAGCCAGGGATCTTTTACCTTTAGATGTTGCTCAAAAACGCTGGATTGAAGATAGGTTACAGCAGGTGTTTCACCGTTGGGGATATGACAGGATTATCACCTCCACTCTGGAACGCATGGATACTTTGATGGCGGGGGGTGCAATTGGGCGTCAAACAGTGATTCAACTGCAAAATGCCGAGGATGAAGAGTTGGGATTGCGTCCGGAATTGACAGCTTCTATTGCTCGTACTGTCGTCACGCGGATGGCGGGTGTCACTTATCCCCAACGGCTGTACTACAATGGCAATGTTTTTCGGCGAATTCGAGAAAATCGCCACAATCGCCAGCATGAGTTTTATCAAACTGGGGTGGAGTTATTAGGTGCGGGTGGGTTGCTAGCAAATGCGGAAGTGCTGCTATTGGTGGCAGACTGTTTATCAGCACTTGCACTGCAACAATGGCATTTAATTTTAGGCGAAGCTGGGATCACGCGATCGCTTTTCGATGTTTTTCCAGAGAATATCCGCAACAAAGTTCGCACGGCGATCGCTAATCTTGACCGCGTTACTATAGATACCTTACCTCTAGATGAAGAATTACGCGATCGCGCCCGGTTGATGTTAGATCTGCGTGGTAATAGTGCTGATGTTTTGCAAAAAGTCAATAGTTTGCCTCTCAATTCAGAACAACAAGAGGCGGTGAACAACCTCGCATCTTTGGTACAGTTGTTGGAATCTAGAGGAAACATACCCCTAATTCTCGACCTCAGCTTGATTCAAACCATAGACTACTACACAGGAATTGTGTTTGAGGTGGTCAGTGATACCGCCGGACAAGCCAAAATTTTAGGGCGGGGTGGTCGTTATGACCAGCTTTTGGGACTGTATCATCCCCAAGGGGAAAATATTCCGGGTATTGGTTTTGCACTCAATATTGAAGATTTATACCAAGTCATTCTGTCCACTCAGCAATTACCGCAAAAACCACCAGCGAGTGATTGGTTGATTGTAGCAGCAACACCAAGCGCCGATATCGCCGCCTTCGCCTACGCGCAAAAATTGCGAGATAACGGCGAACGAGTGGAAATCGATTTAGGGGGACGAGATGCTGTAGCCATTCATCAATATGCAAGCGATCGCACTATTGCTCAAATAGCCTGGATTCAGCCTGATGGTTCAGCGACTGTTGAGGTTTTGCGGTGAACAGACTTCTTGCAGAAGTCGGGAACAGGGAACAGAGAGCAGCGCGGTCTTGGGGGTTTCCCCCATGAGCGACTGCGGAGGAACAGGGAACAGAGAGTAGAAAAGGTACTTTTGCAAGAGGTTTAAAGATGAAGTATGAAGGGTGAAGGGTGATACCATTTCACGAAATTATTGATATGCTCACTTTTCTTGCATCCCTTGAATCCCCTGCTTCATCCGTAACAGCCTCACCACCCCACGTCCCCTGCTAGGCTAGAAAGAGTCGATTAAACACAGAGGGGATATAGAACATGCCGCACACAATTGTTACCGATGTTTGTGAAGGTGTAGCAGACTGCGTAGACGCTTGTCCAGTCGCCTGCATTCATGATGGGCCAGGGAAAAACGTTAAAGGAACCGATTGGTACTGGATTGATTTTGCTACTTGCATCGACTGTGGTATATGTATTCAAGTTTGCCCAGTAGAAGGAGCGATCGTACCGGAAGAACGACCAGATTTGCAAAAAATCAAAGATTAATGGTAGACCGAGAGAACAACTCTTGATACCGTAAATTAAAATGGCGTCTTTACTTGTAAACAGATAGTTTGTCGAGATTGTGGATGCTCAAAGTGCAGTTCTCTAGCGTGGAGATGTAGTCTGCTGGTGACTGCAGAGCATCCATAAAGGCGATCGCCTAAAATAGTTTTTCCTAGTCCTTGCGGATCGGCGGCGTGGACTCTGAGTTGATGGGTGCGTCCGGTGAATGGTATAAACTCAACGCGGGTGTAATTTTCCCATCTGGCTATGACTCGGAAGTGCGTTAAGCTGGGTTTACCGTGTTGCCAATGGACTTGTTGATAGGGGCGATTTTGCGGATTTCCCCACAGTGGCAGTTCAATTTTACCTTGGTCAAGAGTGACGATGCCAAAGAGGATAGCGTCGTAGACTTTGTGAATTAACCGTTGTTGAAACTGCTGACTGAGGTGACGGTGGGTCTGGCGATCGCGCGCTAGCAGTAAAATACCGGAAGTTTCTTGATCTAAACGATGGACAGTGGCGAGATTTTTACCGTCAGGTAATGAACAGCGTAACCGACTGAGTACACTATCCTGGCGATCGCTATAACGACCGGGTACGGAAAGTAACCCCGCAGGTTTATTCACAGCAATCAACCATTCATCTGCATAAAGAATCTCCGTCTCTAGATTTTTATTTAAACCTGAAAGCAAAAACCCCATCAACGGCTGACAGCGCTCTACACAAGCTGGGTAAAATTCCCCTTGTATTTTCTCTTGATTAGCTGAAGCTGGGCCCCACCAAAACTCAGCCATCGCTAACGGTTTGAGATCATGCGTAGCGGCGTAATGCAGTAACTTGGGGGCGCAACAGTCTCCTGTACCAGTGGGGATAGAGCCTGCGGGGAGCAATTGCAGCAAGGATGCGGATTTTCCTAAAAAATTCATTAGGGAATAGGTAGCGTGCATCTGAGCTTGCAATTGACGAGATAATGCTTGACGCTGCTGTTTGAGTTCCCGTGTCCGCTCATCTGTGATGGTGATTAACTCTTGGAGGGGTTGTAACATTAAATCACGTTGGCGTTTAAATTGGCGGCGCTCAATTTTTTGCAGACGGCTGGTTGCATCAAGTTGGTCTAACGCAATGCGTAGGGCTTCACCATTGAGGGTTGCGTACAGTAGCTGACGTTGTTCCTGGCGTTGATGTTTGCAGTCTCGATGGTGCTGGTTAATTCCTTGCAGCTTTTGCTCAAACTCGTGAGATAAAGTTGTATATTCTTGTCTTTGTGGTAAGTGCTGTAACTCAATTAGTTGCTGTTTAATAGCTGTAAGTTGAGCTAGTATTTGTGCTTCGGCGACAGCTACCTCCTCTCTTCCCGGAATCGGCGATACCCAGCCCTCAACAACACTGTCACCATGCAAAAGACCAGAGAAGGCTTTGAGGACTCGTTGCTCACCATTTGCTAACTGCACAAGAAGCACCCCATACATCTTACCTTCATAGCCGTGGAGGGGATTTTCACTCAGTTGTAGCATCAAACCACATGCGATCGCTTCCACTAGGGGAGTGCGAGGTAATCTCAGTAATTCAGCAGTTTGGGAACAACGCCCTTGATAGTTGTAGCTGGGGGGTGAATCTGGGAAATTGGGGTGGTGAGGGAGAAAATCGGCAAGGGGATAGAGAATTGCCATATTAATCTTGGTATGACCAATTGTATGGGGCGGGGTCTTCCCGCCCTGACGGCAATTTTAAGCCTGTTCCCAAAGCTGACGCACATAATCAGGGAGCCAACTAGCGATTTCCTGAATTCGCTCTGGAGATAATTCATCTTTAGTAGCGGAAAATACAGCTTTCACCAACCGTTCCCGGTCTACATTTGGTGGTAATCCCCCTTCATTAGCGACACGGAATAAAAAGCGATCGCTATCAATTTTAAAAATACCGGGGCCTTGCCAAGGTGGACGTACTCGGCTTAAAAATCCGACAATGGGGTTTGTATCGTGCCACAAATCGGCAATTTCTAGTTGTAGAGCCTTTTCTTCGGTAATTTCTGCTGGCTTATGCAATTCTCCTTCAACTCGGTCAGCAGCTTCGGTGGTCATCAAGTCACGCAGCACGCGGAATACGACTTCTGTTAAATCTCTGGCGTCATACAGGTCAGCTAAACCGCTCTGGTTTTTCACTTTGTCTAAAAAAGAGCGATGTTCTTCGCTGATCACGCTGCGATCGTCTTCTATCTCTGTGGGGTCAATTTCGGGAATGTTTTTTCTAAATGTTTGATCTGGCATTGTTTTAGATAAATTTTGAGTGTTTATGCTTGCTCATGTAAGGTCGCACAAATCCAAAACTGTTGGTATCGCCCGGAAGTGCGAGATGGTATCTGTTCAAAGGTTATAAAAAATTTCACGCGTTGCTGAATCAAAATATGAATTATTGTCGCGCAAAGGCGCAAAGGCGCAAAGAAAAGAACGCAAACAAGGACTTTTGCACTCTTACTCCATGAACTGCGTTCACAAGGAACAATAAAAATTCCTCTTCCTTGTTCCCCGTTAAGAGTTCCCTATTTTTAAGCCAGGTCTAATGCATACACCGATTGTTGGATTCAATCTATCAAAATAGTGAATTTATCGGACGACTGACGGCTGGAAAACCTCTATCTGGGGCACGATTTGGTGGCTCGGTGGAATCGAGTAAATATGGGGATGCTAAACCTCACAAAGATTGGATTCTATGAAAATGAATGGTTTTGGGCAACAACTATCGATTGTTGGACGCTGGATGGCTACTACTCTGTGTTGTGCATTAGCGATCGCTTTTGCTTGGCAAGGTGCATTTTTTACTAACACTTTAGCCCTTGCAGATTCTAGCAGCTTAATTGCATCTGCAGGCGATCGCGTACAGGAAAAAGCTAGTGAAGATGCAGGACGAGCTAAGAGCTTTATCCGCGACACAGCAGACAAGGTGGAGCGCACTGCTTACAAAAACGCCCAGCGCGTTGACGAAGCAACTGATGATAATGGTAGCTTCATTGAGCGCAAAGCTAAGAGAGACGCAGCTCGCATCGAAAGAAGAGCAGAGGAAGATGCAGCTAGAACCCAAAAAGCAGTAGACAACACCAAAAATGTTGTGGAACGCGCCGTTGATAATATCAAGGATGCCTTTAATAAGTAGAAAAATCTTCGCCTCTAGAGGCAGTCTCAAAAATTAGCGCCATAGTCGCCCACTGGTTTGATAGTATTAACGCAGTGGGCGATCGCAATATAGCAGATTTGCAAAAACACTATGGCAAAGCGAAAAAAAAGCAATCTCCAGTGGATTAAGGAAACTCTGGAACTCAAACCTGACCATCGCTGGGAATCTCCGTCAGGCTATAAAATTTTCGTAGCCAACCGAGGGGCTGTTCGCTTCAATGTCCCTGAAGACTGGGTTTTTGAGCCACAAGAAAAATCTTTTAAGTTCCTCGATAAACAGCCACCAGACGACGACTGCTGTTTAGAAGTATCCTTCAATCAACTCCCACCCCACGATTGGAGTCAGTTTCCCCTCAAACGCGCCCTCAAGAAAATCGTCGAAGAAGACGGCCGCAACGTCATCGCTAAAAGCGAAATATTTACCCTCAAACGCCAAACCGCCAAGATTGTTTGGACAGAAATTAAATTTATCGACACACAAGCGGAGCCAAGAGATGCTTTTTCCCGGACTTGCGTTGGTTTAGGATCGAATGTCCAATGCTTAATTACCTTTGATTATTGGGCAGACCAAGCAGAACAACTCACACCGATTTGGGATGAAGTCATGCGTAGTCTCACTCTAGGATTGTACATCAGCGACCCCATGACAGGTACTGCTTTACCAGATTAGTTTTTCATAATTTATAGAGACGTGGTATCGCCACATCTCTGTATGAATACGATTAATTAACCACAGAATGATAATTAACAGCATCGGGTAATTGCTTCTCAACTAATCGCAAAGGTTTATATTGATAAGCAATCATCGCCGTCAAGACAGTTAATATTCCCATAACAATAAACATTAAACCGATACCGCGACCTTGACCAACACCGATAATTGTGCCTATACTACCTGCTAAAAGTCCATTGGGAGTCATTAAAGGCTCAAAGACTTTATCTGCTAAAGGCCCGGCGACAGTGTAAGCAAAGGGTTGTGATGCATTAGCGATCGCTCCCACTGTAGCAAAAACTCGCCCCTGCACACTAGAGGGTACTTTCTTTTGAAAAATAATGTGGGTGGAACTGTTAATAATTGGTAAGCCGAAGAAAAACAAGAAAGCTATCAGCGCTAAAACAGGAACCAATTGATAGAATCCTGCACACGTAATGCAGATTCCACCCAACAGCATAAAACTAAATATACTTAAAATTAAATATTGGGGCGTTTTCACCACACTAACAATTACACTACTCGCTAGCATTCCTACACCACCAATAGTCATAATAGTACCCAATTCCGTAGCTGAAGCAAAGGATAATACTAAAGGCGTAACCAGCATTTGTACAATTCCCACTAAGAAATTGTTCACAGCAAAAAACAGTAACAGTGCAAATAATCCTTTTCTTTTGATTAGATATACTAAACCATAGGATGCTTCCTTAAACCAAGGAGTTATTTGGGCGCGATGTCTGTCAATATATTGTTTAGGAAATGGCATGAATAAAAGAATACTGAAAGCAAAAATAAAAGAAGCAAAATCAATATAAATAATTCCATCAATATCGAGAAAAAGTAATAGAACACCTCCCAATATTGGTGCGACTAATCTACCAGCAGCTTCGCCAATTTGCAGCATCCCATTAGCACGAGCCAAATCTTGAGGAGGTACAAGTAAAGTAGTAGCAGCAGTATAAGCTGGCCATTGAAAAGCTGCGAAGCAAGAACTAATTGCAGCACCCATATAAATGTGCCAAATTGCTAAATCACCAGTAGATAACAAAATTGCAATTACCGCCGTAGAAATTCCTGCACCTAAATCACTAAATAACATTATCCAACGGCGAGGAAATTGATCAACTAACATCCCCGCCAGCGGAGAAATTAAAATCATCGGTAGAGTTGTAAATAGAGAAATGAGAGCAAACTGTGTTACCGAACCAGTTTGTTGATATACCCATACACCCAATGCAAAGCTGGTTAATTGAGAGCCGATGGCAGAAATCATCTGTCCAAACCAGATGATAGTAAAAATTCGCATTCCTGTATTTTTTGGATGTTGGGTCATTGCAATACTCCTTGATGCAGTTAATTATTTTTAGACATAGCGAACTATCTTTAAAAACCTCAACAAAAAAAGTATGAAGTATGATTGATGTAAAATTTTAATTTCATACTTCATACTTCATACTTCATACTTCAATAATTTGCTTGTTCAATGCAATTTTTTAGCTGTTGAGCAACAACTGAAATATGAGGTTGCGCCATCATCGTAATATGGTCGCCTGGGACAAGATGAATATCGATATTTTCAGCAGCAAACTCACCCCATCCCCAGGCTGGGTCTTGGCGTAGTTCAGTCAAAAGTGCAGCATCTTCTGCATTCACTTCGCTAGCACGCAACAAAGTTAAGCGATTTGGGTAAATTTCTTGTGGTGAATATTTGATACTGGCTTGCAAATTCGCCTCGAAAACTTCCACTAAACCGCGCACTTGTTTTGTGTCAGTTCCCGCAGGTAATAAACCAACAGCGATTAATTGTTCTTTGAGATATGCAAATTGTTCGTCGAGTTCTAACGGTTGGAGAATTTCATAGGATATATTTAAACTTTTACCTACCCAACGTTCAATTAAGCGCGCGGTTTCTGTTAATTGAGTTGCATCATCAACATCAATATATATGGGTTTCTCGCTAGCAACAGGAGCGGGTGCATCTAAAATAGCAACTAACGCTACTTCATGTCCTAATTTGACTAATTGTTGGGCGATTTCATAAGCAACTATACCACCAAAAGAATGACCGCCGAGAAAATATGGCCCTTGGGGTTGAACATTTTGCATGGCTTGGATGTAATAAGTCGCCATCTCTTCAACTTTGGTTAATGGTGCTGATTCTGCATTTAAACCTGGTGCTTGTAAGCCGTAAAATGTTTGTTCTGAGCCTAAATAACGAGCCAAATCATGTAGATAAAGAACATTACCACCGCCTCCAGGTAAACAGAAGAAAGGATATTGAGAATTACCTTTTTGAATTTCTACTAAAGGCGACCAAGATGATATTGCTGATGCTTGGTGGAGAATGTTTGCTAAACTTTCAACTGTGGGATTTTGGAATAGTGTTGCTAAAGGTAAATTTTTTCCAAATTCTTGATTGATATGTGCCATCAAGCGTACAGCTAAAAGTGAGTGACCACCTAATTCAAAAAAGCTATCTTTGACGCCTATAGGACGGATGTTGAGCAGATTTTCCCAAATATTTACTAATTTGAGTTCTAAATCATTTCGTGGTGCTAAAAATTCTACTTCTAGTTCATCCAACCGAAATGTATCAGGTTGGGGTAAAGCTTGACGGTCAACTTTTCCATGAGCAGTTAGCGGTATCAATTCCAACATCACGAAGGCAGAAGGTATCATGTATTCAGGTAACTTTGTTTGTAAAAATTGCCGCAGTTCGCTAGTTGTTGGAGCTTGATTTTGAGGAACAATATAACCTACTAAACGTTTGTCTCCTGGTTGGTCTTCTCTAGCGATAACGGTGACAGAATTTACTAAAGGATGTTGAGCTAACAAAGACTCAATTTCTTCTAATTCAATGCGGAATCCGCGAATTTTTACTTGATGGTCAATGCGTCCTAGATACTCAATATTACCATCAGGTAAATATCGCGCTAAGTCTCCAGTTTTATACAAGCGAGAATTGGGTTCATTGCTGAAAGGGTTGGGAATAAAGCGCTGTTGGGTTAATTCTGGACGATTAAGATAACCTCTAGCAACTCCCGCACCACCAATGTACAATTCACCGGGAACACCAATAGGTACGAGTTTTTGATTTTCATCAAGTAAATAAAGTTGCGTATTAGCAATGGGACGACCAATTAAAATGGAACCGGATAAGGACGTTTGCGCGTTAACTTCATAAACACAGCAACCAACCACAGTCTCAGTTGGGCCGTATTCGTTAATGATTCTGGTATTAGGCGCATTATCGCGCCAAAACGTCAAACTTTTACCCAATAATGCTTCACCACCGATAACTAATGCTCTGGTTGCAGTGACACCTTTTTGGTAAGGTAGCATTTGATTGAGCATTTCCAGGTGAGCGGGAGTAATTTTAACTAAGCTATAGTTTTTATCAGATTGCAGCAGTGCAGATAAAGCTTCAATTTCTGCCTTTTCAGGTAACATTACCACCCTTTGTCCAACCAATAGCGGCGAGAATAAGCTGGTAATCGTGGCGTCAAAACCTATGGAAGATTGTACAGGAGCGCCGTAACCTTGAGCAACTGCATACGCATTTGTAGACCAGCTAAGGTAATTAACTAAACCTTTATGGGGAATCATTGTTCCTTTGGGTTTCCCTGTGGAACCGGAGGTGTAGATAATATAAGCGAGATTTTCTGGTGTGATATTGCTGACAGGATTATTGATGCTCAGTGTAGCTGGTAAATCTTGATCAAGACAAATTACATGGGTGTCATATTCCACAAATTTATCTACTAGTTGCTGTTGAGTTAACAGTATGGGAATTTGAGCATCTTCTAACATAAATCCCAGTCGTTCCTGGGGATATGTGGGGTCAAATGGGATATATGCACCACCAGCTTTGAGAATACCAAGAATCCCCACCAGCATATCTAAGGAACGTTCCACACAAATTCCCACCAATATTTCTGGTTTGACTCCCAAACTTTGCAAATGATGCGCTAATTGGTTAGCCTTGGCGTTGAGTTGTGCATATGTGAGATATTCTTGATTAAATTCAACAGCGATATTATTGGGTGTGCGTTCTACTTGTGTTTCAAAGAGTTGATGAATGGATTTATCTTGGGGGTAATCTGTTTTTGTATTGTTGAAAGCAAGCAGTAATTTATGTCGTTCGTTGGCGCTGATAATATTTAAATCAATAATTGCTGCTTCTGGATTATTGATAACGCTGGTGATTAATGTTTGGTATTGTTCAGCGATGACTTTGATACTATCTTCAGAAAATAAGCTGGAATCATAATTCAAGTTTAAAGATAAGTGCTCATTTCCATAAATACTAGAGAGTTTAATTTGAAATTTTTCTGTTACAACAGATTTTTTATATTCAGTAAAAGAGACATCAGCAGCTACATAACTCTCAGACTGGGTTGTAAAATCAAAACAGAAAGGGAAGAAAGCGTGGGACTTAAATTTATCATTGACAGCGATGATATGCTCCCAATCAAAGTATTCTTGCCATTTTTTGACAAATTCTAAAGATGCAGCGACTCTTTCCAGTAGTTCTGAAAATTTGGAATTAGTTTCCAGATGAGAATGAGTAGGTAAATATTTAGTTAAAAGTCCCAAAACATCTTTTAATTCCTCATATTCCCGCCCATTACCTGCAACACCAATCACAATGTCAGACTGTCCGCTCAAGCGCCACAGCAACACTTGCCAAGCAGCTAGTAAAATTGTTTCGACTGAAGTTTGATATTTTTCGGATAATATTTGCAGTTTGGTTAGTGTGTCTGAATTAATATTTAAGGAAAGTGATTGAGGTGCAAATTGCTTCTTGCTTTTATTTTCAAAAGGAATTCGCAAATCTAAGACAGCAGAAATATTTTGTTGAAGCCAATATTTTCTGGCTGTTTCCGTATCCTCAGAATCTAATAAATCATTCAGCCATTCGGAAACATCAGCATATTGCATCACTTCATCTGTTAATTTTTCACCTTGCAAACAAGCTGTGTAAGTGCGACCAATTTCGTTTGTAAGGTTATCGAGTGTTGTTGCATCTGCATATAAAGCAGGTAAACTGATAAACAAGATATGCTTGTTTGTAGAGAACTTAATTAAATTAAAGTGTAAATTCGCGGCTTGTGTTAAATTGAAAACTCGCAAATTATCATCTTGAAAAAGTGCATCGATTTTAGCTATTTGTAACTGGGGAGTTAAATTACTCCAATCGGATGCTTGAAGGGTGATTTTGGATTCATTATTAATCGATTGTAAGGGAAGATTCATTCCTGGTAAAGAATGAAAAGATGTGCGGAGAAATTCTAGGCGATCGCTAATTTTTTCTAAAGCCAATTTCAGGGTATGATAGTTAAGATTACCGTCAACATTTATGGCTATTTGAGCACAATAAACTTGTGCATTGTCTTGCATCTGCAACCATAAATGCTTTTGTTGCGGAGAAATACGAATCAGATTAGTCATTTCTGCGTGCATAAAATTAAAATCCTGAGCAAATTAATCAATGTTGGGGATACAAGCTGCATCCATGTTTCAATAGGGGTAGGAAAATTGATTTATGCTCTCGGTTGCCAAAAATTAAATGAAAACTCCCAAATGCTTACGTGACAAGCGTTTGGGAGGCTGAATTATAGTAAGTTCTAGTTAAGTGAGGTGGAGAACTAATGCTTTTAAACGCGAAGTAACGCAGAGGAAAGCGCAGAGTCCCGCAGAGGTACTAAATGCTTTAACAAGATTCCGCCATTGCGACGACAATTTTCCTTTTCCCCACAAACGGTCTGCGTCCGTGTGCTGCTAACATATTATCCAGCATCAACACGTCTCCTTCTTGCCAAGGATAAATTACAGCTTCTTGGTCATATATTTCCCGAATTTCGTCTAAAACGGAGACTTCGATGGGAGAACCATCGCCGTAATAAGCGTTGCGAGGAAACTCATCTTCCTTGAGTAACGCAGACAACGATTCCCGTATCTCTGCTTTCAAACTGGAGATATGGAACAAATGCGCTTGGTTAAACCATACCATTTCGCCAGTTTTGGGATGTTTCACCACAGCGGGACAAATTTGACTGGTTCTAAGAGTATTGTTACCCGTCCATGTAAATGAAATACCTAATTTGCGACAATGATTTTCTACCTCAGCTTTATTTGCGGTTTGAAAAACTTCTTCCCAAGGTAAATCTAAATCACCATAATTTCGCACATACATCACTTGTTTTTTGATAAACTTTTCTCTAATAGCCGGGTTAATGCGTGCAAATATTTTTCGACTATCAACGATTGGTGTTTCTCCGCCAATTTCTGAAGCTTTAACACAGAAAAACCATATCTTCATAGGATAACTGGGAGAGTAAGCATTCTCATTATGTAACGGAATCGATTCATCAGCCGGATATTCAGTAGAAGTGTAGATTTTATCGCTAACTTCTGTACGTGGGGTGGAACGATAGGTGTAATCTAACAGTTCTCCGGTGGAAGCTACTTTAACAAATCCTTGGAACTCTTCGACTGTATTCACATGAAAATTGCGGAAAAGTATTCCACCATATTTCAGTAAATTATTCTCAACTAAATCGCGGTTTTGCTGTGTCCAATCGATTAAACTAATTCCATCTATAGCTGGAGAAATGACCAGCGGTAAAGGGTTATCATGGTTGAGTGGTTCTATATTGACTAGTTTTTCAACTACTTTACGTTTGCCAATTTGCAGTTTTTTGATAGTGTTCATTTTGATTCGTGTGGGTGAATGGGTTTTTTTATTTCACGCAAAGGCGCAGCGAAAAGTTGCGTGCGGGGGTTCCCCCCGTTGAGCAAACTTTTCAAGACAAAGACGCAGAGAGTAGCGAGAGATTTAAACTCATTCTTTTCCTCTGCGCCTCTGCGTCTCTGCGTGAGGGAAATTAATACTTGTCAGCAACGCCAAATTCTAGGTTTACTTGCGCTTGAATTTGTTTAGTTTATTGATTGTCGCTGCTGCAATTTCTTTGTCTTTGATTAATTGTTTTTCTTTATCTGCTTCCACAAGCATATCTTCTATAGAATTCAACTTAGCTTCAGGGTTTTCCGTAATTTTATTGGCGATAATGGCAAACTTTTCTAAGATGCTATTAATGGTATTCTGAGTAAAGCGATCGCCTTCGTAACTCAAGCCTACAGAAATCTGTTCACCAGGAGTAATAACTAACATTAAAGGATATTTTGTTCGCTCATAGTTACCGATGTTTTCGATTTTTAAACCACCTGTGGCGTTCTGCAATGCAGGGTCTACTGGGTAGTTATAAAATGCGACGCTAGTCTCAAACATTGGTGTACCGCTCTTTATTTCACTCAAGCGTTGAATTTCCACTAAGGGGGTGTGGGAATATTGTTCCCGTTCTACTTGTTTTGTGTGTAATTCTTTGAGCCAAGGTAATATTTGCGCGTCTTCAGATACTTGTACCCGCACTGGTAAGACGTTAATTAACATCCCTACCATCGTTTCTACACCCGCCAGGGATGGAGGACGACCGGATACTGTTGTGCCAAAAATTACATCTGATTGGTGGCTGTGATGTTTGAGTAGCAGTGCCCAAATTCCTTGTACTAAGGTGTTCAGGGTGATTTGATTTTGTCTAGCTAAGGTTTCGAGGGCTGTTGTTAATGGTTGCGGTAGTTGGATATGCTGTTCGTTGTAGGTTTGCTGGTTGATTTGGGGCTTGTCGGCGATTAGGGGTGTGGGGGCTGTGAAACCTTTGAGCGATCGCTGCCAATATTCTTTTGCTTGGGAAAGGTCTTGTTTTGCTAACCAAGCTATATAATCTTTATAGGGATGTGCTGTTTTTAAATATAATTCGTTGCCTTTGTTCGCTGCTTCATAAAAAGCGAAGGCTTCTTGTACGACGATGGGTAATGACCAACCATCCATTAATAGGTGATGGAATGACCAAATAAATTCGTGAGTATCATCTGCTGTTTGGATGAGAGTGCAGCGAATTAAGGGTGCTTGGTTGAGTGAAAATCCTTTGTCTCTGTCTGCTTGTTGAAAGGCTGCGAGTTGTGCTTGTTGCTGGGTGGGTGAAAGTGAACGCCAATCTTCATGTACAAAAGGTACTTTGACAGATTTACAGACGACTTGGTGCGGTTTGTTCAAATTATCCCAGACGAAGAAGGTTCGCAACGCTGGGTGACGGTCAACTACTTTCTGCCAAGCTTGAGCAAAGGCTGTGGTGTTAATCTTTCCTTTGAGGGTACAGCTTAACTGTTCAGAATATATCCCAGCGTCGGGAGCATACAAGGTATGGAATAGTATACCTTGCTGCATGGGGGACAGGGGATAAATTGACTCAATATTTTTCTTGGCGCTGGGGTTTCGCGCTATCATTTCGCCAATTAAATTGTCCAGATATGCTTGAGTTAATTCAGCTTCGGGAAAATCTGAAGGTGTGTAACCGCCGACGTTAGGGGACTGACAGTGGTGGATAATGTCTGTGAGTGCGTTGATGAAACCAGAGGCTAATGTTTCAATTGTGGATTTTTGATGGATATTTTGGCTATATGTCCAATTCAGTTGTAGTTTTCCGGATGCAATTGAGGCGTTGACTTCGATTAAATGAGTGCGATCGCCTGATATACTTTGTTCAGTACCCGCTGATTCTTGAGCTATTTTCCATGATCCAGATTCGGATAATTCTTGGTCAAATTGTCCCAAGTAGTTGAAACTTACTTGCGCTTGGGGTGCTGTTTCCAATTTTTGGCGGATTGTTGTATCTTGGCTGAGGTAGCGGAGAATGCCGTAGTTAATTCCCCGTTTTTGACAAGCGCGTACTTGTTCTTTGATTGATTTTAACTCCCCACCATCCAATGTTAATTTCATTGGGAACAAAGCAGTAAACCAGCCGACGGTGCGGGATAAATCAATGTCTGGAAACAGTTCTTCTCTTCCGTGTCCTTCTAAGTCAACTAGTAAGGAAGATTCGCCAGTCCATTGTGCGAAGGTTTGCACCAAAGCAGTTAACAACACGTCGTTGATTTGGGTGTTGTAGACTGCGGGTACTTCTTGGAGTAAGGCGCGGGTTAGTTCTTCACCGAGAGATACTGCAACTTTTGCTGATGATGCGACAGTATTCGCCTCCTGATTATACTGTTGATATTCTACAGGTAAGGGGGTAAATTCAGAAGCTTGTTCTAACCAAAAATCTAATTCCGTTGCGAGTGCATCTGAGTTGCTATATTCACTCAGTCTCTGCGACCATTCTTTAAAGGAAGATGTTTTCGCTGGAAGTTGAATCTTTTCCCCGCGATTGATTTGCTGATAAGCATGGAATAAATCTTCCACCAAAATCCGCCAAGAGACACCATCTACAACTAGATGATGGATAATTAGCAGTAACCGCGCAGGTTGTTCGCCACAGTTGAACAGTGCAGCTTGCATTAGTGTTTGGGAAAGATTTAAGCTAGCTTGTAAGTTGTTGGCGTGGGTTTCTAAAATTGTTTGTTGTTGTTGTGGGGCAATTTGGGATAAATCTACACAAGTTAAAGGTACACTAACATCAGCATCACCGTGAGTTTGTGTCCAGTTGACATCTTTCTTGACAAATCTTAACCTTAAAGCGTCGTGATGCTGTAAAAGTTGTTGTAAAGCTGACTGTAATACATCTGGTTTTAAATCTTGGGGAACTTCTAACAACACCGACTGATTAAAGTAAGCTGGTTCTGGTAAATTCTGTGCAAAGAACCATTGTTGAATCGGTGTTAGTGGTGAGGAACCTGTAACTAAACCTTGTTCTGCTTGAATAGTTTGGGTTGTACCAGCGACTGCTGCTAATTCAGAGATGGTTTGATGTTGAAACAACTGCTTGACGTTAAGCTGCATCCCCGCTTGATTGGCTCTAGCGATAATTTGCAAGCTGAGGATAGAATCACCACCTATTTCAAAGAAGTTATCATGAATTCCCACCTGTGGCAACCGCAACACCTCAGCCCATATCGCCACTAACTTTGATTCTTGGGGAGTGCGTGGGGCGACAAAGTTGACTCCCAATTCCTGACGAGATTCTGGTGTGGGTAAGGCGCGACGGTCTACTTTGCCGTTTGGTGTCAGGGGTAGAGTATCTAAAAGGATGAAAGCTGACGGTACCATGTACTCAGGTAGCCTTGCTTTGAGGAATGCTCGCAAGTCGCTAACTGTTGGTGTTTGGTCGGGATTGGGAACTATGTAAGCGACTAAACGCTGACTACCAGGGATATCTTCGCGGACGATAACTAGATTTTGGTTGACTGCTGGATGTTGACTGAGTAAGGCTTCAATTTCTCCCAATTCAACCCGGAAGCCGCGCAGCTTAACTTGATGGTCGATACGTCCTAGATACTCAATGTTACCATCTGGGAGATAGCGGGCGAGGTCGCCGGTTTTGTAAAGTCTCGCCCCTGGTTGATTGTGGAAGGGGTGAGGAATGAATTTCTCTTGTGTCAATTCTGGACGGTTGAGATATCCTTGAGCTAATCCTATACCACCAATATGCAGTTCGCCAGGAACACCGATGGGTACGGGTTGCAAGTTTTGATCAAGTAAATATATTTGGGTGTTGGTGATGGGGCGACCAATTGGGGGTTTGTTGGTGGTATTGTCGCATTGGGCGATGGTGGCGCAGACGGTGGCTTCGGTTGGGCCGTAAGCGTTGAAGAATTGGCGTCCTATTGACCAACGTGTAACTAAATCGGGGGGACAAGCTTCTCCTGCGACGATTATTGTTTGCAGTGCTGGGAGTTGGTCGGGCGGGAGGACGGCTAAGGCTGTTGGTGGTAAGGTGATGTGGGTGATGCTGTAGTTTTGCAGTAGTTGAATTAATGATGCGCCAGGAAGTAGGGATTCTTTGGTGGCTAGATATAGTCTTGCTCCTGCTCCCAATGTCATGATAATTTCGGAGATGGATGCGTCGAAGCTGAAGGAAGCGAATTGAAGAATACGGCTGGATGTGTCTATTTTGAAGGTTTGGATTTGGGCTTTGGCGAGGTTGGTTAGTCCGGTGTGGGGTACCATGACGCCTTTGGGTTTGCCGGTTGACCCTGAGGTGTAGATTATGTAGGCTAGGTCGTGGTGTGGTTTGGTGGGGTGGTTTGTTTCGCGCAAAGGCAAGCCACTTCCGTGCGGGGGTTCCCCCCGTTGAGGAAAGTGGCGCGCAAAGACGCAAAGAGGAAAGGAGGGTTCTGCATCTAAGTAAATTGTGATGGCTTGGTGTGGTGGTAGTTTCTCAATTAATCGTTGTTGGGTTAAGAGTATTGGTAATTGAGAGTCTTCAAGCATGAAGGCTAGGCGTTCTGTAGGATAATTGGGGTCTAGTGGGAGGTAGGCACCGTCTGCTTTGAGGATTGCTAATAAGCCGATGATCATTTCTAGGGAACGTTCAACGCAGATACCAACGAGGGTGTTTGGTTTGACGCCGAGGTTTTGCAGGTGGTTTGCTAGTTGGTTGGCGCGTTCGTTTAATTGGCGGTAGGTTAGTTGTTGGTTTTCAAAGACTACGGCGATGGCGTCTGGTGTTTTTTCTGCCCATTCTTCTATTAGTTGGTGAATACATTTATCTTGAGGATATTCTGTTTGGGTGTTGTTCCACTCGACAAGTAGTTGGTGTTGTTCTTTGGGTGTGAGGATTGATAATTCGTTGATTGGTTGTTGGGGATTGGCGATAATGTTTTCGAGTAATGTCTGGTAGTTTCTCGCTATGCGGGTGATGGTTGCGGTGTCGAATAAGTCGGTGTTAAATTCCCATTCTCCTAAGAGTTCTGTCTCTGTTTCTTGGATGGAGAGGGTAAGGTCAAATTTGGCGGTGCGATTTTCGATTTTTAAGAGCTTTAAACACAGGTCGGGCAATTTTAATTCTCCCATAGGTGTGTTTTGCATGGCAAACGCAACCTGGAATAATGGCATATGAGAAAGCGATCGCTCTGGTTGCAATGCTTCCATTAACCGCTCTAATGGCATGTCTTGATGAGCATAAGCATCTAAAGCTACTTGTCGTACTCGCTGCAATAGTTCTGCAAAACTCGGATTCCCGCTGAGGTCGGTTCGCAAAACTAAGGTATTGACAAATAGACCAATTAAAGGATATGTTTCTTGGCGATCGCGGTTGGCAATGGGTGAGCCAATGACGATATCTGATTGATTGCTGTAGCGTCCTAGTAAGGTGACGAAAGCTGTCATCAGGGTCATGAACATTGTCGTCCCTGATTTTTGTGAGAGGATATTTAGTTGTTTGGTAAGATTTTGGTTGAGTGCAAAATTGAGTGTTTGTCCTTGGAAGGTTTGCACTGAAGGACGGGGACGGTCTGTAGGTAATTCTAAGATGGGTGGTGCGTCAGCTAATTGTTGTCGCCAGTAATTGAGTTGATTTTCTAAAACTTCACCTTGTAAGTGTTGTCTGTGCCAATGGGCAAAATCAGCGTATTGAATAGATAATTTTGGTAAGGAAGAAGGTTTATTTTCTGCAAAGGCTGTATATAAACTAGTAAATTCTTGAATAAACACGCCCATCGACCAACCATCAGAAATAATATGGTGCATTGTCACCAGTAAGACGTAAGATTCATCAGCCACGTGTAGCAGTGTCACTCGCAGCAAAGAATCTTGTGTCAAATCGAAGGGTTTGATTTGTTCCTCTACTGCTAAACGCTCTACTTGAGCGAATCTTTCCCCAACTGGCAGTGTTTGTAAGTTAATTACGGGCAGTTTTACTGTTACACTAGGGGCGATGATTTGTACTGCATTGCCATCGACTGTATTAAAGGTGGTGCGGAGAATTTCATGGCGCTGTACAATTTCTGCAATAGTTCTTTCCAGCATCCCCACCTGGAGATTTCCTTTAATTTTTACTGCTGCTGCCATATTATAATTGGCGCTGCTTCCTTCCATCTGGTCTAAAAACCACAGCCGTTGTTGCGGGAAGGATAAAGGAATCGCTTCGTCTCGGCTAACAGGTGCGATAGATACAGCTTGCGATTTGTTTTTAGCTAACAACTTTTGTAAAACTAACTCGCGCTTTTGCGGTGAAAGATTTTCTAGGCGTTTTAATAAGTCACTCATAATTCTTCTTGTTTTGTAAACTTAAACTCCTTCACAGGCGATCGCCCGTCTAAACTTCTATAGGGATAGCTGAAATTAGTTTATGCATTCACAACCCAAGTTGTTTGTTTCACAACACAGACTGAATATATAGCCGTACCCGCGTTCCCTACTATTCCTATAAAAACAAAATTTCCCGTTGAAAATCCTGGGGAGTCGGTTCAATCTCCCACACCAGACCTTCTTCTTCATCCCCCAGCGCTACTTCAATATATAGTTTGTCTACAACTGTAGTGGCTTGGACTTGATTTCCATCAAAAGGCTGTAGGTCTTCGGTTAACAATGTCAGCTTTGTCCCCACGGGAATAACTGCGCTTCCTGATACGTGTCGCAATTCAAATCGCCACACTCTTTCTTGCAAATTACCTTGAGGCTTGACTTGCAATTCATACTCTTGACCGGCTATAGTTAATCTTCTAACTAAAGTAGGTAATGCATATGTAGACTCTGCATCGCGGAAGCCTCTCGCACCTGCAAAATTTGCTTGTAATTCAATTCTTCCCCAACCGAATGTCTGGGCGAAATCAGAGACACCATTTTGCAACCACTGATTCATTGACCATTTTTGTGGTTGTCCTTGACGTTGTTCATACAATCTTTGTCGCCATCCGCCATGTTCTAAGAGTGCTCCCCAAGTGGGAAATGGTACTGCAAAACGTGCTAAGATAACCTTGGGATTACCTAAGCGCTGCAATAAGTTTTGTGCTTCGGTCAGTTGTAGTTGTGGTAAAGGTGGGGTTTCTCCAGCTTGGGTAGCTTCCTCTGGACAAATTTGACTCGCCATCCATAATATATTCAGGTGGGAAATTAAGTCTTCTCCATCTAAACAATAAGCGCGATCGCTTTGGTCATAACTACCCATACTCTTGAGTAAAGCATGAGTTGTATATCCCCAAACCCGGATACAACCTTCTTCTAAATTAACTTGGACTGCTAAATAATAATCTGCTACCCAACTGGGAATATCCACCCATTCTTGAGGAACCCGCAGTTCTCCTAAATCCGCTGCTTCACTGGGAATCAAGACCAGTCGTTTGTTTCCCAAAGAAATTCCGACGCCATTGACAACTTCCCAGACGCTGGGCAATGATGCCAAATTAGGGAAAGGAGTCGCATCAATCACATGTTCTGCTTGTAGCCAAGGAAGGAAAGTATCCAAACTCAAACGGTTGAGATACGCAACCCACCGTCGATTATCTGAGGAAAAAGCTTGGCTTTGCTGCCAAATTCTTGTCTGTGCGGTTTCGGAAATTTCTAACCACAAGTGTGTAGGGTTGTTTAAAGTGAATGTACCTAAATTTATCATAAGAGTTAACGGAGGGTGGGGAAAATCAATGACAATTTACATCGCTTGACTAAATTGTTCGGTTATAGTAAGTTTTTAACCATTCCTCTAAAATAGTGCTGATATAGTTCAGTACCAGCGAGTTTAGGGAAGTATGCAGGGACTGTTGACTCCAATTTGCTAGCTTGAGCAATAATGAGTCTTTGGCTTTGGTCAGCCGGCGAGAAATGGTATACTGCTTAATACCCAATTGTTGCGCTATCTGTTGTTGGGTGAGATTCTGGTTGTAGTAAAGTTGCAGAATTTCCTGCCCTTGTGCATCTAGTTCTTGTATCGCTGCGACTAAGACGCTACTAATTTGCAATTGCTGTGACTGTCTTTCTTGCAATTCTTCATGAGCAACGATTTCTGTCATCAGAGAATCTTGCTTGAGTTGTGGTAAGATGTCCTGAAATTCCCCAGACTCATCATTCCCCACCGCTGCATTTAAGGAAGACATATTGGGGTACAAATAATCACGCACTGCTTTTGCACAACCAACCAACCATTTTTCCATAATTTCTGGGTTGGCTTCTGGGCCTGGTTGGGCAAATTGAGTGTAGCGTTGAGAGTTATAAAGTTGAGCGATCGCTGTCCATGTGGCTTCGTCTGGCTGGGGCAATTTCCGCGATCCTGATGGTTGCTTGGGAGCATACAAAGCCTGATAACACTTCCAACATAACACGTAGCGTTGAATAATTTCCGTACCCAACCCTAAATTTTGTAAAGACTCCACCAACCGCTTTTGGGTGATTTTCCGCAATAATCGCCAATTAGTGCAGATATCGATTTCATTTTGCGATCGCAGCATCTCTTTGAGTTCGCTACCAAAAATCGCCGTTGCATAATTGTGCAGATGAAAACGTATATCAGGTTTGTAGCCTTTTAATACTTTATCAACACGAGCGATCGCCATTTGAAAACAATCAGACACACTATTGTGAGTGGAAGACAGATTCACTACAATTTTGTAAACCGTCCAATAACACACCTCTTGCAAATAAGCCGAAAAATGCCATTTTACCAATCCTTGCGGTTGCTCTTGCCACAGCTTATACAGATAATACACCCAAAAATTTGCGGAATTCTCCGGTTGTGAAAGGTTTGTCTGGTAACTGGTAAGATTTCGTCTCAGTTTAGCATCAACCGACCAACCAGCCGCTCTATCAGCCTCAAACTGTAAGAAAGTGGTAAATAGCTCAGTAATCTCTTGACGTGAACGCATGGATTCCCCAACTCAACAGCAATAATCATATTCGCATCAGTTTGCTTATTTTATTTAATTATTAACTTTTGTAAAATCGGCGTAAAACTTGTAATTAATCCTGAAGTTTTAACAGGAGCGAACACATTTCTTCTTCACCAGACAAATTAAGCTCAAGATATAAATCAGCTAATTTGAATAGTTGTAGATTACCTGAATTGATAGGAAGTAATTAACATGTGTCCATTAGGTATTAACTCTAGTAACTCAAATAATATCCTCACCACAAAAGAGGGGAAACTCTGGATTTTATTAGTAGGTGTTAACGAATATCAAGATGGGAGTCTACCTAATTTACGCTATCCGGCTGTCGATTGCCAAGCCCTAGGTGCAGCCTTAGCCAAAGCTACACAAGGATTTCCCCATAAAGAAGTAATTATACATCACGATTTAGCTTCACAAACACCAACTTTAACAACAGTGCGTAGGAGTTTACAGCGAATAGTTTCCCAAACTCAACCCACTGACTCCATCTTGTTATATTTTTCTGGTCATGGCATATTAGAAACCCAAACTCAGCAAGTTGTATTGTGTTTAGCAGACACCGAAAACGACAACTTGTTAAATACAGGATTCTCTCTCCAAGAAATCTTGCAAATTTTAGGAACCAGCCGAACAAACCAACAACTAATTTGTTTAGATACCTGTCATAGCGGTGATATGAATTTGTTAGGGATAAACAGAGGTAAAGCCAGAGATGGAAGCATGGCTGAGACATTACTCAATCCCACAACTCAGATGACAAATATTCTGCGAAAACGCGCTGCTCAAAGCAAAGGATTTTGTGCTTTATTATCTTGTGACCAAGGACAACAATCTTGGGAGTTTCCCGAATTGGGACATGGCGTATTCACCTACTACTTAACGCGGGGAATTTTAGGTGAAGCGGCTGATGCTCATGGCGTTATAGAAGCCGATGGATTATATAAATATGTTTATCGGCAAACAGTCCAGTATATTGATAAATTAAACCATAAATTGCGACTGATTAATCAACAGAAATTAGAACGAGGCGACAATAAACTGCATCCAGAATATCCCCTCCAAACCCCAAAAAGAATTGTCGAAGGAGTTGGAGAATTAATTGTGGGTTTTAAAAACGAAACATCCGCATTTTCTCACCAGCGACGAGCGCTGATTATCGATGCACTCTCCCAAAATAAAACTACCCGTGACTTAAATCGGTTATTTGCAGGTGCTGGTAATTTCCAAGTAGATTTATTTCCTCAACCAAACCAATCTTGGTTGAATATCAAGGTAAAAATCCAAGAATTTTTGCATAGCGAGCATGAATCTATCAGCCAATATTCTAGCAACTTGAAAGGCGTTAAACCGACACCAACATCCTTATTATATTTACGCGGACACATCGAAGAAATTGCTGATGGTGAAGCTTGGTTAATTTTAAAAAATGGAGTGCGGCTGAGTCGTTCTTGGTTAAGACAAGAACTCAGACGCGCTGCAAAAACTCAACAAATAATTATTCTTGATTGTCCAGAAGCTACTTCCTTAGAAAGCTGGATAGAAGATTTACAATGCAGTACAGGAAAGGGACAATGCATCATCGGTTGCGCTTCCCCAGCCAAAGCACCAGAATTATTTTCTCAAGTGCTGCTAGAAACCCTCGTGAGTGCAAACCCACAAACTGGTTTGTCTGTTTCTAAATGGATTGAAGAATTACAAAAACGGTTAGTGAATAAAAATGTTAAACTCCCGGTTTGGGTATCAGAAACAGAAGTAATTGTAGATATTTTACCGGGGAATATCAGCAAAGTTTTTCACAATTTACAGCAGTCATCATTACAGGAAATTTCAGAAACTGCACAGTTTGATGATACACAATTTACCAGCTTACCTTCTCGTTCTGGTGTAAAACATTTTGTCATCAGTGCAGAACAACACACTGAATTGGAACAGTTGTTAAAGCAATACATAGGATTGATTACACCAGCTATCTTTAAAAAAAATTTACCAGTTAATAACTCTAAAGAATTAGTAGAAAAATTAGCTAGCTATTTATCACCAGAAGAACAAGATAGATTTCGGCAGCAAGCATTAATTATTTTAGAAAAACAGACAATTGTTTCTGTAAGAAATTTACCAATTTCTCAAATTATTGACGCTGACTTTATCAATAAATGTGAGCAAGAATTAGTTGATTTAATCGGACCGATAGCTAGGTTTATCTTACAAGGAATATTGCAATCTTATCCCCAAATTTCCTCCAGGGAACTAGTGAATAAATTGATAGCGCAAATTCCCTGTCCGCAACAAGCCAGAGAATTTCAACACCGAATGATTGGTAAGTAATAGCGATGAGAGGTTATTTGTCAAGTCAATGCCCAATTTCTTTGTGGATGGAGTTTTTTATCAGATAATTGTTTAAATGTCGTGCTTAAATTTCCGCACAACGCCCAAAACTTAGATGGAGATGACAATGACCGATATTTTATCCTCTTCTTCCCAACGCACATTTGACGTAGAAAAGTTAGTGCGTTTTTCCCCAGAAAAAGCAATTGTGACAGAAATAGCCATCACCAAATATTCCAGCATTGCTGTTTGGGGTGTACGTCCCGGACAACAAGTACCCGCACACACTCACCCCGATGGACAAGATACCTGGATTATGGTGAGAGGAGAATTGACCTACTATCTTGGCGATGGACACAAGAAAATTATCTCTGCGGGCCAGGTTGATATCGCCGAACCATCGCAAGTTCATGGTGCAATTAATGAAGGATTGGAAGATGCGGTGTTTGTTTCAATCTATTCTGCTCCAACTCTAAACGTTGTCCCCGCATCTCCATAATTTCACCAGAAATGACTTAGCTTCTGCATAATTTCTCAAGATGAACACTATTAAACAAAAAATAGTGCTTATTCTTAGTTAATAATGTAGAAGCAATGATTCCCGAAATTGAGCCAGGAACCGTAGTCAATAGCCGCTATCAGATTCAGAAAACACTGGGTAAGGGAGGATTTGGGCGGACTTACCTTGCATTTGATAGTCAGCGCTTCGATGAACCTTGTGTGTTAAAAGAATTTTTCCCAACGGTATCAAAAGAAGAAAATCTCGGTAAATCAAAAGATTTATTTACACGAGAAGCCAAAGTTTTATATCAAATTCAACATCCGCAGATTCCCAAATTTTTAGCTTGGTTTACAGATAATCAGCGGATTTTTATTGTTCAGGAATATATCGACGGCAAGACTTATGCAGATATTTTATCAGAACGCCAGCCTTTTTCGGAAATAGAAGTGAGAACATGGCTACTCGATATATTACCAGTTTTACAATATCTCCACGATCGCCAAATTATTCATCGAGATATTTCCCTAGAAAACATCATGCTACCACACAATCAATCGCAGCCTGTCCTGATTGATTTTGGTGCAGTAAAAGAAAACTTCACACAAATTGCAGCTAGCGGTTTTTATCATTCAATTCGCAGTTCAGTAGTAGGAAAATTTGGCTATTCTCCACCAGAACAATTAAGGTTAGGTTACGCTTATCCTTCTAGCGATATTTATGCGCTTGGTGTTTGTGCGGTGGTGATGTTAACTGGAAAAATGCCCCAGTATTTATTAGATGAATCGCTCAATTGGCAATGGTCTACTCATGTTAACATCGGCGATGCTTTTACCAAAATTCTCGATAAAATGCTCGCTGAAAAAGCGCTCGCCCGCTACCAATCAGCGGCAGAAATTATCTTAGCTTTGAATAAGCTGCAAAACGATTCATCTGTGATACCGCGTTTAAATTTCAAAATTACATCCCCATTAGAAATTCTAAAAATTCGCAAAATTCAACAAGAAACTCAACAAGCATTAGCAGATTTATTGATTTTGCAAGACCTAGAACAAAAACTCAGGAACTATCACGATTATCATAATTTACCCAAAACTATTTATCTACATTTAGATTTATCGACATATATACAACAGCAATCCTTGACTGTTTCCGAGTCTAGCTCTCATGGGTCGATAAAATTTCCAGCCATAGCCACAAAAATCAACGATATTTTTAGTAAAAAAAACTCTAAACCAGTAACAACCAATAGAAATATAAAAATCGATACGCAAGAGTTTTTACAAACTGCTGTAGCTACCAATAATCTACAAATTTTAGAAATTATTAAAAAAGAATTTACTAATTTTATTGGGCCGATATCTAACTTTCTCATTAATGAAGCATTGGCAATTTTCCCCAACTGTTCATCCCAGCAACTCATCGAAATTTTAGCAGCAGAAATTCCCGACAAATCGATGGCGCAGCAATTTCAAGAAGGAATACACCATATCATTGAATCAAAATTGCATCTTTTACAAGAAAGTTGATAATTAGACCTGCTTTGAAAAAAGGGGCTAGGGAGTAGGAGTTAGGGAACAGATATTTTGATTATTCCTTCTCTTCTCTTACTATCTGCGCCTCTTTCTCTGCGTCTTTGCGTGAGATAAAAGAATATTTATACAAAGCGTCTATTGTATTTAAATGGAAGTCACTACAAGATACGCGGAACCGATTTAATCACAGTTATTTTGCATATTTACCGACAGAATGCATAAATCAATAAAGCTGACCCGTACTATACATTAGCTACTGAACAAAGCCTCAAAAATACATGAATAACTGATAACGGAACAAAAAAATGAACAACTTATTAATGCTGAATAATCGGCAAGAAGTACAAAACATTGACATTATTAAAATTCAAGGTAACAACTATTATCCTCAAGCTATTGAAAAATCTCTACAGCAAAGCCATCCGTGTTTAAGACCAAATGCTGGGGTGGTATTTTCTCTAGAAGTTAATTATCAAGAAAGGTTAGTAGTGTTGCAAGAAGTGAAGAGAACCTACTCCCGAATTCTCAACAAAGATGAAGTTATTAAAGCTATCCGCGCTGCTGCTTTAGAGGAACATAAATTACAGATTTATAGCGTAGCTTTACTAAAAGCAAATAGTTTACCAAAAGATGCTCAGGGAAAAATTGACCGTAATGCTTGTCAGGATTATTTTTTAAAAACTAACTTAGATGCTTTACACACTTGGACAATTAACCCACAACAAGATTTACAGCAACTACAAACAGACGTCAATGCTTTGTTAGAAAATGTCCAAAAATTTGCTCAACAAACACAATTCAAAGTTTCTTAATTCATCTATTAATCAGGAAAAACTCATGAATACTAATATGCAATTCTCAACTTTAGTAGAACTTTTAACTTATAGAGCGCAGCATCAACCAAACCATATAGCTTACACTTTTCTAGTTGATGGCGAAACGGAGAGCGTTAGTATAACTTACCAAGAATTGGATCAAAAAGCGCGATCGCTCGCCATGCAACTTCTGCAACACGGTGTACCCGGTTCGCGTGCTCTGTTACTCTATCCCCCAGGAATTGAATTTATCGCCGCTTTTTTCGGCTGTCTATACGCTGGTTTTGTCGCTGTTCCCGCTTATCCACCCCGACGCAATCAAAAAATCTCGCGGTTACAAGCGATTGTTGCTGATGCAGAAGCAGTTGTAGCATTAACTACATCTACACAATTGGGTGAAAATGCGACCTTGGGCGCGATACCTTGGATTACCACTGATGATATCCCTAGTGATATTGCTGAAACTTGGCATTGTCCTCATATCAAAAACGATACCTTAGCTTTTCTGCAATACACCTCCGGTTCCACAGGAACGCCTAAAGGTGTGATGATTACTCACGGTAATTTATTACATAACTCCCAACTCATCTACAACTTTTACGAACACACACCCCAAAGCCAAGGCGTAATTTGGCTCCCACCGTACCACGACATGGGATTAATTGGCGGCGTTTTACAACCGATGTATGGTGGCTTCCCGGTAACGCTGATGTCACCTGCAGCGTTTCTGCAAAAACCTTTCCGCTGGTTACAGGCGATTTCTCATTACAAAGCTACCACCAGCGGCGGCCCTGATTTTGCTTATGACCTCGCTTGTCGCCAAATTACCCCAGAACAACTTGCAACTCTGGATTTGAGTAGTTGGGAAGTGGCGTTCACGGGTGCGGAACCGATACGCGCTCAAACTTTAGACAATTTTGCTGAGACTTTTGCTCCTTGCGGTTTCCGTCGGGAAGCTTTTTATCCTTGCTATGGGATGGCAGAAACAACTTTAATTGTTACTGGAGGTTTAAAATCTGTAGCGCCCATTGTGCGTTACGTAGATACCACAGCTTTAGGACAAAATCGGGTAGTAGATACTACTAAAGATAATGGAAAAGCGATCGCTGGTTGTGGAAAAAGTAGCCCAGACCAAACGGTGTTAATTGTCAACCCCGAATCCTTGACACCTTGTGCAGATGGCGAAGTGGGGGAATTTTGGGTATCAGGGTCTAGCGTCGCTCAAGGTTATTGGAATCGTCCAGAACAAACACAAAATACTTTTAATGCTTACCTTGCAGATAATCACACAGGGCCGTTTTTGCGAACTGGGGATTTAGGCTGTTTGCAGGATGGCGAATTATTTATCACCGGGCGCCTCAAAGATTTGATTATTATCATGGGTCGCAACCACTATCCCCAAGATATTGAATTTACTGTAGAAAATTGTCACCCGGCGCTACGTCCGGCTGGTGGTGCGGCTTTTGCGACACAAATTGATGATACGGAAAAATTGGTAATTGTCCAAGAAGTGGAACGTAGCTATCTACGTAAACTCAACGCCGATGAGGTAATAGGTGCAATTCGCAAAGCTGTTGCTGAACACCACGATTTACCAACCCACACCATTGTTTTAATCAAAACCAATAGTTTACCCAAAACTTCTTCTGGGAAAGTCAGACGCAGTACTACCAGAGATGAGCTAAAAGCTGGTACTCTAGATGTGGTGGGACAGTGGAGTGTTGATGCTCAAAATCAGGTTGCAGTAGAGGTAGAGCAAAAGCAAACTGAGACAGTCAACACACAAGCGATCGCTAATTGGTTAATTAAAAAAGTTAGTGAACAACTGCAAATTTCTCCCCAAACCATCAATATTTCCGAACCACTTGCGCAATACGGACTCGGTTCCTTAGCCGCAGTCAGAATTTCGGGAGAATTGCAGGAATGGTTAGGGCGAGAATTGCCAACAACACTGTTATACGATTACCCTTCCATTGCCGCTTTAGCAAAATATTTAGGCAACGAAGCGCCACAACAACAAATTGTACCACAGCAGCAAAAAGAAGATCATGCAATAGCGATCGTTGGTCTTGGCTGTCGCTACCCTGGTGCTGATAACCCCAACGCCTTCTGGGAATTACTCCGCAAAGGTATCGATGCAATTAGCGAAGTTCCTCAGCAACGCTGGGACGCAAATCAATTCTATGACCCCAAGCGCACACCAGGGAAAATGAATACACGTTGGGGTGGTTTCCTCCCACAAGTTGACCAATTCGACGCGCCATTTTTTGGAATTTCCCCACGAGAGGCAGAATCCCTCGACCCCCAACAGCGACTATTATTAGAGGTTAGCTGGGAAGCTTTAGAAAATGCCGGTCAAGCACCAGATAAACTAGCAGGAAGCAATACGGGAGTTTTCGTAGGAATTAGTAACTTTGATTACGCCCACTTGCAATCAAAATTAGATGCATATACAGGAACCGGGAACGCCTTTAGCATCGCTGCTAACCGCATATCTTATTTCTTAGATTTCCACGGCCCAAGTTTGGCAGTAGATACAGCTTGTTCTTCATCCTTAGTCGCCCTTCACCAAGCTTGTCAAAGTTTGCGCCAAGGAGAATGTAACCTCGCCCTAGCTGCTGGTGTCAATTTAATCCTCACTCCACAACTAACAATTACATTTTCTCAGGCTGGGATGATGGCTAGCGATGGACGTTGCAAAACCTTTGACGCCGATGCTGACGGTTATGTGCGGGGAGAAGGTTGCGGCGTCGTGGTTCTCAAGCGCCTAAGTGACGCAGAACGTGATGGTGACAATATTTTAGCAGTAATTAAAGGTTCCGCAGTCAACCAAGACGGACGCAGCAACGGACTCACAGCCCCCAACGGACAAGCGCAACAAGCAGTAATTCGTCAAGCGATGCGAAATGCTGGTGTGTCACCCCATGAAATCGGTTACATTGAAGCGCATGGAACCGGGACATTTTTAGGCGACCCCATCGAGATTAATTCCTTGAAAGCCGTTTTAATGCAAGGACGTTCAGTTGAGGATGCTTGCGTTATCGGTTCCGTCAAAACCAATATTGGACATTTGGAAGCAGCAGCGGGTATTGCTGGTTTAATTAAAACTGTGCTGTCGCTACATCACGAAGAAATTCCACAGCATCTGCATCTGAAACAAGTTAACCCCCATATTTCTTTTGAGGGAACGCCGTTATCTATCACCACTACACCCGTAACTTGGAATCGCGGTAACAAGCGGCGTTTGGCTGGTGTCTCTTCCTTTGGTTTTGGTGGGACGAATGCTCATGTAATTGTAGAGGAAGCACCCGTAAAAATTCAAAATCAAGATGCTAACGTTAGACCACTGCATTTGTTGACACTCTCCGCTAAGAATGAAAACGCATTGCGGGAATTAGCATTGAATTATGAGAAGTATTTGGGTGAGAATCCTGATGCATCCTTAGCCGATATTTGTTCCACAGCCAACACTGGACGATCGCATTTTGCTCATCGCCTAGTAGCGATCGCTCAATCTCCGATACAATTACAAACAGTGTTGGGTGCACACGCCGCAGGTAAAAGAACATCCCAATTAACCAGCGGTAAAGTTGACCATCAAAAACAACCAAAAATCGCCTTCCTCTTCACAGGTCAAGGTTCCCAATACGTCAACATGGGACGCCAACTTTACCAAACCCAGCCGACCTTCCGCACTGTCATCGATGAATGCGATCGCATTTTACAGTCATATTTAGACAAACCACTGCTATCAATTCTCTATCCCGAAACCGAGAATAGCAACATCGACGAAACCGCTTATGCCCAACCAGCCATCTTTGCGGTAGAATACGCCCTAGCGCAGTTGTGGAAATCTTGGGGAGTAGAACCCGCAGCCGTCATCGGTCATAGCTTCGGTGAATATGTCGCCGCTTGCGTCGCGGGAGTATTCGACTTAGAAACAGGACTCAAACTAGTCGCCGAGCGATCGCGCTTAATGCAGAGCATCACAACCAAAGGTACAATGGCAGTAGTATTCGCCGACGCAGCTCAAGTACAAACAGCAATAGCCGAATATAGCCCAGAAGTAACCATCTCAGCGATTAACGCCCCCGATAATATTACCATTTCCGGAGCGATCGCCAAAATTGAAGCAGCGATCGCCAAACTCACAGCCCAAGGAATTGAAACTCGCTCCTTAAACGTATCTCACGCCTTCCACTCGCCCCTGATGGATGAAATGCTCGATGCATTCGAGCAAACCACCAGCCAAATCAAATTCCAAGCCCCCAAAATCCCCCTCATTTCCAACCTCACCGGCGAATTCCTCACCCCAGGACAAATACCCGACGCCAAATATTGGCGCCACCACACCCGCGAAGCTGTAAAATTCATGCCAGGGTTAAACACCCTACTCACCGCAGGATACGAACTATTCCTAGAAATCGGCGCCAAACCAGTACTTACCAGCCTAGGTAAACGCTCTCAGCAAACCGAAACCGCAACCTGGCTACCCTCATTAACCGCCAGACAAAACGACTGGCAAACAATACTAGAAAGCTTATCAGCATTATATCTGCAAGGAGTAGACATCAACTGGACAGAATTTGCCAGCGACTATCCCCATCACCCAATACCACTTCCCACCTACCCCTTCCAAAGAAAATCCTACTGGATACAAACCCCAAATCCCGTTGACAACCCAACACCAGCCAAAACATTAGCCGAAAACACCATCAAACAACAACTACAGCTAATGTCCCAACAATTAGAAATGTTGCGTAGTAAACGTTCATCCACTCATACCTGAAAGTAAATTTCTTATCTCACGCATAGACGCTCCGCGTCTATGCGTGAGACAAATCCATATTTATCAGCAACGCCAACAAATGCATAAACTCATCACCCCATCCCCTATCAAAAAAAAGCCTCTGAAACACCCCAATCAAAAAGGTCAACCCCAATGGACATCTTTCGTCTCCCCATCAACCTCGCGCCAAAATCCAAAAAATGGACACTAGCCTTAATCGCCCCCCTAGGACTAGCAGCCCTCGGCGTCCCAGCTTACATCTTCGCCCAAAACGCCAACTTCCAACCATCCAAACCAAATCACATCACCCCCACAATTCCAGCTAAAAAACCCGTCAACCCCACCATCGCCGCCCTAGGACGCATCCAAACCAAAGATAAAATCATCAACCTCTCCGGCCCATCCGCCTTACAAACCGCCAGATTAGACCAAGTTTTAGTCAAAGAAGGCGACACCGTTCGTCGCAGCCAAATCATCGCCGTCCTAGATAACGTCCAGCAACTGCAATCAACCTTAGCAAAAGCCCAAACAAACGTGCGAGTTGCTCAAGCGCAAATCGCTCAAGCCCAAGCCGGAACCACAAAACTAGGAGAAATCGCCGCCCAACAAGCACGCATCGCCGACTTACAAGCCCAGTTTCAAGGAGATATTAATATTCAAAAAGCCAAAATTGCCGGATTAGAAGCGCAACTGCGAAACGCCGAGACAGAATATGGGCGCTTTCAATCGCTGTATAAAGAGGGTGCAATATCTGCGGTGACTAGAGATACAAAACTTTTGGCAGTAGAAATCTTACAAGCTCAACTCAAGGAAGCAAAAAGCGCCCTCAACCAGACCTTATCATCCTTTCCTAATCAAATTCAAGAAGCCAAAGCTAGCTTAGAAAAATTAAAAGAAGTGCGTCCTGTAGATGTACAAGTTGCTCAAAGCCAATTAGAAACAGCAAAAGCAGCAGTTCAAGAAGCCAAAGCAAACTTAAATTTAGCCTATGTGCGATCGCCTATCAATGGGAAAATATTAAAAATCAACACCTTACCCGGTGAAACTATCAGCGAAAAAGGCATAGTTGAGTTAGCCCAGACCCAACAGATGCAAGTCGTCGCCGAAATTTATGAAACCGACCTCAGCAAAATTAAAGTCGGTCAAAAAGCCTCCATCTCTAGCATCGCCTTACCTCAGAACTTAACCGGTACAGTCGAAAGAGTAGGCGTACAAATCGGTAAACGCAACGTTGTCAATAACGACCCAGCCATTAATATAGATTCCAGAGTTGCTGAAGTAAAAATCCGCTTAAATCCCAGCGATGCCAAAGCCGCTGCTAACTTTATTAACTTGCAAGTTGACGTCAAAGTTCAAACTAATTCCCCTACATAAATCCATATAAATTATTCAATCATGAGCGCTACAACCCCCGTTGCTTGGCTGCAACTAACCCACCGCAAATCTCGTTTATTAGTAACAATCACAGGTGTCACCTTCGCCGTCATGCTGATGTTTATTCAGCTAGGATTCCGAGACGGACTTTTTGAAGATGCAGTCGTATTTCACAAACAATTACAAGCCGACTTAGTATTACTGCATCAAGACACCACACGCTTTTTCGACATGAAAGTCTTTCCCAGACGGTATTTACAAAACATTTCTGCTGTAGATGGAATTGCATCAATTAACCCCTTCTATTTTTCAGTTACTAACTTCAAAAACCCCGAAACATTCGTCAGCCGACCAATAGCGATCGCCGGATTTACACCAGACAAACCAGTCTTTAACATCGCCGAAGTTAATCAACAAACAGAAATAATTAAAGCCGCAAACACAGTTTTATTTGATAGACTTTCTCGACCAGAATTCGGACCCATTGTTGCAGGTTTAGAAAAGCATGGAGAAGTAACAACAGAAATCTCTAACCGCCAAACAAAAGTCAAAGGATTATTTTCCTTAGGCGGTGGAGTCATGACAGCCGACGGAGTGATTATTACCAGCGATTTAAACTTCTCAGAAATATTAAATCACCCCTTAGAAAAAGTGCAAATGGGAGTAATTCAACTGCAACCAGGAGTTGACCCCGAAAAAATGATTGCACAACTAACAAAAACCTTACCCCAAGAAGTCAAATTAATTACCTTAGCCAACTTCATCAAACTAGAAAAAGACGCCTTAGCAGAATCAACACCAATCGGCTTTATATTCAACATGGGGACAGTCATCGGTTGTGTATTTGGGGGAATTATTGTTTATCAAATCCTCTACACACAAATCTCCGATAGCATCTTTATCTACGCCACATTTAAAGCCATCGGCTATGCGAATTCCTATTTAATTAAATTGGTTTTACAACAAGCAGTTTTAATGTCCTTAATTGGATACATCCCAGGATTCGCATTGTGTATGTATCTCTATAACTTTGTCCAAGAAGCAACCAGACTCCCCATGATTATGACCATCACTAGAGGCGTAATGGTCATGTTACTCACAATAGTCATGTGCTCCATCGCCGGAATGTTAGCAATGAATAAACTCCGCTCCGCTGACCCCGCTGAACTCTTTGGATAAAGCATCTCATCACTCTTCTCACCTCTCACACCAATTCTCTATAAAAATGTACCTCCGCGTACCTCTGCGTTGAAAAAACCTACCACACAAATCATCTCTAAAAACTATGTCAGACTCAATCATTTCCGTCCAACATCTCAACCACTACTTTGGTAAAGGCTCCTTAAAAAAACAGGTATTATTTGATGTCAGCTTATCAATTAATTCTGCCGAAATTGTTATCTTAACCGGCCCCTCTGGCTCAGGTAAAACAACCTTATTAAGCCTCATGGCTGGCTTACGAACTGTCCAAGAAGGTAGCGTCAAAGTTTTAGGTAGAGAAGTATATCGAGCCAGCAGCCAAAAGTTATTACAACTCCGGCGTCAGATTGGATATGTTTTTCAAAAACACAATTTAGTTCCCTTTCTCACTGCTAGCCAAAACGTGCAAATGACAATGGAATTAACCCGAAAAATGACTCGCAAAGAAATGTGTCGCCGAGCAGAAGCTATGTTGGAATTAGTAGGATTAAATCACCGCATTAATTACTATCCAGAACAACTTTCTGAAGGACAAAAACAACGTGTAGCATTTGCAAGAGCTTTAGTAACGCAACCACAATTAATTCTTGCTGATGAACCCACCGCATCCTTAGATAAAAAAAGTACTCACACAATCGTAGAAACGTTAAAAGATTGTGCAAAAAATCAAGGCTGCTCCATCCTGTTAATCACCCACGATAACCGCATCCTTGATATGGCTGACCGCATCATTCATATGGAAGATGGTTATTTAAAGAATGACGTCCGCAATAACTAATTTATAATTAAAGATCAACATTTTCAAAAACCTATGTACACCACACTTGCTTCCACAAATTGGATTACTCGCTTTCAACCAAATTCCCAAGCTAGATTAAGAATGTTTTGCTTTCCTTACGCGGGTGCGGGAGCTTCTATATTTTATAATTGGCAAAATAAACTAGCATCAGATATCGAAGTTTGTGCAATTCAACTTCCTGGACGGGAAACTAGGTTAGGAGAACCCTTATTAACTGAACTTCCCCCTTTGGTAGAAACTTTAGCAACAGCGCTGCTTCCCTATCTTGACACCCCATTTATTTTTTTCGGACATAGTATGGGTGCTTTAATTAGCTTTGAAGTTGCGCGCTTACTGCGTCGAAAATATCATAAATCTCCCCAGCATTTGTTTGTTTCTGGTCGTCGCGCGCCGCAAATTATGAGACGCCGTTCTCCAATTCATCACTTACCAGATAGTCTTTTTATTGAAGAATTACGCCGTTATAACGGTACACCAGAAGCAGTTTTACAAAATAAAGAACTACTATCGCTATTTCTGCCAATTTTACGCGCCGATTTTACTATTAATGACAGCTATATCTACACCGATGATATACCGATTGATTGCCCAATTTTAGCTTTTGGGGGATTAGAAGATGCAGGTGTTACAAGTGATGATATAGCTGCTTGGCGTGTTCATACTAACAGTAATTTCTCAATGTATATGTTTCCTGGTGAACATTTCTTTATTAAGCATGAATATGATAAGATATCATCAATTATTGAACAAAAATGTACAGAGAGACAATTTTGCGTTTCTACACTAAAATGATTTTTATCATCAACTTAGACAGCAGAAATAGCACAAACTTGTAACCCCACAGGTGTATTAATAATCACAGATTCTACACCAAAAACTTGAGCGATCGCCTGGGGGGTGAGAACTGTTGCAGGTGTCCCAACTTCCCAAAGATGACCTTGTTTTAATAAAGCAATTCGAGAACTATACCGTGCTGCTAAATTTAATTCATGTAACACCGTGACAATTGTTAATTTCTGCTGTTGATTCAAATTTCTAAGTAATTCTAAAAGCTGTAATTGGTAATTAATATCTAAATAAGTTGTGGGTTCATCTAACAGTAACACCTTTGGTTCCTGCGCTAAAGCTAAAGCTAAAAAAGCCCGTTGACGTTCACCACCAGAAAGTTGTTCAACTAAGCGATCGCTAAATTTTTCTAGTTGTGTTTTTTGAATTGCTGATTCTACTTTTTGCCAATCTTCAGCCTTTAATTCCCATTGCCACCAAGGTTGATGTGGTGTCCGTCCTAGACTTACTAATTGTCGCACAGTTAAGCCCACAGGCACCGTTTGTTGTTGCGGTAACAAAGCCAATTTTTGAGCAACTACATGCGGTGGTTGCGAATGAATTTCCTTACCATCAAGTAATACTATTCCCTGTTGCGGCGCCAGAATGCGACTGAGCAATTTAAGTAACGTAGACTTACCAGAACCATTAGCACCAACTAAACTTAACCATTCTCCCGTTGAGAGAGTCAAGTTAACATTTTCCACAATTGGTACTGCAGTATAACCACCAGTCAGATTTTGCAATTCTAATGGCATATTCACAATTTAAAATTAGTCAGAGCCTCAATTTCTTTCAGGATACCATTAGGGAAACAGAGGTCTAACCACCAGTACTGCTGAGTAGTTTCTCTCCTTTGAGCATTCTCACCGCTGCTTCCAATAACGCTTCTTCTAAGTACGGTTTAGTAAAGTAGCCACTAGCACCCAGTTGGATAGCCATTTGTCTGTGTTTATCCGCACCTCGTGAAGTGAGCATGGCGATGGGTAAATGGTTGAGATTAACGTCTTTCTGGATGCGAGAGAGCAATTCTAGTCCATCACAACGCGGCATTTCTATATCACAAAATACGATATCACAAGGCAAACCAGAGCGGAGTTTGTCCCAAGCTTCCTGACCATCGCGGGCTTGTTCAACACGATAACCTGCTTTGTTAAAAGTCAAGGAGAGTAATTCGCGGACAGTAATCGAGTCATCCACAATTAGGACTGTGGGGTCAATTTTAACAGTCGGATTTTCTGTGAGGGTATTTTTTTGTTGCCAAGAGTTGTTATTTTGTCTAGACATCCTTCCAAGGAAGATGTCCATAATTTCCAAAACATCAGCGATAGGCATAATCCGACCATCACCTAAGACTGTAGCACCAGCGACGCCGATGGGTTTAGGTGCCGGCCCTTCAAATTGCTTAATCACTATTTCTTGTTCACTCAATACCAAGTCAATTTGCAAAGCAATCAGGTTACTAGCCGATCGCACCACCACCACAGACACCATATCATCATCTCTGTTACCACCGTAAACATTACCGCGACTGATGTGACGATTAAAAGCTAAAATTTCCTTCAGTGGTCGGAATGGTAGGGTTGTATCTCGCCAATAAATAAATGATTGTCCATCAGCAGTCTGCTGGATATTTTTCAGTGGTATATCCAAGGTATCTTCCACACCGTCCATCGGGAAAGCAATGCGGGCTTTATCGGAAACGCAGCAAAGGGCTTTACAAATACTCAAGGTTAGTGGTAAGCGAATGGTAAAGGTAGTACCTCTACCAACCGCAGAATCAGTATTTACAGTCCCGCGAATTTCACTAATTTCCGAACGAACCACATCCATTCCCACACCGCGACCAGAAATTTCATCTGCTTCGTCTTTGATGCTAAAACCAGATTGGAACAGCAAATCGTAGACTTCCGCATGGGTCATGGTTTTGGCTGTATCTGCACTAATCATCCCCAATTTTAGAGCCTTAGCTTTGACCTTAGCAGGATCAATACCCGCACCATCATCACCCACAGAAATCACCGTTTGGTTTCCTTGATGGAAAGCGCGGATAGTGATTTCTCCCACAGGTGGTTTACCCCCACTTTGGCGGATTTCTGGTGTTTCAATTCCATGAGCGATCGCATTATTGAGCATGTGGGTGAGGGGGTCTGTGAGATGATCTAAAATCATCTTGTCAATCAAAGTATTCTCACCTTCAACCACTAACTCTACTTGTTTACCGCACTTAATGGCATTATCCCGTACTCCCCGCCGCAAGCGATCAATAGCTTGGGAAAATGGCACCATTCTCGCTCGCGTCAAACCTTCTTGTAATTGGGTAGTCACTTGTCGAAACTGACGCGCTACTCGTTCGGTTTCTTCGGTGACAAAATCAATGTCACTAGCTGACTCCCTCACGCGCACAATCATTTCAATCATTTCTTGAGACAAGGTATGGAAAGGAGTGAAGCGATCCATTTCTAATTCGCTGAAACCCCGGTCTGTATTCAAGTCTGAGGGAGAAACGGCGATATCTCGATTTTTGCGGCTAGCTAATAAAGAGGCTTCCAATAGCGATCGCTCATATAATTCTTGCATCCTCGCGCCCACATCAGAAAGTTGTTGCACCTGAATCAGCAAATTATCTAGCGACTGTCGCAGACGTTCATGATCTTGCTCTAAGGTATTGCGGTTTACGACCAACTCCCCCACCAAATTGCTCATATCGTCCAGTTGCTTGACTGGTACTTTCATCGTCTCTTCAAATCTTCCCGCCCGGCGATTAGAAGGGCGTGGTATTTTATTAGTGTTTGATTTTACTGTTGATGAGTGAGATATTGTTTGATCTGCTTCCGCTAGCAGTTTCTCCAAATCACTAAATTCATCATCGATATCCAGCGAGGTCACAACTCTGCTCACCTTACCCTGATTAGCAGGTGGTGGAAATTGTGGTGAGTACACAGGCGCCGCTGGTATTTCTTGCTCATTCTCTCCACCCAGCAGCGCTTCTAAAGCGGCGAAATCCTCTGCTTGGATAGTGGTTTCTTTTGGTTTTGGCTGTGGTTCTTTTGCTAATAGCGCTTCCAAATCAGCGAATTCACTCAGAAAATCGGGATGATTTTCCGGAGCCATTTCTCCAAAAATTACAGCATTTTCTGTTTCATTTTTTGGTTCAGTTGTCTCCATCAACAAACCATCAATTTCATCAATATTATCAACAACCGAGTCTAGTTCTGAATCCGAAAATTCTTGATGATTGAGGATTTCTGAATTGATATCTGTACTTTCCTCGACCAATAAATTATCAATTAAATCCAATTCTTCAGCAATAACAGTGTCTATTTCCGAGATAGAAAATTCTGGATTATTTGGTATTTCCAGAGTTATCAAATCATTATTGATATCCAATTGGATATAAGTTCCATCATCAACAATGATATCTTCACTGTCCTGATTGACATCATTTTCTGTATCTTGGTTAGTAAATTCAGGAAGGAAATCTAAATTTTCAGGAGTTTGTTTTGTAGAAGAATTTCCCGATTGTAGCAACCTTCCTGCAGTTAACGGGACTTCATCATTACTGACAACAGGAGAAAGTGTAGTATTTCTTGGTGTTAAATCTGCAAATAAATCATCCTCATCGTCCAATAGTGACGCCACATCTCCTTGTGAGATTTGCAAATCAAAATCTTCTAATTCAAAACTTGCATCTAGAGATAATGTAGATTCTTGACTATCACCAAAAAAATCATTATCAGCTGCAGCCGTAAATAGACTTTCTTCTAATTCTTTAGCTATATCCTGGTCAACGATCGCCTGTTGCGTCTCTACAACAACTTCCTCACGCCAAAACTGGCTCTGTTCATCAGCAACATCAAGATTATCTGTTGTTTCGGGCGGTTGAATATCAAATAAATTTCCTAATTCCGATTCACTGATAGATAATAATGTATCTGCTGCTAATTCACTAAATAAATTATCTAGAGATAAGTTTTCTTGTTCAGAAAAATCTAAACTGACCTTATTTTTTTTGGGAATATCAACCTTTTCAATTTCTAAAAACAATTCATCAAAACTGTTGGGTTGATTTACAGATAGTTCTACACTAGGATCATCATCAGTTGGTATTTGAGTTATTTCTTTTGTAGGCAATATTTGAGGCTCATCTAGTTCCAACCCTAGTAAATCTTCTACCACATCTGGTGATATCGGTTGAGATTCATCTAGTTCCAACCCTAATAAATTTTCTACCACATCTGATGCAGATATCTCCACAGGTGGATGCCAAGTATCATGGGAATCCTGGGAAAATTCTCTAAAAATTTCGTCACTTTTGGAAATATTACTCAAATCAAAACTAGCAGCAGATGATGTTGCTAAATTTTCTGGTTTTCCCTTTTCTAAAAAATTATCACTAAATAGTAAGTTTAAGTCTGCTGCTGGGGAGCTATTTTCTGCTTCACGACTATTTGCATCTTCGTCAAGTGAAAGAAAATCAGCTAAATCACTGTCAGCATTTTCAGCATCACTGTCACGAGAATTGGAAGACAAATTATGTAGATTACTAATATCTAATATCTCTTCTTGTTGCCAAGTTTCATCTAGTTCTGGAGTCTCACCCTCGAACAAATCAGCAAGGGTATTTAACTCAGTTATTCCCACCTCTGGCCCTTTAGTCTCGGCTTTTTTGTGGGAGGGCGGATGATTGAGATCACTAGACAAAGAATCGAGCAACAAAGGTGCTTCTGCATCTGAGTGCAGTTGTTGTGATAAGTCAGATAAGCTAGTGATGGTATCTTGATTATCCACCAACAAATCGTCTTCGGGAACAACAAACAGCGTTTCTAATTGCTGACTAATTGTGATCTCATGATCCTTGTCTTGTAGGACTAATTCTTGAGCTTGTTTGATTTCTGTAATAACGATTTTAGCTAAAGTGAGATAGGTATTTTGGGGATTAGCGATCGCATTTGCTGTGGCTTGGCATAAACTACACCAATTAGGCAAACTTAAAGCTTCTCCCAGTTTAACTAACTGTCCACAACATTCTTGGAGATTTTGCCGATTTACAGGTGTAGTGTTTTGTTTAAACTGTTGCAACATTTCCCGCAGGATTTGTAACACTTGGATTTGAAATTCATCCCAATTTACTTTTATTTCCTTATGTTGGAAAACTTGTGCCGAAGAAATTTCACCAGCAGCTTTTTTGGCTGCATCTTCCACTTCTGAGAAATCTCTTTGCAAGAAAAGTTCTGTCAGTGTATTGTGATTTTCTATCGCTGGAATATTACAAGCTACTTCTGAGTTTCCTTGTTCTACCAACAGTTCTAAATGCTCATTCAACCATGTAAAAACTGGTTCAGTTTCTGACATCAAAGTATTAGCTGTCTCTGCTGACAAACCAAAGGGCCCGCTGAGATTCTCCAACAGCGCTTTCAGGGTATCAGAGACACCGAGAAACAGCGATTCTAACTTCTGGTCAACCTGAATTGGATTTTCTTTGAGAACTTTAAAACAATCTTCCAAACGGTGAGACGTATGCTGGATGCTACTTAAACCTAGCATCGCCGCTCCTCCTTTAATAGAGTGAGCCGCCCGGAAGACTTCGTTAATCATTTCTGGGTCGTTCAGGGTACTTTCAAGATTTAGTAATCCCTGCTCAATTGTGTTCAGGTGATCTCTGGCTTCTTCAATAAAGTAACCTAAAATGCGCTGTTGTTGTTCCGGCAACATAGTTTTTTTTTATCCAGGGTGGTCATTAATCATTGGTCATTGGTCATTAGCAAATAACAAATGACAAATTATCTAGATTCAAGGGTTTCTACGCGGAAACGTTCCACGGAAGCAATCAAGTCGCGGGAGACACCCACTAAATTTTGCAGAGCGCCAGAAACTCGCTGGGCTTCCTGGGAAGTTTCTTGCGCCGTCAATTCTACAGATTGCATTACGTGGGCGACGGCGCGGGAAGTTTCCGTTTGTTCCACAGTATCAGAGGTGATTGATCGTACCAGAATATCAATGCGGTTCGCCACTTGAATAATATTTTCTAGCGATCGCTTGGCTTCTTCTGCTAATTTTGTCCCCTTGATTACCTGCTGTGTCCCTTCTTCCATTGCGGTCATCACAGAGCCAGTCTCACTCTGGATTTGCATGACAATTTGTTCAATTTCTTTCAAAGATTTAGCTGATTTGTCTGCTAGCTGGCGCACTTCATCCGCCACGATCGCAAACCCCCGTCCCGCTTCCCCCGCTCGCGCCGCTTCAATACTCGCATTCAGCGCTAACAAGTTGGTTCTGGACGCAATTTGGGAAATCAACGCCACAATCTTAGAAATTTCTTGGGAAGATTCCGCTAATCGCTTGACTTTTCTAGTTGTTTCTGCTACTGTTTCTCGAATTTCTAAAATCCCGGCGACAGTATTTTCCACAGCTTCCCCACCTTTGAGAGCGATCGCACTCGCATCACGGGCGACAGTTTCCGCTTCCCTGGCTGCTTCCGCTACCCGCTGAATCGAGTCGGTCATCACCTGGACAGAATTGAGCGTCACGCCCAACTCTTCGGCTTGTCGCAAAGCGTCGCTAGATAAAGCTCTAGCAAAGGTTTCGGAATTTGTGGCACCTTTTGTCACCTCCTTCGCCGCCACTTTTACCTGTTGCACAATATCCCGCAGGTTTTGAATTGTCAGGTTAAAAGCATCCGCCACGGCTCCCAACACATCGGCTGTCACCTCAGCTTGGACTGTTAAATCTCCCCGCGCCGCACCTTCCACATCGTCTAGCAATCGAATCACTTGGCGTTGCAAGTTTTCTTTGGCTTCCTCTTGTTCATCAGCTTTGCGTTGGGCTTCGTTGGTAGTGGTGAAAATTACCCGCGCCATTTCGTTAAAGCCAGTTGCTAGCAGCCCTAATTCATCTTCAGAATAGACCGTCGCTTGCACATGCAAATTACCTTGACGCACAGCATCAAACTGCGCCTGGAGATCCTGGGTGGTGCGGCGAATCTGTTTGAGGGTGAGACTACCCATCCAGCCAGCGGTAGCAAAACCCGCTATTCCTGCAGCCAGAGACATCGCCCAACCTGTATTCCGCACTGACTCCCGTTGTTGGGGTGGGGAAAATGTAGTCGCTGCAAAGCTGACTGTTGCTACCACCAGCGCGGAAACTATACCCACACCACCTGCGATTAACCATTGTTTCTTTTCCAGGGGGGCATTTTCTAGAGGAGCTAACCAACCTTGCTCAACGCTGACATTCGGTTCCAGCTTCGAGACATCAGTTTGGGTGAAAACTGGTACAGCTTCCTGGGAACCGGTAATGGAGAATAATTCATCTTCGCGATCGCTATTTTCACGAGCTGAGGAAGACTCGGTGAATTTCCCACGGGAATGGCTACCAGTTTCTATCGCCCCAGAATTCATGGACTCACTAAAACTTGAGCGCCCTTCTGTCACTTCAAAATCTGGAATATTCCCGTCAAATCCGGGAATACCGCCTAAATCATCAAACTCATCAAAGTCGTCTAAAAATTCGATATTGCTCTGAGATTTACTGATACTTGATGTATTGCTGCTTGAATCCCCATCATTGGTAAATTCTTCAGAGCCAAAGGCAGAATCAAAAGCTTCAAAATCGAAATTATCATCAATTCCTAAGTTCTTTCTGGCTTTAGTTACGCTGGCAACAATCGGCTTTTGTACTGATACAAAATCGTCATTGAATGCGGCAGTATCATCTGCAAAATTATCGTCAATTTCTATCGGTTGTGCCCAATTTTCTGATGCAGTTTGCGGAAAGTCGTCTTGACTCACAAAATTGGAGCTATTAGTTACTGCTACCTCATCTTGCAACTCCGTTTTTTTCGTCAATAAAATATTTCTGCCTACACTATCTTCCTCCAATTCCTCATTACCAACAATTGGTTCAGAAAAATTATCATTCACTAAAAATTCAGTAGGATTTTCCCAACTATTACTGCTGGATAAATCAATTTCTGGGAATGGTGAATTATTATTGTCATTTAGAAAATCATTCGCTTCCGACTGTTCAAGCTGGCTTAATGAAATATCTTCCTGCCAAAAAGCAGGCAATTCTAGTTCTCCTTTTTGTTCCCAAATGTTAGAACTTGTCTCTTGTTCTTGATTTGGCTGCTGCAAACTAAAAGGATTATCGTTGCCAGCCGCAGAATCATCTGGTTTTACATCTGAAGAAAAACTATTTTCTGTGATATCAAAAGGACTGTTTAAAGATAACGCTTCTATCTGATTAATCTCTTCGATTTCCGCATCGGAATAATTTAAATCAAAGCTGTCACTATCTTCTAAATCTGTTAATTCTGCTGGTATGAATGATAGCTCTGCCGCTGCTTCAGCATCATCTCCCACAATCTGATTGTCTGATAATTGATACTGTTTGACATTTTCTAAACCACGATTAGCAAAATCGATAATTTCCGGCTCATTACTTAATAACAAAACTTTTTCGTATTCAGCCTTAGCAACGTCATATTTTTGCAAAACATAATAGGTGTGACCCCTCAACAGATGAGAGTTAGGGTCATCTGGTAAGTTTTCCACGACTTGATCAATTAAAGTAGCGGCAACTTCATATTTTTGTTGCGCGTAGGCTGTGTAAGCCTGCTTATAAATTTCTAGGTAATCATCTATACTTGTTGCCATTTCCTCGCTCCCAATTTCATCCTGCCCACCTTGCACTCCGCAAAATTGCCATTTGATCGAGCAGTCTCAGACACTGATGGTTTTGAGCATCTAATAACCACTCTCCACGTAAAAAGGGTGCCATCGTATCCGGAACATGAGTTGGTAGCACGAGATACTGGACATCCAGCCAGTCCATACCGCCAATTTCCTCTACCGCTAGACCCACTATTGTGTCTTGTTCTTCGATGGCAATTACGGGAATTTCCGCTCTATCTGTGTTTAATGCGGTTGCTTGTCCCAGAAACTGACCCAAATCAGCCACCCAAATTACTCGACCTCGCAAATTTAGAGTACCCAAAAGTAAAGGAGAAGCATTAGGAATCGGTGTGATTCTGTCAGGACTCAGTTCCATGACCTCTCGAATACCAGTTGCGGGTAGGGCAAATTCCTGATGGGAGGGAATGTAAAACCGCAAATGTAACTCACCCTCAGGACTTTCTACTTGTAATTCAGGACGGAAGTGGTCTTGACCGCTACCACTTAAAAAGTTGGGTTTGTTAACCATGTGGTATTCATCCTTATCCTCGCAGTAATTGTTTGACTGTTCCCACCAACTCGGTTGGTTGAAACGGTTTGGCTATATAAGCATCTGCACCCTGCTTCATCCCCCAGTAGCGATCAAATTCTTCGCCTTTGGAAGAACACATGACTACAGGGACATTTTGAGTTTTAGGATCGGCTTTTAGGCGACGACAAACTTCATAGCCGTTCATCCGGGGCATGACAATATCCAAGACTACTAAATCAGGAGGCGCGCTTTGAATAGCTTCCAAAGCTTCAACTCCATCGGTAGCATGGGTGACTGTTAAGCCGCTAGCTTTCAGGAGGTCTGTAATCATCTCCCTTTGTGCGATACTGTCTTCCACAATCAGAACTGTACTCATAAATGCCTATCTACCTCCTGATGTAGACGTTCCTTTTGGAACATTCCCTGAATTAAATCTAAGTATTTACTGTATAAATTAATTTTATTCCTTCACTAATTTACTAGATAATTACGTTGGTAGTGCGGTTAGTTGATTCTGTAATAACATTTTTTACCCGCTTCGCGTGCCATTTGTCACTAGTCATTGGTTATTTGTTATTAGGGGATAGGGGCTATTGGTTATTTGTCAGGAGTCCCCATGTCCTATGCTCTACTTGGTCTTTTTCGGCCCAAGACCATCAGTGGTTCCCCTATGCCCTTTTGATGTATTTCTCCACCAGCATCAGTAATTCAGTATCGCTAAACGGTTTTGTTAAATAATCTGTGGCACCAACCATCCTAGCTCTGACGCGATCAATAAATTGGTCTTTGCCAGTGAGCATAATAATTGGCACAAGCCGGAAAGCTGTTGCATGTCGCAGCATAGCGCAAACTTCATAACCATCTAATTCTGGCATGGTAATATCACAGAGAATTAAGTCTGGTTTGAGTTTAAAAACGAGACTTAAGGCTTCTAAGGGATTAGTCAGGGCGATCGCTTCATATCCTTGAGGCTCTAAGATAGACTCTACAGTCTCACCGATAGTCATCGTATCGTCAATACATACTATCCGCATCCTGTAGTTATCTTCTACTCTCATGGTTGACAAGTAACTACTGTAAGTACATATATTTGCATACATTAATTGCAGCCAACCCTGTTGTACATACGGATATATTGCCTTAGCAACTGTCAAGATGTCGCGGTTAAGATAGCGCGCTAGTTGTCGCAGGGAAGTTTTCCCATCCGCCCAATGTTTGAGTTTATTCATTGTGGGGGTTGGTAGTGAAGCGTGGAGATGAATTGTGTCAGCCACCACCGGTAATTGATCAGGTGATTGAATGTGTGGATATAATTGCTTCCACTCTTGCAGTTGCTGGGCAATTTTTGCTACCAGGGGAGTAATCTCTAAAGTGGTCAGTTGGGGGCTAAGAGCCGAACTTTGATGAAAAATGAAGCTCCCTTCATGTAAGCTCAGTAAATCAAACAGCGTTTCATGTACCAAACCGTGGATGATGTGACGCGCTATCTGAGGATTAATCAAATTCCGTTCTAAAAGCACCCACAAATAGCCATATTCTGCAGCATTCAGTGAACCTAGGGAGGCGAGCTGCATATCTTCGCGGATCTCGACTCGGTAATGATGTAAGTAGTCGTTAATTTCCGATAAACTACTATTACCTTCTTGACAATAGACAATTTGACCGTTGAGGAAAAAGACAAACCAGGACTGCTGCTTGCAGTTGTAAGAATGGTGATGTCGCGTCCCCTCATCACCACTGAGTTTGCTGCTGTGCTCAACGCTATCGGCTCTCACCAATAGTTGTCCAGTTCGTTGTCCCAACTCGATCAGTTGCAGGATACTACGTATATCAATTTCATTTAAATTTCCCTGCATTGAGGTAAAAACTGCTCCTTTTTGGATCTGTCTATTGATCTTCTGTGTTCATTCTTCCCTGGAATTTTCCCAGTTAACTCATTGGTCGTTGATCATTTGTCACTCGTTCTTAAAATTTTTGTAATCAGCTTTGACAATGTTAGTGATCACACGGTAGTCATCATCATGACCGTGAGCACAAAATATAAAGACGCGACTGGGTGGCTATTATATAAATTCCGGTGTAAACATCCTTGTCTATAAATAGTTTTGCTTGTGTGATTTTTGCTGTTGGCGGTTAAATACACGCAGGCTGACGAAATTAACTAAGGTATAACCCTAAACACGGGCATTAAGTACACAATAAGGATTAATGGTGTGCTGTATTTAGCAGAAGTACAAAAACAGAAAGGCGGCTTGCTTGGTAGTGGAGCCAAAACAGAACTGAAGCTTCTGGCTTGTCAGCGGACTGACCAGAATTGGAGTACTGTGCAAGAAGAGGTTATTAGCGCCGAGGAAGCAAGCAAGTTGAATGATGGCGCTCTGGTGCTGGTGGAAATCAATCCCAATCGTCAGGTACAGCGAATTCAGGAAGCGGGGCGTCCACTAGTGAACATCTTGCAGAATTTTTCTCGCCAGTTGGAAAAATTTAAGCTCAAGGAAGAAGAGATTGATCAATGGAAGCAGTCGTTGACGTTTCAGGCGCAGGAGTTGAATCGCCGCGAAATGGATATGGAAGCACGACTCGAACAATTGCAACAAATGGAAGATGATGTTGGGCGCCTGGAAGCACAACAACAGGAGATGGAATCATCTCGCCAAGAGATGGAAAAGTTGCAACAGGAAATTGAGCGCAATCGTCAGGAATTGGAGGGGGCTTGGGAGCATTTGCGGGGTGAACAGCGGCGTCTGGAGGAGCATCAAGCAGATTGTCAACAGGGAAATGTTTTAGATCCACAACAAAGCCGAGCGCTGAGTGAGTTACTTGAGCGTTTGTCTGATCGTGTTGCACCTATGGAAACAGTGGGAGAATATCTGCAAAGAATGTTTGCATCTGTGGAAAAACAACAAGCTACTTTGACCCCACATTGGCAATGTTTAGAACAAGACAAAACTGTGGCTACTCAACAGCAACAGGAGATTAATCGCTTTGAAGAAACTTTGGGCGATCGCCAAAATGCATGGGAACAAGCTCGTCTTTCTCTGGCGCACCAAGAAGCTGAGTTAAAAGCTAGCGCCGCTATTCTCGCTAGTAAGCAAGACTATCTACAAGTTCTCAAAACACAATTAAAAAATGAGGAAGATTTATATCAGCAAATTCAAACTTTAGCTGCAAGTTCTGGTGATGTTAGCCAGAAAATCGATGTAAAAGCTTTAGAAAATATGCCTCTGGCAGAACTGGAAAAAGTGGTGCAGGATTTGGCAGAAAAGTTTAATATTGATTCTAGTTTTGTCGATGATCAAGAACAAGAACTGAAATATAAACAAGAAACTATCGAAGACATCCAAAATAAGATAAATCAAGCATCAGATCGCGATGTGATCAATTTAGAAATTGAATTAGCGGATGAACAAGACCTTTACCAAATGCTCAATCAAACTTTGGTGGGACAACGCCGCAATTTATTACAGCGCCAGAAATTACTCAAACAACATCAAAACATATTACTCCACCGTCAAGGACATACTGTTGAACAGGCACAAGAACCACAAATTGATTTGAGTCCGATTCTTTCACAAACTGAAAACCAACGCCAACAAAAGTTACAAGAATTGCAAAAGCTGGAACGCGAGATTGAACAGATACGTGCGGGGATTGAGTTAACTGAGGGTATGATTCACAATCAAACTCAAGACTTGGCAGACAAACGTCAAGAAATCAAATTGTTAGAAAATAATTTGCTATCTCTGAAAACCGCAACCGCTGAGTGTTGGGGACGAGTTAATCTCTATCAAAAAACGCTACAACCAATTCAAGATGACTTGGATAATTTGCAAGCAAAGCTGGAGGAAATGGCTGAATCTTTGGCTCAGGTGCAAGAAATTGGGGATGAGCAACAACAAGCGATCGCCCAAATACGTCAGACTCTCCTCAGTTTCATGTCCCAACCAGAATTATTAGCTTCTTGACCTTATTTATTACTTTAGGAAAAGAAAAATAAATTTGGTGGCGCGACTAATCTAAAATAGTCCATTAGTCTCTCTACTATAGGGTGGGCGTGTCGCACGTCCTAATTTGTTTTTACCAGATATTGACCCAAAATAGCCAAAATATCCGATACAATCATCTGGAGAGACTCCAAATTATATTTAAGCTACTTATATGGTCACCAAATCTAATGTTCAGGTAACGATCGCCCTGACTGAACTGGACTTAGACGAAGAAGAACTACAAGCCCAAGTGCAGAATTTGCTACCCCAGTTGCGAGAAGTGGATGGGGTAGAGGACGCAGATTTAGTTGCAGTGACAGATGTACCCGTAGGTTCTAAGGCTTTGGGTGGTTTTGAGTTAGGAACACTAAAAGCACTAGTTAATCCAGCTTTCATCAAGCCTGTGTTTGAATTCTTCGGCCGTTTGTCTAATAAAACCTTTGAAATCGAAGTAGAAGCTTATGGTGAGAAATTCAAGGTGAAAGCTAGCAGTAAAGAGGATTTGACATTTCTCGCCCAGGAAACCCAAACTTTTTTGAACAACGCCAAAAACAGACAAGACAGCAAAAATGGCTAAGATAGCGCTGCTCATTGGAATTAGCGAATATGAGCCAGGACTAGCAGCGCTACCCAAGGCTGTGAATGATGTTGAGGCGATGCAGCGAGTTTTGCTCAACCCGGAAATGGGTGGTTTTGATGATGTTAAAGTCTTGAAAAATACCCCACGGCAAGAGATATCCGAGGCTATTGAAGAATTGTACAGCACTTGTCGGCACAATGACTTGGTGTTGTTTTATTTTTCTGGTCATGGTGTCACCGTAGAAAACGGTGACTTTTACTTTTCCACTCGCAACACCCGCAAACGTCAAGAACAATTGATAACAGCTTCAGCCATAGCCGCTAGAGAGGTACACGGCTGGATGAACAACAGCAAATGTAAGCGACAGGTAGTAATTTTAGATTGTTGCCATAGTGCTGCTTTTGCCAGGGGTTTTACAGCCAAAGATATTGGTAATATTGACTTGCAACAGCAATTAGGCGGTGAGGGAAGAGCAATTCTCACAGCTTGCACCTCAACACAAAAAGCTTATGAATCTGATCGGTTAAACTTGTCTATTTACACTCATTATCTGGTAGAAGGCATAGAAAAAGGTGCAGCCGATATAGATAAAGATGGTTCGATTGCGGTGGATGAGTTGCATGATTACGCAAAAAGCAAAGTGCAAGAAGCAGCTCCCGCCATGACGCCTGAGTTATATTACGTGAAAAAGGGTGATCCGATGTTTCTCGCTAAGTCACCCAAGGATGATCCTAAGCTGATATATCGCAAGGAAGTTGAGATAATTGCGCTTGAGGATGAAGGAGAGATTTCTGACACCAACCGTGATTATCTAGATGCGTTGCGAGAAACCCCGGAATTCTCGAACTTATCTCCTGATGACCTTAATGCAATCGAATTTGACGTACTGGCTCCTCATCGCCAACGCCAGGAAAAATTGCAACGTTATGAGCAAGCTTTTTTTCGACTTACAGAGTATCCACCTAGTCAAAAAGAGCGCAATGCTTTAAAACGCTTCCAAGATATCTTAAGTTTGCGAGATGAAGATGTCGCGCCGATAGAAGCACGGATTATTGGTCAACAAAAACCGTCTGCATCTGTGGAACAATTACCTGAACCTATTCAACCAAAACCAGCCAATCAGTTTGAATTTAACACGGCTACTATTACTGGTGTAAAATCGGGTTTCTTTGGGATAGGGAAAAGTTGTGAAATCAACCGCAGTCAGGGACGCGCCGAGTTTTTTACAGAAGACTTGGGTAATGGTGTAGTTCTAGAGATGGTATCCATTCCTGGTGGTCAATTCCGCATGGGTTCGCCAGAGAATGAGGAAGGACGAAGTGATGATGAAAGTCCCCAGCATACCGTCACTGTTCCACCCTTTTTTATGGGGAAATTTCCCGTCACTCAAGCACAATGGAAAGCCGTCGCTGGTTTTGAACGGGTAAATATTGATTTAGAACCCGACCCATCCTATTTTAAAGGTGCTAACCGCCCTGTGGAAAATGTTTCTTGGGATGATGCGGTGGAATTTTGCGCCAGACTAGCAAAAAAGACCGGGAAAGTCTATCGTTTGCCGAGTGAGGCCGAATGGGAATATGCTTGTCGTGCGGGAACGACTACGCCGTTTTATTTCGGCGAAACCATTACAACGGATTTAGCTAATTACCGAGGAACAGACTGGGAGTATCAAGGAACCACGTATCCAGGTAATTATGGTCGGGGGCCAAAGGGTGAATATCGAGAACAAACAACCGATGTGGGAAAATTTCCTGCAAACCCCTTTGGTTTATTTGATATGTGTGGTAATGTATGGGAATGGTGTCAGGATGAGTGGCACGAAAATTATAATGGTGCGCCGGCAAACGGCAGTGCATGGGTAAGTGGTAATGATAATCAATATTACCTGCTCCGTGGTGGTTCGTGGGACTCCATCCCAGGTATTGCCGTTCGGCGTATCGCGACTGGTTCGCGCGCGTCTACAGGTACAGCGTCGTCGGTTTTCGGGTTGTGTTTTTGCGGGGCAGGACTTAGTATCCCTTTACACTCTTACCCTTTATACCTCTGCACTTTTTTCTTTACCCTTCTTAATGTTTCGCGCTCTGCGCGATCAAATTATTTTTTAGATTTTTCAGATGAGTGATTTACCTATCATACAGAAAACTTACGATTTTATCAAGTGGTATGTGCCAATTTTAAACCGCCTTCCCAGAGATCATAAATTTTTATTAGGCAATCGCATCATTACAGAACTATACGACCTACTAGATGTTCTAATCATAGCACGGTACGCTAAACAGAAGTTAACTCATTTAGAATCCTTGAATAGTAAGTTAGATATCTTACGTTATCAAACTCGCCTGCTTTTAGATTATAACTTAATGAAAACTGAACGTTACGAACATGCCCAAAGGCTTTTAAATGATATTGGGATGGATTTGGGCGGATGGATAAAACAACAAAAAAGTAAAAATATAGATGAAAAGATCCGGGAACCTTTGGCATGAAGTTATAGCATTTGATAATTTATTATCAGCAGCCCAGAAAGCACAAAAAGGTAAGCGCTTTCGAGAGAATATTTTAGCGTTCAACTACAATTTAGAGCAAGAGCTATTTCAATTACAAGCAGAATTACAGTCAAAAACATACTGTCCGGGAACATACAACACATTTCAAATTTATGAACCCAAACCGCGAATGATTTCGGCGGCTCCCTATCGTGATAGAGTTGTGCATCATGCCCTCTGTAACATACTTGTTCCTATATTTGAACGCACATTTATTAGTGACTCCTACGCTAATCGTATAGGTTTTGGCTCTCACCGTGCTTTACGTCGCTTTACTCAATTTGCTCGTTCCAGTCGTTATGTTTTGCAAGCTGATATCCGTAAGTATTTTCCTAGTATCGACCATGAAATTTTAAAGTCACTCATATATCGTAAAATTAAATGTCCTGATACTCTTTGGTTAATTAACACGATTATTGATAACAGCAATTTCCAAGAGCCAGTTATTCATTACTTTCCAGGGGATGATTTATTAACGCCTTTGCAAAGACGATGTGGTCTACCAATTGGCAATCTCACGAGCCAATTTTTTGCTAATGTGTACCTAAATAATTTTGACCACTTTGTTAAAGAACAAATTAAAGCATCTAAATATATTCGCTATGTTGATGATTTTGCTTTATTTTCAGATGACAAAGTATTTTTAGAAACTGCTAGAGTCAAAATAGAAGAATATCTCTCTAGTTTAAGACTTAAAATTCATCCGATAAAAAGCCAATTATTCACAACAAAGCATGGAGCTAATTTTGTCGGTTTTCGCATCTTACCAAACCAGATTCGTGTACGCAGTGATAATCTACGTTTGGCGATAAAAAGATTACGACAAATGCTTCTGGACTATCATGAAGGTAAAATTGATACTCAAAAAGCAACCCAATCACTACAAAGTTGGGTTGCTCATCTAAAGCACGGTGATACATGGCAATTACGCCAGCGAATCTTTAGTAGTTCAATAGACTTCTTGCAGAAGTCGGGAACTCTTAACTCTTAACAGGGAACAGAGAGTAAAAAAGGTACTTTTGCAAGAGGTTCAATGTTTGACTTACCGTGTTAATTTGGAAGGTGGGTTAGACGACACCGACTGCTGCGCGGTGGTTCGTGGAACAACAATCCCAGGAATTGCCGTTCGGCGAATCGCAACAGGAACGCGCGCGACAACAGGAACAACAACGTCGGTTTTCGGGTTGTGTTTTTGCGGGGCAGTACTCTTTTGTGTCAGAACTAGTAAATGGGAATTTATTGGGAGTACCAAACAAGAGTCCAGGTTTAATCCAGTGAGATTGATGACAATCTCCGAATATCAAAGCGAGTCAGATAGCTTGGTAGGCTGCAAAGTCGAACAGTTGTCTGATTCATTGAGATTTTTGTTAGTCTGGTGAAATGTGGGTATGATTCAGATCAGTAATGATGAAAACTCAAAATGAAATTATCAAACAGGGCTACGATGCCTTAATCAATTCTTTGGGAATTACTGACACTATTCGGTTCATTCAATATTTTAGCTCTGGTAAAGGAGACTACACCAAAGAACGTCATCAATGGCTGGATAAAAAAACTTTGGTGGATGTGTTGCAGGAGATAGAAAAATTGTCCGAAGAAGACACCAATCAATATGATGAAATTATTGAGTAACCTAAACTTGAACTAAAAATTAATGTTAAGTTTTATGTGGCTGTTTTTAGCGATCGCTTTTGCAGAAAATTAGTATCGCCAGATGTGCTTTTGGCTCTAGAATTAGTCTGGTTTGGCTGCGTTTGCGGGTTGTTGAAGACAAATCCAATCGCCTTGTACTTGGGCGATCGCACCGCTAGGAAAAGGATCGGTTTGCGCTCTGTTCGGCGCTGTAATTAAAGCTGTTAATTTTTCGATGTGCTCAAAACTTGGTGCATCAGGCAATATCTGTTGTAATACTTGACGCATGACTCGGCGTTGCAATGCTAAGGGTGCTTTCTGCAATACCCGTCGATTTAGTCGCACGATAATTTTTGGGGAAGATGAGGATATTGTTTCCCTGTCTCCCATCGCTTCTGCTCGCAACTCACGTGCTGCTTGCTCTAGATACTCGACTTCTGCTTGCAATAGTTCGGCTGTTTGGGCTATGGCTGATTCTACTTTGGGGTTGAAATTTTCTTGCAAATATGGTATTAATTCTTGGCGAATGCGGTTGCGAGCATATTTGTAGTCTTGATTGGTGGAATCTTCCCAAATTGGCAATTGAAATTCTTGACAAAATTGGGCTGTTTCTTGACGAGTGACTTCTAAAAGTGGACGCACCAGCAGAATTTGTGCTGTTAGTGGGCGCTTCCAAGTCAGAGCTTGCAAACCATCGGCGCCAGTACCGCGAATTAAGTTGTAAATTAGGGTTTCTGCGCGATCGCTGGCGGTGTGTCCTGTGACAATATATTGGTAATCATGGGACTGGGCGATTGCGTTTAGTGCTTGATACCGCCAATCTCGCGCCGCTGCTTCACTATTTAACGGTTGTGTGGCTATTTCTAAATAAAAAGACACACCCCAAGTTTTTGCTATTGTTTCTACATGCTGGGCGTTGGCTTGGGAGTCAACTCGCCAACGATGATCACAGTGAGCAATACCTAATTTCCATCCCCATTTTGACTGTAAATCTAACAGTAATTTAATTAAACACAGCGAGTCCTGTCCCCCAGAAACAGCCACTAATAACTGTTGATTGCGCTCAAATAAGTGGCGCGAACGAATGGCGCGATGGATTTTTGCATGTAGGGGAGTCCATACCATTAGCAGGGAACAGAGAATAGGGAATAGGGAATAGGGTTAAAAATCTCTTTGTGTAAGCGTTTTATCTTTAGTTTACGTCCTAACCTATGTGGCTACGGCCATATAATTTAGAAATCAGGACTATGTTCTTCATCCCAACATTTATTGTCCTTCCAAGTTCTGCGCGTATGTAGACAATCTGATTGATTATCTATCCAAGGAATTGATGTTGGGTTAGACGCAGCATCATTCTCGGTAAATATGGTGAATAGCAAAGAAAAGGTCGAAAAAGTGCAGAGCGGTAGAACTAGAAAAAATATTAAGTACAGTAACGTTTGATTAAAATTTTTAAAAATTTTAGTTTTCTTCTTAGAAGAATTACTTTTTTTCGATTTTGAATTCAATAGCATTGCCACACTCCTGATGAAGATCTAAAAATCTTTATTAGTGGTGTGCATCCCTGTAACTATGGACAAATAATATACTAAGAAAATATTGTTCACTATGATAATAATACTGATAAAAATTGGACACAAATAAATATTACTGATGGGGCATTGGGCAGAGGGAAAACACAGTTAAGTTTGTTTAAAAATGTCCGGTTACTTAGCGATCGCACAGAACTTAATGTGGGTTGTAGGGACGGAGTTTACCCGCCCTTAAATCAAAGGGCGGAGGGAGACAATTTTTAGAAAAACCAGCCGTAAGAATGCAAACCTTTGCCCAAAAGATTCACGCCCAGGTAGCAAATCCAAACGATAACGAGGCCGCTGGTAGCTAAAATTGCTGGACGGCGCCCTTGCCAACCCCGAGTAATTCTAGCGTGGAGATAGGCGGCGAAAACTAACCAAGTGATTAACGCCCAGGTTTCTTTGGGATCCCAACTCCAATAGGAACCCCAAGCTTCGTTAGCCCAAACGCCACCGGCAATAATACCAATTGTGAGTAAGGGAAATCCGAGTCCAATAATGCGATAGCTAATATTGTCGAGGGTTTCGGCTAGGCTGAGGCGTTGGGGTGAAAGGGGTTCTGAGTTTTGAACGGAGGTTGTTAATACCGCTGCATCCAAAACAGCGGTGTTACTGTTACCGTTGTTATTGCTTTCAAAACGGACTGCGCCGTTAGTTTCGATGGTGGGTGCAGCTGATTCAGTGACTAACTCACCGGCTTTTCTTAACTGATAGCCATTATTGCGGTAGCCACCATTACCAACAGAACTACCTTGGAGTTGGATGTTTTGACCGCGAGTGACGATGAGAAAGGCGATCGCTAACAAAGAGCCTACCATCAAAGCGGCGTAGCTCAACATCATCACGCTCACGTGCATCATCAACCAACTTGACTTTAAAGCAGGTACTAGGGGTTCTGCTACTTGCATTTGTGATGGTAATGTCAAGGTAGCAAAACCAGTAATTCCCATGGCTACGGGGGCGGTGAATACTCCCACTAGCCGACTCCGACTGCTATTTTCTGCAATCAGGTGGACAGCAGTGATTCCCCAAACCAGAAAAAACAGAGATTCATATAAATTACTGAGCGGAAAATAGCCAGCTTCTATCCAGCGCGCGCCTAATAGAGTAGCTATACACAAATTGGCGATCGCTATTCCGGCTGTCCCCAAAGCGGCTATTGTCGGCAGATTCGGAAAAGCCGCCCCCACCCAATACACCAACATCGTCAAGAACAAGACGGCAAAGGAAGTAATATCTAGCCAGTTCTGGAGTACAACCAGATTCATAAAGTGTTCTCCTCAATGGATTGTGCAAAATATGGATTCTGACTGTTCTGATCCTATCTGCTTCAAGGCGCATAATTCATAGGGCATGGGAATTGGTATTGACCAAAGAAAGGATGTAGACGCTTCCTCTCTTTATGGGTGAGGTAATTTCCATACGTGTCAACTTAAGCGAGAAATGGCTTATCTGTTGGCTTCCACACCCGCCTGAGAATTCATTCTCAGGCTCATAGCGCAAGTCTACTGAAGTAGACTCAAAATTTGGTGGAATATCTAGTCATCCGACGATGACTTTCGCTTAAGCCACGGAACTTCAGTTCCTTGTGGGCTATAGGTTTTACGTTAAGTTGACACCAATGGGTAATTTCATACTTCACACTTCATACTTCAGCCTTTATTGTGTGCTTGCCGATCGCTCTAATTCATGGTGATTTTGTCACAGATGGCGTACCTGTAGGAAGAGGACTTGCAACAGGATTGAGATTATTTCCTTGACTGGCTGTGGCTTTTTTGAGTGTTAAAAAAATGTCGTAACGGTTACTGCGGCTGTCGCTGACAGCAGTTGTGATCCCGATTGACCGTGTAATTGCTAGCCAAGTTTGCTGATTGGGTAATAAGTTTGGTAAGGGAAAATTTGTCGCTGTTTGTTCTACATCCAGGAAAAACTGTCCATTGGTGGGATTGGGTTCAGCGGGGACAGTTTGTTGAAAGGGGAGTGTAGTAGCTAGGGTGAAGTTTGGTTTTGGGACTATTTTATCTGTGATGGGAGCGCCAACAACTAAAAAAGCGACATCACCGTCCAACCAGCCGTGGGTAGCGGTTAAAGTCCCAAAGGGGCCGATCCAATTGACAACGGGTTTTCCTGCAACTGTGGTTTGTTGAATTTGGAATTGATATTGGTTTTTCATGACTTCATCTAGCTGCTTGAGAGATTTCTCTGCTGATGGGCGATCGCTTGTTTGTACCATAAACAACAAGCCAGCACGAAAATTCTCGGTGGAGCCTGATTTCGGTGTATTAGGAATGACTGAGACAGCAAACTCGCCTTGCATCCAACTCAGTAAATCCCGATCTAAATCTAGAGTAGTTAAGGATTTTACACCGCCTCGCAGTTGTTCTGGTGCGATGGGTGAGAGGGGATTTCCCTGGGATGTTAAAACATAGTCGCTCCATAACCGTTGTAAGTTACCACCAGATAACATCATTAAGGTTTCTGCTGGTACGCGGTTTTGCATTTTCCCGGCTTTGTTTTCCACAGCTAGCACGCGCTGACTGTTGGGATTGAGCCAAGAAACTCCTTTTAACCGGATTCCTTCTGATTCTAGGGTGAGTGTTCCGGCTAAACCTTGATTATTTTGCAGTTGCGCTAAAACTTGCGCGGGTAAATGGCGATTGGGTGCGGCTGCAGCTATTTTCGCCGCTGTGGGAATATTGACATAAAACTGAGCAAATGGTTGATAATTGGCGATTTTAGGAAAATTATCGGCAAAGCCTGGGCTGGTGGCGAGGGTGGCTTTGTTTCTATAGGCGTCGATGGTTTTTTCTGTGGCTTGGGGATGATCACTAATCACCAAGAAACGCCCGTCGAGTAATGTTGTTGAGAGTTTTTCGCCACTTTGCCCATCAGTTTGTTTGATGGTGAATCCTTGATAGGTGCGGTCAATCCATTGACTTTGTTTGCCTGTTTTTGGTTGTGCCAGAATGGTTTTAGCTTTTTCTGGGTTTTTTACTGGCATCACCATGACTATGGACTGCTGAGTGCTATTAGACTCAACGTTAGTGGCTATAGGCTTGGGTGAATTTGCGGCTGGTGAGAGGATAGCGATTGTTACTTGCTCACCCACCCAAGGTTGAATGTCTTTTTGAAAATCATAACCATTGTTAGTGAGAAAGCGATCGCGCAATTGTAATAAATTTTGCTCTAGTTCTGCTTGGGTTTCTTTTGTGCCAAATTCCCTTAATTTCTGCCATTGTTGAGGATCTGTACTCAGAGAAACCGCCAACAATGCATCTTGGGGAATAATATTTGCACCCACTAACAAATCTCTCGCAAATGGTTGTCCTTGAGTCAGCAACCAAAATGCTCCTATACCACCACCAATCAATAACCCAGTAGCTGAGAGCGTCAGCATCAGGGATGGTTTCTGGTTTTTTTTCACGGGAACAGACACTATAGGCGGTGCCATTGGAACCTACACCTCATACTTGCAAATTTATTACTTGCTTAATTAGTTAAGTAAACCAAAAGGTTTACTTGTTCTTCAAAACAATAGATATATCTACAAATGAATCATGCAATACATGTAACCCCCTGTAGGAACGAAGCAAAAGCAACGTCTCTACATTCATTGTCAAATAGGTCTGAGATATTGATTTCCTGATCCTAAATGGTAATCAACCTTCGGTACTCTTTCAAAAGCCGTGTTTTTGGCTCGGTCACTATGTTGCACATACTGAGTTGTGTTTTGCATATAAACAGGATGCTTGACTCTGGCCTCTTGCCCACAATAGCAGAAGATATAGACGCCAGTTGCGTGAGTCTTGACATTTCCTGGAGATTAATATTAATTCTTAATTCGTAATACTCGCTTTTATGGCTTCCAGATTTCCATCCGTTGCCTAGTACCAATTCTGTAAATTTTGGCAACACATCAATAACCTGTAAGGGCGAACGGCCGTTCGCCCCTACAAATTTATCTGTTGTTTCCTTTTAGGGAATTGATGTAATTTGCCATTAGCGTTGAGACTACCTGACGCTAATGGCAGAAATTGCTCCCCATTTTCAATGTTCTAATTTTTAATTCGCCTAGCTTGCCATTTTTGGATTGCTTCTTGGCCGTCTTCGTAGGCGGTGGTTGTTTCGGGAATTAGGGCTGCGGTTTCAATGGCTGCGTTCAAATCTCCTTGAGCGGCGCGAGTTTTGGCCAGGTCTAAAATCTTTTCGCTCCATTTATTGATGGCTTTTTGTGCCATGTCGAAGCCTGGCTGACCTGGTGGTACTTTTTTACCAACTTCGATCGCTCGATTATAAGTAGAAGCTTGTCTGGGCTTAATTAAGGCGTTGGCGGCGTCTAAAAGGGTGCGATTGCTGAGGTATTGCTTGGCTTCTAATCGCCATTGGTTAATTGCTGCTTGGGCTTGGGGATAAACTTCTGCTTCTTTGGTAACTAATTGTGCTGCAGCAACAGCATTTTGGTACTGTCTTTGTTGGGCGCGTCCCTCTGCTAAGTTGAAAATCATCCGGCTCCAAATTTGGATATTTTCTTGGGCTTGTTCGTATAATGGTTCACCGAGTTTAATTTTTTTAGCAGTGGCGATCGCTAAACTTAAATCGCTGGCCTGAGTTTGTCTCAGGGACATTTTGGCTAAATCTAAAACTGCTTGGCTGCGTTTTTTTGACTGGCTATTGACGGTGGCTGGGGGACTAGATGGATTGGCGGATGGGGTGGGCGCTGCGGAATTGGTAGCGACTGTATTGGGTGAAGTCTTAATAACTTTTGTTTCACTACTACCTGCATTCGGCGGTGTTTTTAATATTCCTTGAGTTCTAAATCTGGTTTGATTACGGAGAAAAATGACGGCGATTAAACCTATGATTAACATGCTGCCGCCAACCCACCATAACAGCTGCTGCCATGATCGGGTGTTGTTGTGAGTTTGCGGCGATCGCTGGGGAATATACCTGTTTCCTGTAGCGGTTTTGGGAGAACGGGATTTAGACCCCACTTCGGATTTGGCTTTTTCTACCCAGGCGGTGGATTGTGGTACTTTTAAATGCTCACCTCTGGGATTAACTGCAGTCTGCGCTCCTGGTGATCCTGACCAAGTGCTGGTTTTTGACGACTCGGTTGTGGTGGTGAGAGCATTATTTTCCAGAGCGGGGGCTGTGAGGGCGACAGCGAAGGATTCTTCGGGAAAAATTACAGTAGCTACTTCGCTTTTGGCTAAGGTGCGATCGCTTGTTTGTGGCAAAGTAGCTTGTTGTTTGGCGGGGATCACAGTCACAGGATTCTGTGTCGGTCGCCAATGGTGTTGACACAATTGCGGCGTCAGCAAGCTTACATAGCTTTCTAAATTTGTCAAGCTATTGCCCTGACCAGAATGCAAAGCCCCTAACAGAGCGGCGGTGAAAAATCCATGTCCTAACTCGGTGCTTTCGTGGGAAAATTGCTCTGGTTGACAAGAAAGAATGGTGGCTAGTTGGAGTTCCTGTGCTAGTTCGATGGTTTCTTGTCCCACAGGTGCATCGGCTTGAGTGCCAAAAGCGCGATTGATATCCAGCATGAGCAATACCTGCAAGTTAGCCATTTGCAGACTTTGCATCAGCGATCGCATTTCTATTCCCGTTTCGGGTACTAAGTCAGGATCGCCCTCCACCGGCATTAAATAATCATTACCTTTGTAGTTAATTCCATAACCGCTAAAAAAGAACCATACATAATCTTGTGGGTGCCAAGATTTAGCCGCCAAATCCTCTAACAACAGCAGAATATTTTCCTTGGTGGGATAGGTGGCTTGATTTCTCATTGGCGGTGAAGTGTCTGTCATCAACAAGCAGTTTTGTGGTTTAAAACCTGCTGTGACTAAAAAATCCTTTAGCGCCTCAGCATCTGCTTGAGCACAATCTAGAGGTTGAAATAAATGATATTGATTAATACCAATAATAATCGCCCAGTAATTTACCATCCCGCTCTTTGTCGGTTGTTGTTTGCTTAAAATTGCGGTTGGCTTTGCCCAAAAAACAAAGCTAACCTGTGTCTTATAGTCTAGGAGATTCTCAGCGAACCCAAAATAACTGTAGCTTTTATTACATAATTTTTCAGAAAATACTCTCACCCAATTTGAGGAGCCACAAAGTCATGAGCAGGGATGTTGACTATCAACCATCATTGATCATTTCCTTTCCATTTATTAGCCAACTTGCCAGAAAAATCCGGACAGTTTCTTTAGCAGTTTTGCTCTCATCGCCAGTCGCTGTATGGTTTTTGACAGAAGCGATCGCCCCTTCTATGGTGTCAGCGCACACAGCGAGAGTTGACTTGGCTATCGACCGCTTACCTGAAGAAAACTACGAAACCATACTGCGGAGGGCGGAAGCAGCCGCTAGAGCAGCCGCCCAACGCAGTTTTGATCAAGATATTTTAGTTACAGATGTTTCCATTATCATTTCCGTACAAAATTACGGAGCGATCGCACCAGTTCTATCTTTAGACGTAACTCGTCCACAATGGCGCACTCGCCCCGATCCCCAACGCTGGGCGACCTATTTTAAAACTGCGCGATCGCTGCTGTTTTTTGAACAAATCCCCACCGCAGGTCAGCCAACCGCCCCAAAGTAATCGACAAATAACATTCCCAGTGTCGAGGGATAGACTAGAATATTAAGGTTGTCAAGAATTGCGATAGGCCCTGTCATGGCTGTTCCTAAGAAGAAAACATCAAAATCCAAAAGAGATAAACGCCGAGCTACCTGGAGACACAAAGCTGCTGTTGAAGCCCAAAAAGCTCTTTCTCTTGGTAAGTCGATTTTGACTGGACGTTCCACATATGTTTATCCAGTCGCTGAAGAAGAAGAAGAATCATAATTAATCATTCAATTCGTCAAGCGTTTTTTCGCGGCTTTACTCACTCAATTATCCAGTAGTCTACCGAAAAAATTTGCTGTTTTTGTAGTTAACGCTTTCGCTTTAAAGCGCTGACTACACAACATATTCAACTAACAAAATCGCTGATTGTTTGAGTTGGTAAAAACACACTTCAGACAATCATCAAAAATCTTATTTTTCTAGCAATATGATAGGAAAATTTTTTCGTAAGCCAGAGGGACAAGAAAGCGATCGCGTTCCTCCAGGACAACACTTAACCAAAGGTTTTCCTGTTCTAACTTATGGTGCGACACCACAAATTACGACAGAAGAATGGCAATTTCGGGTTTGGGGTTTAGTAAAACCTGCTAGCTTTAGTTGGTCAGATTTTATGGCGTTACCCCAACACGAATTTACAGCAGATTTCCACTGTGTCACCCGCTGGTCTAAACTTGATGTCAAATGGACGGGGATCAAGGTAACAGATTTCTTAAATCTGATTGAAATAGACCAGAAAGCAGCCCATATTATGGAACACTGCTATGGGGGATATACTACCAATATTGCGATCGCTGATTTTGTCAGAGAAGAAAATTTCTTCGCTTTCCAAGCCTTCGGCGAACCATTAACTGCAGAACATGGCGGCCCCATGCGGTTAGTTGTTCCCCATCTCTACGCTTGGAAAAGCGCCAAATGGATTAACGGTTTGGAGTTTCTAGAACGGGAAGAATTGGGATTTTGGGAGCGCAACGGTTATCATACCCGTGGTGAACCCTGGGCTGAGGAACGTTACAGCAGTATTTAACAAGGCTCAAGTCTGAAGTATGAAGTATGAAGTATGTAGACGCCTGAAAGGCGGCTTGCCGCAGGCTAGTATGAAATTAAGAAGCTTGTACACTAAGCTTTTCATAGATTTGTAATCGTTGCTTTATTTCCGCCGTGGTGTACTAGTTTTGAAGAGAGAGCTTTTTGTAATTACAAGTTCCCTATTACCCCAAAAATCTTTTTAAAAAAGGTAGCTTCCCTTGATAAGGAGCGTATCGCCAATTTAAATCTAACAAAAAGGAGTTTTTCAAGACACTTTTGTTATGGGAAAAGGTGTCAAAACCCGCTTTACCGTGATAGCTACCTATCCCACTATCACCCACACCGCCAAATGGTAAAGAAGACACACCAACCTGCATTACTGTGTCGTTGAGACAAACTCCACCCGATGTGGTTTCTTGTAAGACGCGGTTTTGCAGGTCTTTGTTTTGAGAAAATAAATATAAGGCTAGGGGTTTTGGTCGAGAATTAATTAAAGCGATCGCTTCTGTAATTTCAGAATACTCAATTATTGGCAGAATCGGCCCGAAAATTTCTTCCTGCATTACAGGAGATGCTGCAGACACATGATCAATAATTGTCGGCGCAATATAGCATTCTGTAGAATTAGTTTCTCCCCCAATGACAATTTCACCATCTTGCAGAAAGTTTACTAATCTATCGAACTGTTTTTGATTAATAATTCGCCCATAATCAGGACTAATGGCGGGATTTTCTCCATAAAATTCCTTCAAGCATTTTTTGAAGCTATCTAATAGTTCGATTTTGATTTTTTTATTCACTAAAAGATAGTCAGGAGCAATGCAAGTTTGTCCAGCATTAATAAATTTACCCCAAACAATTCTTTTAACGGTGTGTTCTAGATTAATTTCTGTGTCTACAATACAAGGACTCTTACCACCTAATTCTAAAGTCACTGGGGTAAGAGTTTTTGCGGCTGCAGCCATGACAATTTTTCCTACATTTGTACCACCAGTAAAAAAGATATGATCAAACTTTTCTGCTATTAGTTGCTGACTGATTTCTACACCTCCTTCGACAACTGTTAAATATTCAGAGTTGAAATATTTAGGAATGATTTCAGCCAAGAGATGAGAAGTACGGGGAGCAAGTTCTGAAGGTTTGATAATTGCACAATTACCTGCAGCGATCGCACCTACTAACGGGGAGATAGTTAACTGAAATGGATAGTTCCAAGCGCCAATAATTAATACAACTCCCAGCGGTTCTGGGTAAATTTTGGCTGAATAAGGGAAAAAATCTAGTGACACCGGCGCTTTTTTCGGTTTTGTCCAAGCGGCGATGTTTTTGAGAGCATAATCAATTTCTTTAGTAACTAAAACTTCGGTCAGATAAGACTCTATTTCCGGTTTATTTAAATCTGCTTTTAAGGCTTGGATAATTGCTTGTTCCTGTTCCAGAACTGCTCTTTTCAGGATTTTGAGTTGTGCTATCCGAAAATCAACACTTTTAGTTTTCCCAGTTTGAAAAAATTCCCGTTGCTGACGAATAATATCTGCTGCAGAAATTGATGAATCTGTCAACATAATTTTTACTTTATTGGTTATTAGTTATTTGTTTACAGCTATCAACTATTCCCAATGCCCCATCCCCTACAATTTCAACGGTAAAAGTACAGTAAATATACTACCTTTATTTGGCTCAGATTCAACTAAAATTGCGCCTTGATGAGCCTCAACAATGCGGCGTGAAAGGTAGAGTCCTAAACCACTACCAGAGCTTTTATGGCTACCTTGGCGAAATCTTTCAAATAAGATAGCTTTCTCTTCGGGAAGAATCCCTGAACCTGTATCTGCTACTTCGATAGTGATATATTTACTACCGATGGAACTGAGAGAAAAGCTTGTTGAAGAGTTGTTGTTAGTCTCAGTTTCCGCACAGAGGTTAATCGACACTGAACCAGATTCGGTAAATTTGATGGCGTTACCAATTAGGTTAGTGAATAAGCGATGTAGTTCTAAGCGATCGCCCATGACTGCGCTTTTAGTTGATTCTGCCGTAAAATTCAGATGAATGGGTAGTGATTTTTCCTGAGCTAGGGGTGTTAATTCTCCGCTGACTTCTTCTAAAAGCTGGGCTACATTTACAGGCTGAAAGGCTAGGGTTTTACGACCGGCTTCAAAACGATAAACTTCTAATAAGGTATTGACCATTGACAGGAGATTGGTATTACTGCGCGCCATAATGGCGATTACCTCCTGCATTTGTGGGGATAAGGTTCCTAGAGCGCCTTGCTGAAACAACATTAGGATGCGGTCTGCGGCCACTAGGGGAGTGCGTAAGTCATGAGTGAGTCGAGAAACAAAATCTTCCCTTTGGCGAGTAATTTCGTCGCGTTCATCTATGCTGTGCTTTAATCGGAGGAGCGATCGCACTCTCGCTAGCAATTCATCTACAGTTACAGGCTTGCGAATAAAATCATCAGCACCCAAATCTAGTCCCTGAGCTACATTAGGCGCGTCATGGGCAGTAATTAACAAAATCGGGATATATTGCTGTAATCTCGTATTTCCACGGACACGCTTAGTAACTTCATAACCATCCATTCCTGGCATCATTAAATCTAGTAACACTAAGTCACAAGGTGATGTTTCCAGTTGTGTCAGTGCGGAAATACCATTTTCTGCAGTGCTAACTATGTAGCCTTCTTCCTCCAAAATAGTTCTGATCAAGAATACATTGTCAGGAGAATCATCAACAACTAGGATTTTGTCCGGGCGCGAAGATTGGGAGTTCATTTAGCAGCAATAGCCAGAGTAAAAGTTAATTTTGGTCAGATTCGTTCTATTTGTATCAAATGTTTGCTGTTTCTTGCTCTCAACCTCCATTTGTAGCAACATTATTTACAGATGAATCAGTAGTCAAGAAGTACTTAAGTTTTTGTTGGCTGTGAATTAGTCGAGTTTGACGGGAAATAATTAATAATTCATTGAATCATGGCTGGTCAACTTTTAGCACAAGATGCAGCAGATGATTTCCAAATTTTAGTAACATTTAATGCATGTAAAGTAACAAGTAGTCATGAGCGTGGGTATGTAGAGGGGTATTTGCCTGCTCAATGTCTACAGTAAACCAAAAGAAGTTGATATTATTCGGTATACAGTGTACTTGACAAAGTAAATGAGAATAATTTAGGCGATGCCTGCTGCGGGCTTTGCCTACGCTTTTTTTCAAGACAGAGGAGGAAAGGGCGATCGCTTGGTAAAATTTTGGCAATCGATTGATACTAAAGCGTAGAATACCACTGTTAGACTAAAAGCAATGATGAGAAAGTAGCAGATGGTTTCCAGGGTCGGAATTACTGATACCATTAAAAGCTTGAGTGATTTAAAGACTCGTTGTAATTTAACCCAAGCTGATAGTGATCGCTTTTTTTCTGAATGGATTGACAAATTACCCGAACTCAACCAACAAGAACAGGCGGGTATTGCTCGAATTAAGCAACGTTATGATTACCACCGAGTTGATGGTCTACTGTTAGAAGGTACGATTAACCTTTTAGTAGTTTCGCCGTTGTTAGACCTCGCAGGCTTTCTCGATCCACCATATCGAATTCGCTCACCTTATGGTGTGGAATTAGAACTTGCAGATCCTGATGAAACGATTCGCGGTTTTATTGACACATTAGTTGTGCAATCAAGGCTGTGGATTTTGGTTGTGGAATCGAAACGAAATAGCATTCCCGTACCAGCAGCATTACCGCAGTTATTAGCTTATATGCTGACTAATCCTCAGAGCGATCAACCTGTGTTCGGAATGGCGACAAACGGCGACGAGTTTGTATTTCTCAAGCTAACTCTAAAAGACACTCCGCAGTACGATGTATCAAGGACATTTTCTTTGTTTCCTCGACGACATGAGTTAGCTGAAGTCTTGCGAATTCTCAAGCGATTGGGACAAGCTGTGTTGGGGTAAAGTTTTCCTTTTGCTCACAAAGAACAATGAAAATTTCTTTCCCTAGTCCCTAGTCCCTATTCCCTAATCCCTATTCCCTATTTTCACTGTTGTTGTAACCAAGTTACTAAATCAGCTTCTGTGGAGAAATCTAGCAACGCTTCTGCTAAATCTTCTAACTGAGTTGATGATAACCCACGCAGTTGCTGTTGTAATTCCGGGGTGATTCCACCAAGTCGCCGTGTTAATTGGCGCTGGATGATTTTCAATTCTCCTTGTTGTAGCCCTTGTTGTATCCCTTCCTCCATCCAACTGGTGACGATTTGCATAACTACCTCTTGTTGAGTTGGTTCAAATTGAGCAATCTCAGCTTGGAATATTTTTGTTTCTTGGGCGTTTAGTCGTAGGTAGGTATCAATAAACCCAGAAATCAACTGCATCCGCGCTGGATCTAATTGCAACGTAGCTAAGAGACGCAGACACTCAGATTTTACTCTGGGACGGTCTTTTGGTGCTATGTTCATCTTAGCCATCAGCGCACTAGCTACCGGATTTTGTTGTTGCAGGTATTCCCGCCAATTCAGGCGATTTAACTGGATGACATCATAGTTAAACTGCAAGATAACTTTATTGGGAAATGCTACCTGATGAAAATTTGGCTCGGTTTTTTTGGGGCGATCGTAAGAAAATAAGGCGATAGGGTAAACTGGATTAAACTCAGCAAGACTGTCGCCAGTCCTGCTGGTCTTCAAAACCGTGCATGAAACTTTCACCTCACACGGCTCCTCAATGACTTGACCCTTGTCATGGGTACTTCCCGCTTACCACATCACATTTGTTTCTGTATCGCTCTTATGTCGGTCATAAGAGTTGTCAGTGGCAGTTTTAACGTGGTGACAATGCCTATGTAAGGCTTGTAGATTATCATATATATCCTTTCCACTAACCGATTTAGGGATAATATGGTCAATCTCAATTAAATCGTCTTCTCTAAAGTACAGTCCGCAGTGGGCACATTTCCCTTTTTGCTTCTTGAGTAGTGTTGCTATCTTTTTAGGTACTAGGGGATGATTGCCCTTTCTTGCACTCCAGTATTTTAAGTTTCCATTGAACGGTGAAGCGTCACCTTTTACCTTTACGTGTCTCACAATTTCTTTTTGTGAGTGTTTGAATAGCTTCACTGTGACTTCACCGTTCTCTGTTGCTGCAAATACCCAATTTTCGCCGCCTACTGTGTGCCAATATTTATTGGCTACCCAACTACCTGATTTCTTGGAATGACGGCGTTTTCCCCAGCGTTTTAACTTCAGATACACTAGTCTGCCTAACTTTGAAAATATCTCTTTACTCACAACTGTTGAATAATAGTTTACCCATCCCCTTATTACCGGGTTAAGTTTACTGATTAGTGCTTCCTGTGGAGCGCTTTTGTGGTTATCGATTATTCTGGCTATGTCGTCGTAGTGTTTCTTTATTGCTTTGTCGCTGGGCTTGATGAGTGTTTTAAATCCTAACTTCTTGCCATGTCCGTTTTTTCCAGAGTTATTCTTCCCCACTTTGTATTGTTTTACATGGAAACCAAGGAAGTTAAATCCTATATCTTGGGAGTTTACTCTATCAAGGAATTTGAAAGTTGAGACAATGCGGGTAACGAGTCGCACCAAACCGTATTTTTCATATAATCTGGCGAAGTAGCGATACATCCGCAAGTCAAAATCTTCTTCGTAATAAGCTTGATGTTCTAGATGTACTAGAAAAAAAGATTCTTGTCCCCTAAATCTGGCTTTTACAAGTATATCAGTTTCATATTTCTCTCCCGCAGTGACATCAGTGAATACTTCTTTGTCGATGAAGCAGATGGTGTCACGTTCTAGATAGGTGGTGATTTCTGGGAGGAATAACTCTAGGAATTCCCAGAAGAAGGTGGTGAGTAGTTCTTTGAATAAGCGATCGTGATCTATCATAGTTAGATTTATATCATTTATCAGCAAAATATCCTCATTCACGAGTATCAAAGCCTCATTCACGAGCAAAAAATACTCGTCGATGAGCAAAATATCCTCATTCACGAGTATCAAAAACTCATTCACGAGCAAAAAATACTCGTGGATGAGCAAAATATCCTCATTCATCAGCAAAATCTTCTCGTTCACGAGTATTAAAGCCTCATTCACAAGCATAAAATACTCGTTGATGAGCAAAATATCCTCGTTTACGAGTATCGAAGACTCATTCGCAAATTAATTAAGCCAAAGCGTGTAGCTACGGGTATCGCTTTTTTTATCTCACGCAAAGGCGCAAAGACGCAGAGGAAGAGAAAAAGAGAGCGATCGTATTCAGGGAGAGCAATTGAATAGGGGCTATTTTTGTATTGGATTAGTACTCAGCTAATTTTAAATTTCATCTTAATTTTGGGAACTCTAATAATAACAATCACTAAAGTAAAGAGTTTTCCAATGGACAAATTAATTATTGAAGACGGAACGCATAAAGCATGGTTACTAATAAGCAATCATGACCGCCAACATGCTGGTAATCTTGGTTATGTCGACGAAATTTCCAAGGTATATCAGTATGACAATGAGGTTCCATATTGTCGTCAACTTGCTGAAAGTGATCTAGTTCTATTAAGGGATAAAAAACAGCTTATTGGTGTTGCTAGAATTGAATTAATACAGATATATGAAGCAACAAAAAAATTATTGCGTTGTCCTTCATGTTTTAAAACAAAATTCAATAGACGCAAAAACAAGAAACCCACTTTTCATTGTTATGATTGTGGTCATGATTTTGATATAGCCCTGGAAGATACTATAAATTGTGAAAACCGTACTGCTAATTTTGGTGATACATTTATTTTCACAGAACGCGCTGTCAGTATTGAGGCGTTAAAAGATGCTTGGCTGAATAAAAGTAAACAATTGTCAATGCGACCAATTGATTTCTCACTTATTGAAGCAACTTTACTCAGAAATGCTCCTGATGTCGCTAAACTACTGAATCAAAACCAAAGTTTTAACTATCTCAAAGCTGATGGAGCTTATGAAGATGATCGAACGGTTGAATATTTTCCTACAGGAGAAGATAGACGCGAAACAGTATTTAGGCAAATTAAGGAACGTCGTGGACAGTCCAAATTTAGAAACTTGTTGCGTCAATGCTATGGCGACCAATGTATGATTAGTAGGTTAAAGCTACTTGATGTTTTAGAAGCTGCTCATATCTCACCATATCGCGGTACTGATGATAATCATCCAGATAATGGACTTTTGTTGCGTGCAGATTTACATACTTTATTTGATTTGAATTTGTTGGGTATTAACCCAGAGTCTCTAGAAGTGAAATTTCATCCAAAAATCCTGGAAACTGGTTATCAAAAACTGGAGGGTAGAAAACTTAGATGCTCTAAACATAAGCCAAGCCAGTCAGCACTTGTGTCTAGATGGAAGCAATTTTTAAACCGTCTTAACGAAAATTCTTAAAATAGACCTTTGCGCCTTTGCGCCTTTGCGCGAACTAAATCTTAAAAAAAACTTGCCTCAGAAGCATCACTCTCCCAAGGCAAGAACTCTCTAATTCTTTATTAACTCCGCGCCCTTGGCGTTCTTGGCGGTTAGTTTAAAGTTGCTTCACTTCGGAAACCAACTTCGCCACCATATCCTTAGCGCTACCAAACAGCATTGTGGTTTTATCCTTGTAGAACAATTCATTATCTACACCGGCAAAACCTGTACTCATCCCGCGCTTAATCACGATTGTCTGTTTCGCTTTATCAACTTCCAAAATCGGCATACCATAAATTGGGCTATTGGTATCGCTACGCGCCGCTGGATTTACTACATCGTTTGCCCCAATTACTAAAGCTACATCGGCTTGCTCAAATTGAGGATTGATATCATCCATGTCATACAACTGGGTATATGCCACATTCGCCTCAGCCAATAACACATTCATGTGTCCTGGCATTCTTCCCGCTACAGGGTGAATAGCGTACTTGACATCAACGCCCATCCGTTCGAGTTGATCTGCCAATTCGCGGACGCTATGTTGAGCTTGGGCAACTGCCATCCCATAACCAGGGACAATTACCACAGAACGAGCATAACCCAACATCATCGCTCCTTCTTCGGGATCGATACTGCGGACGGTTTGATCAGTTGCAGCACCACCAGCGCCACCGCCAGCCGCACTACCTGTACCAAAAGCGCTGAACAGTACACTGAAGAGTGAACGGTTCATCGCCTTACACATAATTTCGGTAAGGATAATACCAGAAGCGCCCACCAACGCCCCAGCGATGATTAACATATTGTTCATCACCACGAAACCTGCGGCGGATGCGGCAATACCTGACAAGGAGTTTAACAATGAAATTACCACGGGCATGTCACCGCCACCAATGGGGATGACGAACATGACACCCAATATCAGGGAAACAAAAACTACTGCTAAGAATATGGGTAGGCTGTCTGGTGTGATGATTAAGTAGGCACTACCCAACACATAAGCACCCAGCAGTAACAAGTTAAATGGTTGCTGGAAAGGAAATGTAATCGGGGAACCGCTGATTAAACCTTGCAATTTAGCAAAGGCGAGAAAGCTACCTGTGAAGGTGACGCCACCGATTAACACATCCAATAACATGGAAATGTTGACATCCAGAGGTACAGGTGCGCCGGAATCTAATAACCGCCAAAATTCAGCGACGGCGACTAAAGCAGAAGCCGCACCACCCAAACCGTTGAGTAAACCCACCATTTGGGGCATTTCCGTCATTTGCACTTTGTAGGCTGCGATCGCACCAATTGCTGAACCAATCGCCAAGCCTAGCAAAATCATCTCATAGTTCAACACGTGCTGATCTAGCAGTGTTGCTACAATCGCCAGCAGCATTCCCACAGCGGCAACCACATTACCATTCCTAGCTGTGGCAGGTGATCCCAGCTTTTTCAAACCCAGAATGAATAAGGATGCAGCGACTAAATACGTCAGTTGAATCCCAGTTGGTAAAAAGTCGCTCACGCCTTAACCTCCTTTTTTTTGAACATTTGCAACATTCTGTCTGTCACGAGAAAACCACCCACAACGTTGACTGTTGCGAGTACCACAGCAATCAAACCGAGAACGACTGATACACTAGTTTCTCTCGCACCAGCAGCAACAATCGCCCCCAACACCGCAATTCCAGAAACTGCATTTGAGCCTGACATTAACGGTGTATGCAGAGTGGGCGGTACTTTGTTGATGACCTCAAAACCGATAAACGACGCCAAAACAAATACAAATAAAGCCGCAAGTAATGCTTCATTCATCAGATCAAAACTCCTTGTGTGTATGGGGAATAGGGCGTAGGAAGTGTGGGAGGTGTGGGAGGAGGGGGAAGTGTGGGAGGTGTGGGAGGAAGGAGAAGATAGCAAGCGTCAGCATAAATTCTTTTTTTCTCTCATCTCCTCACACTCCCCACACTCCCCATCACCCCATCACCCCATCACCCCACTCCCTAACTAACTGCAGATTGCTGAGTGTTAACTGCTGCTAAAGCTTCTTGCACACGTTGGTTACGAATTTCTCCGGCGTGGGTGATGGTAGCGGCGTCAACGATGTCATCAGCAAAGTTAACTTGTAATGCTTTTTCTTTATTAATCAATAGTTGCATCAACGATGTTACGTTTTTGGCGTACAACTGGCTGGCGTGGACTGGCATCGAGGATGGTAAATTGATGGGGCCGATAATTGTCACGCCGTTCCAGACAATATCTTTACCGGGTGCAGTGCAGGCGCAATTACCACCTTGTTCGGCGGCTAAATCGACAATTACTGAACCGGGTTTCATTTGAGAAACCATTTCTTCGGTGACTAGGCGTGGGGCTTTTCTCCCTGGTACTTGGGCGGTAGTGATAACCACGTCGGCATTTTTGACGTGTTCGGTGACAACTTCTTGGGTGCGTTGTTTGCTGGCTTCGGAGATTTCTTTGGCGTAACCACCAGCGGCGGTGGTTTCTTCTTCGAGTTTAACTTCGACGAATTTCGCCCCTAAGCTTTGTACTTCTTCTTTTACCGCTGGCCGGATGTCGAAGGCTTCTACCACTGCGCCTAGGCGTCTAGCGGTGGCAATCGCTTGCAATCCTGCCACACCTGCACCCATAATAAATACTTTCGCGGGGGCGATCGTGCCTGCGGCGGTTGTCAGCATGGGAAAATATTTCGGTAAGGCTGCGGCAGCAATTAATACTGCTTTGTAACCTGCTAAGGACGCTTGGGAAGACAAAGCATCCATACTTTGCGCCCTGGTGCTGCGGGGGATCAACTCCATGCTGAGGGCGGTTACTTTGCGGTTTTTCAGTTGCTCTGCTACCAGGGGATTTCCTAAGGGATTGAGGAAGCTAATTAATACAGCTCCTTCTTTTAACAACTCAATTTCTGAGCGTCCATTTTCCCTTTCTTGTGGTGGACTAACTTTGAGCAAAATATCAGCTTCACCCCATAATGTAGCCGTATCAGCGATAATTTTCGCTCCTGCTGCTGCATACGCAGCATCGCTAAAAAACGATCGCTCTCCCGCACCTGATTCTACCCAAACTTCTAAACCCTGTTTGACTAACCGGGCAACGATATCAGGAATTAATGCTACACGACGTTCACAAACTTCAATTTCTTTGGCAACTGCTATTCTCATGAAATCTCCTGGAGATAAATACTTAATATCTGCCAACTATAGAATTTTCCTGCTGAGGGATTCCCCGCACTCATCCCTCAAGGACGGGGACGATCAACCTTGATTTTTCCTAGTAGATTCTACTTTTAATTTTTCCTCTCCCACTCTTTAGTTCTTGGAAGCAAGCTACACTGGGTTACTTGTCGATTTCAAGGTTGCATAATATTTGCCAATTGGTTTACATACTGCAAATCCTATGTTGATTCCCCAAATTAGTATCTTTGTCTTCAGCTTATTTTAGGGATTGCAATTTTTTTGTATTCCTTCATGACATAGTGCAGTATGCATCAAATTGGTAAAGCCTAGTATTCCCAAATCAAATTTTAATAATTACCCCTTTGATTCAGGCTTGTTTTAAACAATTTATCTCAAGTTAACTAGCGATCGCTAATCGTTAAGCTCAATTTTTATAACAAAACTCTTATAATCCCGACACATTCATACATATTCAGATACACAATCAAATTTTCCAGATATTTATTTGAGGATAGCGTATCGGTCAGTTGTATTGAACGAAGCCGAGGTCAGCAAAAAAGTCGAAGTATCAGGCTTTTATCAAGCTTATTCTCCTCATCTTCTCTTCCCCCACCTCCCAAACGGCACTTTTTGTCGCAATTTAACGTCCATTTGCTAGAAGTCAGTAGTAAAGTTTAGTTACGAATACTAAATTTCGGTTATTTACATCACAGACTGACTATCTGCTAGAGGAGTTTAATCATGCGACGTTTACTTTCCACCTTAGCTATTACCGGCTGCTTACTAACAGGTTTCCAAACCATTACCTGGGGACAAGCTTTACCCGGATTCACCCTGTTTAGCGGCGTCAAAAGCGAAAATCAGCTACCCTTTCGGTTAGATTTTGGCGGACAAACAAATAATACAGACCGCTACATCCTCAAAATCCCTACCCAAAAGATGAAATTGGCAGTAACCCAGTTTGCCATCACTTATCCTGATTATTACAAAGGGACTTTTGACACCACTAAGGTTGAAGTCAAGTATAAAAACAAAAAGGTTGCCTTGTCTGAGGTGAAGTGGAATAAAGAAAGTCGCGTGATTGAAATTTTTCCCCAAGAACCAGTACCCGCAGGTGGTGGAGTAGAGTTAATTTTATCTAATGTGCAAAATCCCGCGTTTGCTGGGACATTCTACTTTAACTGTCAAGTACTCTCTGCTGGCGATGTCCCATTACTACGTTATGTGGGAACCTGGATTTTAAGTATTTCTTAATTAGCTGAAGTATGAACTAGGAAACCCTGGTAGGTTGGGTTGAACAAAGGGAAACCCAACTTCAGGGTGAGAGATGAAGCCGGAATCTTGATTTTGTTTAGCTACTTATCCCTTTATTCCTAGTAAGGTGATAAAATTTCAGATTGTGGCTTTTTATGTAAATCACCGAAAAGGAGATTAGTTATGCAGAGAACTTTAGGCGGTACTAACCGCAAGCGAAAAAGAACCTCTGGTTTCCGTGCTAGAATGCGGACTCCAGATGGAAGAAACGTCATCAGCGCCAGAAGGAAAAGAGGTCGCCATCGTCTGAGCGTTTAGAGCGACTGAAGCACAAAGAGTAGCTGTGGCTTTGCCCAAATCCAATAGACTCAAGTCTCATAAAGACTTTCAAGCAGTTTTCCGCCAAGGAATCCGGCGTCATAGCTCTCATTTCACATTGAGAGCTTTAAAACCCTCCCCTGCTCCCAAACTTTCACCAATCGACTCAGCACATCTCGCCAGCACGCAGATTGGCATTTCGATTAGTACAAAAGTCAGTAAGCGTGCAGTAGTTCGCAACAGAATCAAACGGCAGATGGCAGCAGCTTTATATCAATTGTTACCTAAACTCACGCCAGGGTGGCGGCTAGTGTTCATCGTTAAACCAACAGCAGCACAACAAGAGTGCGTAAGCCAACAATTTCTGCAAGAATTAGAGCAGTTGTTGGCACAAGCCGAGGTACTCAATGGGCATTCGTGAAGAAATTTATTATGAGGGTGGCCCCCATATTGGGGATTTAATTCTTAACTTGCTGATTGGGCTAACCGTTGTGGGGATACCTTTAACAGTAGGAGCAATTGTTAGGGCTTTGTGGTTACGCTTCCGCATTACCGACCGCCGCATTTCTGTGATGGGAGGTTGGATGGGACGCGATCGCACTGATATCATCTATTCTGAAGTGGTGAAAATAGTCAAAGTCCCTCGTGGTTTAGGCTTATGGGGCGACATGGTTGTCACCATGAAAAATGGTAGTCGTTTAGAAATGCGGGCTGTCCCCAACTTCCGTCAAGCTTATGACTACATCAGTGAAAAAGTTGCAGCGAAGAACCCTGAATACAGCGCCACTGCGAGTAAATGAGGGAGTAGGCGTAGGGGTGAGTTTTGGGGAGACGGGGAAGCAATATCACTCTCCCTCATTTTCCCCAAGTTCGTCCTTGATGCCCAAATGGAAAAAGTGCGGCTATCCGTAGCATAGGATAGTCACAGGCTGATCACAGTTTAGATAAATTAGATTCAGTTTAATTAAAGTACCTCAGGTTGAACTCACAATAATGGATTTTGGTATTGGGTTTCTTTCAAACAACATCATGCTGCCGATCATAGACTTTTTCTATGGTATTGTGCCCAGCTATGGATTGGCGATCGTTGCTTTGACATTGATAGTCCGCTTTGCGCTCTATCCCCTGAGTGCTGGCTCAATTCGCAACATGCGGAAAATGCGAATTGTGCAACCTCTGATGCAGAAGCGGATGGCAGAAATTAAAGATCGTTATAAAGATGATCCGCAAAAGCAACAAGAGGAAATGGTTAATGTCCAAAAAGAATTTGGTAACCCATTAGCTGGTTGTTTGCCGCTCTTGTTACAAATGCCGGTATTATTAGCATTATTTGCAACTCTGCGGGGTTCACCTTTTGCAGGCGTTAACTATTCTGTTAATCTGCAAGTGCTCCCGGCTGAACAAATCGAGCGCATTCAACCTCAAGCTTTTGCTACTTCTCCCCAGAATATTTACATAGCTGATGGAGAACACAGCAAGATTACTGCTATCCTCCCTGGTGGTGATAAGTTGGCTGTGGGAGAAAAAACCAAGATTCAATATCAGACCACAGAAGGTAAGCCATTTCAGGTACTAATAGCAGAGCATCCAGAAAATAACCTGATTCCTCAGTGGAAAATCACCAAAGGGGAAGACAGAATTAAAATTGACGCCGAGGGTAACATAGAAGCTTTACAGCCCGGCGATGTCACAATTCAAGGTACAATCCCTGGACTGGCTGCAGACAAGGGATTTTTATTTATTGACGCCTTGGGAAGAGTCGGTGCGATCGATCCTGATGGTACAGTCCATTGGGATATCGTGGCAATGATCATTTCGTTTGGCATCAGCCTTTATGTCAGCCAAATGCTGTCTGGGCAAAATTCCAGCGGTGGCAATCCCCAACAGGATACAGTCAATAAAATTACACCAGTGATCTTTTCTGGGATGTTTTTGTTCTTCCCTTTGCCGGCTGGGGTATTGATGTATATGGTAATTGGTAATATCTTCCAAACCGCACAAACCTATCTGCTTTCCCGCGAACCTTTACCAGAGGAACTACAAAAAATTGTAGATACTCAAGAAAAAGAAGTAGCAGTAGAACAAAAATCCTTGCCATTTGAACCAAAAAGTTCTAAGAAAAAGGCTGCAAGTTAAACATGAGCGATAATCCCATGCACAGAGGGCAGCAGTGGTTAAAAACACTGCTGCAACTTACTGGGGTAAACACTGAAGTTAGGGGCAATTTAGAACCAGCCCCGCCCCAAGACGGTGAATTCCCAGAACCGGATAATTATTGGTTGACCATTGATGAAACCAATTTAACTCCAGAACAAATTCGGCTGTTGATTGGTAGTGACGGTTCAGTGCTAGATGCAATTCAATACTTAGCTAATTCAGTGCTGAACTTGCATCAACCGCCAGCAGAACAAGCCTCGTATACTATCGAGTTAAATGGCTACCGCATTCAAAGACAAGCAGAAATTCAAGCACTAGCAGCCGCAGCATCGCAAGAGGCGCGCGATACGGGAAAAGAAGTGGAAATCAAATCTTTGAGTTCGGCCGAACGGCGACAAATTCACACTTTTTTGAAGGAATTTGGAGATCTAGAAACCTTCAGTCGTGGTAAAGAGCCGCATCGTCATTTGGTTGTGCGTCAACTGCTGAACGAGGAAAGAATCGGGTGATGGGGAGAATCACGCTTGACTTTTGACCCTTGATCACTGAAACTTCGAGTGAGGATATCTCACAAATCCTATGGACGCAATTTACATTCCGCAGCTCACCAAGACACCGGAGCGGACAGAGGAAATTCAAGTTAAGGATTTTCTACCGGGTTTAGAAACTTTGACGCCAGTTCGTGGTCGCCTTCGTGTGCAGCATCAAGGTAATTATTTAGAAGTTGTCGGTCAGGCAGAAGCTATTATTACCTGTACCTGCAACCGTTGTTTACAGCAGTATAACCAACGTTTGGTGATTGATGCCAACGAAATTATTTGGTTAGATGAAACTGCTTATCAGCCGCAAGATTTGCCTTTAGAACGGGAAGTAGCTGTAGAAGATTTGGTGGAGAGCTTACCACCTGACGGCTATTTTTATCCTAGTGAATGGCTGTATGAGCAGATGTGTTTGGCAATTCCTCAGCGACAACTGTGTGACCTGAATTGTCCTGGTATTTTAAGTGCTGAGGGCGATAGCCCAGAAAAGCTGATTGATAATCGTTGGGCTTCTTTAGAAGTGCTGAAAAAACAACTTCCTGGATAGTCAATCGCTGTGGATGCTATTTGTGGTTGACGAACTAGTCATGAGTATATTTACACTCCTAAAAGCATCACTCTTACCTGCTCTTCCCCCATTCTTCCCTATTCATCAAGTTTATGAACTTTCGTGAAGAATTTAAACTGCTAATCCGTGCCCGCTATCCCTTGATTTATATTCCTACTTTTGAAGAGGAGCGGGTGGAAGCAGCTATCAAAGAAGAAGCAATCAACCAGGGTAATCGTGCTGTATATACTTGGGATTTTGTTGACGGTTATCAAGGTAATCCCAATGATGCAGGGTTTGGGCGGCGTAACCCACTACAAGCTCTGGAATTTATTGAAAAATTACCAGCTACATCAGCTGCAGTTTTGATTTTAAGAGATTATCATCGTTTTTTAGATGATGTGGCAATTTCGCGCAAACTCCGCAACCTCTCCCGACTGCTGAAGTCTCAGCCGAAAAATATTATTTTGCTGTCGCCAAAAATGGCGATTCCTGACGATTTAAGCGAAGTGTTGACGGTGGTTGAGTTTCCTTTACCCGCAGCTGCAGAAATTAAGACAGAAGTGGAACGTTTGTTACAAGCAACGGGGAACTCTTTATCTGGGAGAGTTTTAGATGATTTGGTGCGTTCTTGTCAAGGGTTGTCAATGGAGAGAATTCGCCGAGTTTTAGCAAGAGCGATCGCAACTCATGGCGAATTGCAGCCAGAAGATGTAGATTTAGTATTAGCCGAAAAGCGTCAAACTATCCGCCAAACCCAAATCCTCGATTTTTACCCCGCTATTGAGCAAATTTCTGATATCGGTGGGCTGGATAACCTCAAAGATTGGTTAGTCCGTCGGGGTGGCTCCTTCACAGAAAAAGCTCGCCAGTACGGATTACCACACCCTCGTGGTTTAATGTTAGTGGGTATTCAAGGTACAGGCAAATCTTTAACAGCAAAAGCGATCGCTCATCATTGGCATTTACCACTACTACGTTTAGATGTTGGGCGGTTATTTGGTGGGTTGGTAGGAGAATCAGAATCTCGGACTCGCCAAATGATTCAAGTTGCGGAAGCCTTAGCACCTTGCGTGTTGTGGATTGATGAAATCGATAAAGCTTTTTCTGGATTGGGTAGCAAGGGTGATGCAGGTACCGCTAGCCGAGTATTTGGTACATTTATTACTTGGTTAGCTGAAAAAACCTCACCTGTGTTTGTCGTCGCCACAGCTAATGATATCCAAGCTTTACCACCAGAAATGCTCCGCAAGGGGCGATTTGATGAAATTTTCTTCGTCGGTTTACCTACCCAAGAAGAAAGGAAAGCAATTTTTAGTGTTCATTTATCCCGATTACGCCCCCATAACTTGAAAAGTTATGAACTTGACCGATTAGCTTATGAAACCCCAGATTTTTCTGGTGCAGAGATTGAGCAGACTTTAATTGAAGCTATGCATATAGGCTTTAGTCAAAATCGGGACTTTACTAACGATGACATTTTAGCCGCCGCTAGTCAAATCATTCCCTTGGCGCGCACAGCAGGCGAACAGATACAACAACTACAAGAATGGGCTGCAGCGGGGAGAGCGCGTCTAGCCTCCAAACACAGTCCTTTAAGCAATCGCATCCAACAGCAGATGTGATGATTGGGCAAAGGGTACTTGTACTAAGTGCAGGACTGATTAAAAATTTAGGGAGATTAGACTTGACAAATGACCAATGACCAATCACAAATAACAAATGACAAATGATTATTGATGACAAATTAGAAACATGTTTTCTAGCTTACTAAAATTTATCTTGGGAGTATTCTTAGCGATCGCTATTTTAATCGGGAGCGGACTCGCCACAGCACTCTATTTTGTGAATCGCACTGCTACGCCCCCCACTAAACCAACGTTTAGCAACGATTACCCCCCTACTAAACCCAAAGCTCCCAAAGCAACTCAAGCACAAGCAAAAAAAAACCCTCAGCCGCAATCCTCACCAACCCCCACTCCCACACCATCACCTAAAACCGAAAAATTACCACCAGGAGCTTATCGCGGGATAGTAACTTGGCCTCAAGGTTTAGGTTTGCGAGCGGAACCACAACAAGATGCGGCCCGTGTTGGTGGCGTTGCTTTTAATCAAAAAGTTATTATCTTGGAAGAAAGCCAGGATAAAGTTTGGCAAAAAGTCCGTGTTGAAGACAGCAAACAAGAAGGTTGGGTGAAAGCAGGTAATACTCAACGCTTTGAGGAGCAAGCAGAAGAAAGCGCACCTAATCAACCACAATAGTCAGTTATTTTCCGGAAATTGCCACTAGATAAATGTTTCTAGTTACCGTTGTCCATAGTATACTGGGGACAAAGTTTTCTAGTACTCGAAAAAGCAGTAATTCTGCCGATGTCAATCAAGAACTAGCTTGGTAGATCATTGACCACGAGAAAACTTTTAGCACCCGCAGACTAAAAAAACTATGGAAGCCATCGGTTATCTTCATCTCGCCTCAGTATACGAGGCATCTGAAAACCTTGAGGTTGTTCCTATTCGAGTTAATCTCAAATTTTGGCGTTGGCGAAAACTCTCCAGCGCCGCAACGATGGGTTTTTTGTCTGTGGCGTTGACTATTGGCGTTTTGAGTGTAGCTCAACAAGCTTTCGCACTCCAGAAAGTAGGTAGTAATAATTCTGGAGTGACAAATATTCAGAGATGTTTGAGTAAGTTAGGTTTCTTTCGTGGCCCCGTGACAGGCAAATTTGCTTCCTTAACACAGCAAGCTGTCATCAACTTTCAGCAGGCGAATAGATTACCTGCTGACGGCGTTGTCGGTGGTAATACTCAAAGCAGACTGCAACAGTCATGTCAAGGTAGAGGGAATAGAAACAGTAGCAGTAATTTGCAACTAGGTAGCAGAGGCCCAGCGGTATCTAGGTTACAACAGCGCCTACAGCGATTAGGTTACTTTGAAGGCCCCATTACAGGCTATTTTGGTTCTAAGACTCAGCAGGCTTTAGCTAGATCCAGGCAATCTGCCCAGGTTCGCAATCATACCACGATTTCTGCTTCAACTAGACAAGCCAACTTCAGCACAGTTAGTGCCAATGGCGAATATCCGGTGTTGTTTGTCGGGAGTACGGGAGAGGCTGTGACAAGGTTACAACAACGTCTGCAGCAGTTAGGCTATTTTACCACCACTCCTACAGGCAATTTTGGCGGTGTCACGAGAGATGCTGTAATGGCGTTTCAACGCAACTCTGGGATACCTGCAAATGGGGTGGCTAATCAACAAACTTGGAATGCATTATTGGGAAATAGTCAAAACCAAGTTGCAGTCACGTCTAGCTTATCAACTGAGCAAGCAAGGGAGCTACAACAATATTTGCAGGATTTGGGTTATTTAAATACTAATCCTACAGGCTATGTAGGCTCAATGACCACAGAAGCTTTGAGTAGATTCCAGCGAGATTATCGACTCAGTGCAGATGGTATAGCTGACCTCCAAGCTTTGAATGCGTTGCGTCAGGTTTCCCAACAGCGAAATGCAACTCAATCAGCGACGACAAATCAAGCTAATAGAGATTATCTCACAATCGGTGACAGAGGGGAAAATGTCAAAGCAGTACAAGAGCGGTTGCTGCAAATAGGCTTTTTTAATGCTAATCCCGACGGGAATTTTGGGGAAAATACAAGAGCTTATGTGTATGCATTCCAGCAGTATGCTCGACTCAATCCTACAGGGATTGTAGATAAGCAAACTTGGCAAGCTTTAGGTTTGAATACTTCCCCTATCAGCAATTCATCTAATAATAATCGCTACGTGGTGATTATCCCCGTTCGGAATGCGGATACACTCAATAAAGTGCGTCAGTATATACCTAATTCGGTGGTCGAGAAGTCTGGCTTAGGAGATTATATCAACGCGGGTGCTTTTGGCGAGCGGGCTGCTGCTGAAAGTCATTCAAGAAAGCTCCGCTCATACGGTTTTGATGCCAGGGTAGAATATTTTTAACTGTTGGGCTATCTTCTTTGCCTTATGAACATGTGGTGATTATGCTACTAAAAAAGAATCACTACATCTGCAAGATTGAGATTTTTGTAACAATTTTGTGGTATCTTCAACCGAGAGAGGACGACTAAAAAGATATCCTTGCATCAACTCACAATTGAGAATTTGCAACAAATTCCTCTGCTCCTCAGTTTCTACCCCTTCTGCTACAACTGCCAAATTTAATCCATGAGCTAATGCAATAATAGCAGTAGCGATCGCCACATCATTATTACCATGTCTGAGATCCCGTACAAAAGACTTATCAATTTTTAAGCCGTGGAGCGGAAAGGTTTTCAGATAACTTAAAGAAGAATATCCTGTGCCGAAATCGTCTATGGAAATAGCCACGCCCATATTATGTAATTCTCTCAATGTGGCTTGGGTTAAACTGATATTTTTCATCGCCACGCTTTCAGTAATTTCCAACTCTAAACACTCATGATTTAATTGAGTTTCTGATAATATCTGCGCTACCATTTCAGCTAAATTAGATTGCTGAAATTGTCTAGCAGAAAGATTAACAGCAACAGTAAGTGCTGGTAATTCTAGCATTTCTTGCCAAGCTTTATTTTGAGTGCAAGCAGTTTTTAAAACCCATTCGCCAATGGATATAATTAATCCGGTTTCTTCAGCAATGGGAATAAATTTTTCGGGAGGAATTAACCCTAAATCAAAGCTATTCCAACGTAGCAAGGCTTCAATTTTAGTAATTTTTCCTGTGGTAATATTAACTTGTGGTTGATAGTAAACCTCAAATTCTTGCCGCTCCAAAGCCGAGTGTAAACTATTTTCTAATATTAACAATTCGGTAGCTTGGGAAGTGATAGCAGAGTGATAAAATTGATAATTATTTCTCCCTTGAGACTTGACGCGAGCCAACGCCGCGTCAGCATTTTTAATTAAGGTTTCTGCATCTTCACCATGGATGGGATAAAGCGCCACACCAATACTAGCGCTGATATGCAAGCAATGATTTTCAATACTAAATGCTGGTTTAAAAGCTGCTAGAATATGTTCTTGAATGTGGGCGACACCATGAACATCTTTAATTTCTGGTAAAAGTAAGATAAATTCGTCACCTCCCCACCGCGCTAGGGTGTCAGCACTTCCTAAGCACTTTTTTAATCGTTGAGCAACACTTTGCAACAATTGGTCACCAATTCTATGACCTAGTGTATCGTTGATTTTTTTAAATCGATCTAAATCTAAAAAGCAAACAGCTAATTGATGATGATTTTGATGTGCTAACTGCAATGATTCTACAAGACGCTGATGGAAAAATTCGCGGTTGGGTAAATTTGTTAATAAATCGTGTGAGGCTTGATGACGGATAGTAGCTACTGCTAATTTTTGATCGGTGACATCCCTAAAACTCCAGACTCTACCGACGATTTTGCTCCCCAGGCGCTGTGGTTGCGAATAAAGCTCTACTATTGTCCCATCTTTAAAGGCGATTGCTTCATTAATTTGCTCATCTGGGTGCAAAGACAATTCCCTCACGGTAGCAAGACAATATCGCGGATTTTTTAGCTCCTTCATCGCTACTCTGAATGCTGCTTTGTAATTCCCTGAAGACATGAGAGATTCAGGGATGCGCCAGATTTTCAGAAATTTTTGATTAAACCCAGTAATATTACCTTGAATATCTACTACTAAAATACCATCAGCAGTAGATTCTAATGTTGCCCATTGCAGAGAAAGAGATTTTTCTAGTTCTTGTTGCATCCGCTGACGTTCTCTAATTTCTTGGTACAATTGGGCGGTGCGCTCTGGAATTTTATTTTTTAAATTAGTCTGTTTTTTAAGCGAGTATTTTTTGCCCTCGCTGTCTAATAACATTGCTTTGTGAGATAATCGCTGGATAATTTGAAATTTAGTTAGTAGTATGTTTCTGATTTTTGGCAAAAGATAATTGCAGATACGTAAAGCAATAAGTTGCGCTCCTAAGCAGGTGAATAAACCAACCATCAAAAATATCATGGTAGTCTCTGCTACGGTATGTATTGTCTATTTGTCTGGGAATATTTTTGGTTGTGCAGTAACTGTAATACTAGTTTATTAGCTCAAAAGCAAAATCCTAGTTTTCAATTAGAGTGTAAAAAATTAACTTGCTTGCAAGTAATAAAACATTAGCAAACCTGTGTTACTTGCCAGTCTGGGTAAGACTTTTCAAGTTTATGTTTATCATCTTAACATAGTAAATACCAAATATACATCTTTTTTATTTTGGTGTTAAATAATTTGATTTCATATATAAAAAATGCGGTTTCTTTGGACATACGAGTGTTAATTGCTCTGATTAACATTTTATTTATATCATGTGATTACTGAGAAAAAAACTAAATTTTAGGTGTTTGTTTATCTGTCAATGTTATGATAGAACCTATGAAGATATAACTGTTGCCACGCCAACCATAGGTAGAGTCTAGGATAGTTGTCAACAGGGGGTTTAACCCTTACCAAATTCTCATGAATTTATCTTCAATGCACAAAGATGCAAGCATCAATAATTCTTTGAATTGATGTTTTTTTTGAGTTTAGCTCATGGCTAATCAAAACCGAAAAATGCATGGGAAAATTAATTGTAGATAAGTGAACAGTTAAATACCATACTACCATCTGCAAATTTTATAAAGTTATGGGCTAAGGAAAAACTTTTGCTGACAGCAATCTGCATTCAGCAAATCTAATATATTAAACTGCTTTATTTTTGACCGTCCGGACTTTATGTTAACTTCACACTGATTAAATTCAATAAATGCACTTTTGTAAAACTTGATACTATTTTTAAGTGATAAATTTAACTTATTTTCTTGCCGATATCACAAACAATAGAAACGTCTTTCCCTAACACCCAGTCCCTAACTCCTTTTTTTACGCAGTTTTAATGAATCCCTTCAGTATGGGGCGCAAGTATCCCACAGCACGTGGATGGCGTTATGATTGTGCGGCTAGAGCGATCGCCTGTGGTAAAATCTGATATTCTTGGACTTGAATTCTGGCATGGAGTGTTTCTGGTGTGTCGTCTGGGAATACGGGCACTGCAGCTTGTGCTAAAATTCGCCCGCTATCCATTTCTAAACAAGCTATATGGGCTGTACAGCCAGCGATTTTCACCCCTGCGGCTAAAGCTTGTTCCACTGCACGGATTCCCTTAAAACTGGGCAACAAACTAGGATGAATATTAATAATTTTGTCAGCAAAAGCATCAATTAAGACTGGCGTCAATAGCCGCATCCAGCCCGCCAAAATTACCCATTCCACATCATACTGTCGCAATTTATCAACAATTTGTTTATCAAAATATTCACGATTTTGATAGTCCCGGTGATTGATTAATAAAGCATCTATACCGCGATTTGTAGCCCGGATCGCCGCCTTAGCTCCAGGATTATTATAAATTAAAACTTGAATTTGGGCATTAAGTTTTCCATCAGCGATCGCCTGGAAAATTGCCTCAAAATTACTTCCATTTCCCGAAGCCATAATTCCCAGCTTTAAGGGAGCATTTGCAGTTATTTGGTAACTAGAAATATTGGGGACAATCAGACTAGCATCCCTTGGGTAATCTTGACTCATAAAGTATCGAGTGAAATATATAAGAATATTTTTTCATTCTTTATTTTTAACACTAAGCAGAAATTATTGATTTTTAATTCCCGCTTTAGGAGTAATTAATTTGACATTATCAGGTAATTTTATACTATCAGAAACTTTGGTAAATAAAGCCGCCGTTTTAGCAAAAGTTACAGGTCTAGGTTTTCCAGGATCAGTGTTATCTAATTGCAACTTTAATTGACCATTAGCAGTAAATTCAAAAATTGTTAAAACAGGTTCTTTTTTATTAGGAACTGTAATATCCAAATGCATAGGCTGCGGCGTCGGGTTAATGCGATATTGAAATTCCACAGCTACCGAAGTTTGCGCATTGGGTGAAAAAACAAATAATTTGCCCTCTGGGGAGAAAATGAAGGCTAACGTGATTGAAGTTTCCAAATCCTTCGCTTGCCATTGCCCCAATAATTTTTGGGTTATCGGGCTGGTAGACTGGTTTGATGGCGATGGAGTTGGTTGTGGCGCTGTGACAGGTTGGGCTAAAACCGTTGTGTCGAGTGCCGTTAATAATGCTATAAATACGCTAGCAGCGAGCATCTTGCTAGGGATAGAAAATTTGCCAAAGTAAGGGGCGATTTTAGTTGTTTGCAATAGAGTCATCAGATTTTCAGGATATTAACAATAAATTTGCGTAGAATCACATCCAACATCCATTAAATAGTTTACATTGCTATGAAAACATCCCGCCTCTCTTGGATGCAGGTACTAGATAACGATGCGATCGCCGCCTGGATTTTTTTGACTCCAGCATTGATTTTACTTGGTGTATTTGTGCTGTGGCCGATCGCTTATTTGTTTTATCTTAGTTTTACTGCTGGTAGTTTCACTGCTACAGGTACTTACTTCGTAGGTTTCAAAAATTACTGGCGATTGTTATTGAACTCAGATTTTTGGCAAGTTATCGCTAACACAGTTTACTTCACCGTTGCCACCATCATTCCTAGTTTAGTCATTCCTCTGGGACTAGCAGTTTTGTTAAATCGTTCCCTGGCTTGGCGGGGAATACTGCGGAGTGCTTATTTTCTGCCTTCAATTATTTCTCTAGTAGCCGCTGGTTTGGGGTTTCGTTGGCTGTTTCAAACCACTGGCCCAGTGAACGCCTTTTTAGGACTGTTCGGAATACCATCTATTCCCTGGCTAGGGGATACTTTTTGGGCTATGCCAGTGTTAATTTTATTGAGTATTTGGAAACAAATCGGCTTCAATATGGTAGTGTTTTTAGCAGGGTTACAAGCCATTCCTCCCAGTCGCTATGAAGCTGCAGAACTAGATGGCGCCAATAGCTGGCAACAATTTTGGTACATTACCCTTCCCGGTTTGCGACCAACTTTAATATTTGTGATAGTCACTACTGGTATTTTTACATTGCGGAGTTTTGAGCAAGTTTATGTAATCACCGGTGGTGGGCCGCTAAATTCTACAAATTTGCTGGTTTATTATATTTACCAAGAAGCTTTTGGTCAATTTGATTTCGGTTACGCAGCCGCAGGAGCCACAGTATTGCTAGCTGTGGCGTTGATACTGGTATATCTACAATTACAGGCTTGGAGTGAAGAGAAATAAAACCATCACAACCACCCCCCGCGCCTCTGCGCGACGGACACTTTGCTCAAACTCCTCCACTACCGCACGCAAGTGTCCTCCTCTGCGTGACAACATCCATAACTAAATATAAAAAATTTCCGGAAACCGCAGTAGGGTGGGCATTGCCCACCCTACTAGCTTACTTAGAGTTTGAATAAAAAAATTATATTCACGCTGAGGCATTTTCAAGGGTAGATGCCGTTAGGTAGATAACTATAAAATAATTAAAAATAATTATGCTGCTTGGGAAAGTTTTTGCTTCTGACGCCGCTTCAATCGCGCCGCAATCAAGCCAGCACCAGAAGCAATAGCAGCCGCTACAGTAGTGGGTTCAGGAACTGGCTGGGCGTTAGTGACTTTGGTAACATTAAAAGTGTCCAGCACATAGCCCATGCCATCAGTGTTATCAAGGTACTGGGAGAATAAGCCCATGAATGTAGCGCCATTCACGTTAACTTCACCGCTGCCAACGTTAAAAGCGAAGCCATTATCGTCTAAAAACGGATAATTTGCAGACAAGATGTTGTTATTTCCTTGAAAACCACCTGGTGCTATCAGTCCGAGTATGTCTTCTGTAGTACCGTTAAATGTTCTTGTTCCAGTGATTCCGGTGATTGTGTACCTATTAGTTGCAGTATCTAAATCAGTAGTGGTCAAAGTTCCACTAGCAGATAAAGAAAAACTTCCGAACGAAGAACTACTGTAGTCAAAATTAAATAACTGTGCAGCTTGGGCGCTAGAAGGTATGGCGACACCCGCAAGTCCCACAGCTACCCCAGCGGTAGCAATGCTGAGTTTTTTAGTCAGGTTCATTAAACAATACTCCAATGATTGTTTAGTTGTTTACACGTAGTATTGTATTAAAAAAAACAACACTAGCAATATGTCTAAAAGATGTATCTGTATATAATCACTCTTATATAATCACGTATATTTAACTATTAAACGAAAACTCACCCAGGTCTTACACAACGCCACCGAATACGCTTGAGCCAAGTAGAGTAAGTAGGGTGTGTTACGGCTTCAGCCTAACGCACCGCCAAATAAAGTTTCTTAATGCATATAAAAATGTCACTAGTGACCATACGTAGGCATCAACAGAGTAAATACATAAAGCACTTGCGTTCTGCACGAAACGATTTGTGTTCTGCACGAAACGACTTGCGTTCTGCAAGAAACGACTTGTGTTCTGCACGAACGCATCTGTTTAATTAATAATAAATATAATTTATGAGTGTTGGATAAGATACTTTAATACAATTTTCTAAAAATAGACCTCTTGCAAAAATATAGTAGTTACCACCGTTGTGATCAATACAAGCGAGGGCGGGAAAACCCCGCCCCTACGGGAAATTGTGGGGTGGGTGTGTCGTGCGATCGCCTTTTGGGAGTGCGATCGCAAATATAATATTCAAGATAATGTTTCTAAAATTGCTTCGATTTGAGGCTTAAGTTTTGGCAATTCGCGTTCAATAACCAACCAAACAACATCTAAATCGATTTCAAAATAATTATGCGTCAAAATGTTTCGCATCCCAATCATTTGCGACCAAGGAACATCTGGATTGGCCTCACGAATATCGGCAGATAATACACGTGATGCTTCTCCAATAATTTGTAGGTGTTGAATAAACCAAGTTTGAATTAGTTCGTTGTCTTCAAAAGCTTTCCGGCCTTGAACTGCATACTTGTCGATACGTTCGATAGCCTCTAAAATATCGCGCAACTTTTCACTATTATCCCTCACAACGGAACTGCCTCATTTAGTACTCGCTCTCGAATGCGCGATCGCAATCCTTTCTCTGTGACAACATCGACTTCACAGCCAAGTATTTCTTGTAACTCCATCAATAATCCACCCAAATCAAAAAGGCTACGTCCTGTCTCCATTTCAACTAAAAAATCAACATCGCTGTTAACATCAGCTTCACGACGGGCTACTGAGCCAAAAATTCTGATATTATATGCTCCGTATTTTGCGGCAACTTGCAAAATTTCTTCCCGTTTGGCTCCCAATATGTCATGGATATTCATAACTCAATACAAATATGTAAGCAAATTATAAATGCGATAGCGAAGCGCTGCTGCTAAGAGCAGATCGCCCGTGGTTGATTACCTGTAGAGTGCGATCGCTTTTCATAAATCTCTTGAGAGAGAATGGGTAATGTTTCTCTTACCCATAATCAAGCTTAACTAAACTACCGCCTTAGTTTTTTCTGTCACTGGCACATAAGGTATTTCTACACCCTGGGCTAAATATTCAGCTAGCTGGCTTTCAATTTGATCGCGCACAATTTGGCGATATTCGAGGAAATGTTCGTTGTGGGCACAGGCGGCGAGGTAATGTTCCGCCACTTTGGGGTTACGCTTAATGATGCTGAATAGATGATGCCAGAATTTCCATCTGGTTTCCCGTTTGATTCCTTGTCGCCAAATCACAGTTAACAGCGCTCTCACCACTACCCATTCTGGCATTTTCGCTGGCGCTTGCCAGCTAGGGCCGCCCATCATTAAGAAACAACGATAGGTGCGGTCTAAATATTTCACTGGGTCGTATAAAGTACAAAAAGCTTCAATATATTCCCTGGCGATGTCTGCGAGGGGACGGGTAGGAATAAAATTCATCAACGTTGTTTGGTTGATGTTACCGTCTTGGTTTTCCCGCAATCGCCCTTCCTTTGTCAACCGATGCCACAGGGCGGTGTTGGGTAGCGCTTGTAACATGGCAAAAGTAGTGGAAGGAATCGCTGCTTGTTCCGCAAATCGGACAATGCGATCGCCCGCGCCTGCTTTCTCCCCATCAAAGCCGATAATAAAACCAGCCATTGGGCGCAATCCCGCTTTGATAATACTTTGTACAGCATCAACTAAGGAATTCCGCGTATTTTGAAACTTCTTCGTTAATTGCAGACTATCCTCGTCTGGTGTTTCAATTCCCAAAAACACCGCCGCAAAACCAGACTCTACCATCAATTCCATCAATTCTGGGTCTTGAGCCAAATCAACGGAAGCTTCAGTATCAAAGCGGAAAGGATAATTATGTTCTTGCATCCAAACTTTTAATTCTTTGAGCAACAACTTGACATTGCGTTTGTTGCCAATAAAATTATCATCCACCATGAACACACCGCGCCGCCAACCCAATTCATAAAGGGAGTCTAATTCTGCTAATAATTGGGCTGGAGTTTTAGTCCTGGGTTTGCGACCATACAGCACAATGATGTCACAAAATTCGCACTGGAAGGGACAACCCCGCGAAAATTGCACAGACATCATGTCATAGGCATTAAAATCGAGTAAATCAAAGCGGGGTATAGGTGTAGTGGTGACATCGGGTTTTTCTGTAGCGCGGAAAGTCCCCGAAGTTTCACCCCGTTGAACTGCTTCAATAAACATGGGTAAGGTGATTTCCCCTTCATCTAGAATCAGGAAATCTGCGCCGACATTTTGCACTTCGTGAGGTACAGATGTCGGGTAAGGGCCACCGACAGCAACTAACTTACCACGTTTTTTAGCCTCTTGGATTTGCTCCAATAAGTCTTGTTTTTGGACAATCATTGCCGAGAAAATAACTAAATCTGCCCAATCCCAATCTGCCTCGGTAGCGGGGCGAATGTTGCGGTCAACCAGCTTAAATTCCCATTCTTGGGGTAAAATTGCTGCCACTGTCACTAAACCCAGAGGTGGTAACAAAACCTGACGGTCAACTAATTCCAAGATTTTTTCGTATGACCAAAAGGTTTTAGGAAATATTGGATACACCAGTAGGACTCGCATACAGTATCAATCCTCACACTTTGATTGTTATCCCACTTTAACTAAAATTAAGACTCGTTGACTTTCGGCTAGGTTCCTGTTTCTTGATAATGACTCAAATCTTAATCGCTGGTAACACCACTAGTTTTTAAAACATCGCTGATGGTTGCACAGTAATTTGGTAAGTCAAAACTATCAGGATTAATCACATGATCGTAAGTAAAATGTCGATAATTCATGCAGAATCTATCCCACGCCGCCATTTGAATTTTAAATACGGCGATAATCAAATTTGCTAATGACAAAGATAGGGGGATGCGGAAGTAAATTCTTTTGCGGAGATAGCTACAAAGTTGTTCTATGGCTTCGTCTACTGTTAACTGTGTTTGACCTAAAACTAAGCGGCGCGGCTCATCTTTTTCGGGAGGATGATCAATTAAATATGTAACGACGGTGGCTATGTCTCGCCCGTGGATAAAATGAAAACTGCCATCTGCGCTCAAAAAGCGTATCAAATTAATATATTTTGTCACTTCTGGAATACCAGACGTCAGATGAGAAAATGGTTTTTTAGCATCACCACCTAAAACTAAAGTGGGAAAAACTGTGGTGATTTTCGGTGCAATTTGTAATCTGGCTAACTGATGCAAGCAATCATATTTAGAGCGGACGTAATCTGTGCCTATTTCCCCTGCTTCTTTTAATGGTTGGTTGTGGCTATCTAAAACACTAGCAGTGGAAAAATAGATTACCTGCTCACATTTATCTGGATTGAGCAGCTTGATTAATTCTAAAGTTTTCAAAACATTAATATCAAACGTCAGACTACCGCCCCAAGCAGTTGCTGTCAACACTGCAGTATCAATTGTTGATAACAACTCGGCAAATTGGCTAATTTTTTGCATATCACCATGCAATACGGTGATATTTGGACGAAATTGAGTATCAACTTGTAGTTTATCTGGGTTTCTTACTAAGAGAAACAGCTCGTGGTCTGTTTCTTGAATTAGGGCTTCGCTGATATAATGACCTATGCAACCACTGGCACCAGTCACTAAAATTCGTTTCTGGCTCATAGACTTGAAGTTTTAGTTGTTAGTTGTGGGAAATTACTTTGATTAGTGGTGGGGATGACAACGAACAACTGCAATTAGTCAAAGGTCAACTAAAGGATGAAGTATGAAGTATGAAGTATGAAGTATGAAATTACTATACCGATTCCACTCGGCTTGTACCAATTCTTACTTCATCCTTCATCCTTTCTGCGGTCAGTTTTTGACAAATGACCATTAACTAAACGAGTGCATTCAGTTGCTTTGCTGTTTCAAAGAAGAAAGCAACATTTTCTTCTGGAGTTTCCGGTAATACACCATGACCGAGGTTAAGAATGTGACCTCCATTGCCGGCTTTGCGAACGGTGTCAAGAATGCGATCGCGGATGAAAGCTTTGGAACCAAATAGCACCCCTGGATCAAGATTTCCCTGAACTTTGACGTCTTTACCTAATCTGGTTCTAGCGTCTGCCATATCCACTGACCAGTCTACAGTGACGACATCTGCGCCAGATTGTGCCATTCTTTCTAGCACACCGGCGCTACCGCTAACCAGTAAGATTAGAGGTGTGTCGGGGTGGGTTTGCTTGACTTGTTGGAAAACCCGTTGTTGATAGGGGAGGGCGAAGGTGTCATAATCTTGGGGACTCAATTGACCTGCCCAAGAATCGAACATTTGGACGACTTGAGCACCGGAGTCAATTTGGTAACGGACATAAACAGCGATCGCATCTGCTAATTTAGTTAACAGTTGATCTAAAACTGCTGGCTCTGAGAACGCCATATTCTTGATCACTGAGTAGGTTTTAGAACCTTTACCCTCGACTGCGTAAGCAGCTAAAGTCCACGGTGCACCTACAAATCCTAATACCGTTGATTGATTACCTACTTCCTGACGCAACGCCTGCAAGATCGTTTTAATAAATGGTAGAGCCGTTTCTGGTTCTAGGGGACGCAGACTATCAATCTGGGCTTGAGTACGAATGGGCGAGTCAATGATTGGCCCTTTGCCTTCCGCAATGTCCATTTCAATTCCCAAGCCAGGTAAGGGAGTCGCAATGTCAGAAAATAAAATCACTCCGTCTGGTTGGAATGCTCGCCAGGGTTGCAGAGAAACTTCGATGGCTACTTCGGGAATTTCTGAGCGATCACGAAATGAAGGATACTTTTCCCTTAAATCTCGATACGCTTTCATATATCTTCCCGCTTGTCGCATCATCCATACCGGGGGACGGTCTAATATTTCACCTTTAGCTACCCGGAGGAGATGAGGATCTGTTGAGGAAACACCCATTTACACTTCATCCTAAGTCACTTTTTTATGCCACTGTTTAGCTTATCATTCTGAGATTACGCTTTTGCGGATACCTCACCTCAAAAACTAATAGTTACTGCTTAATTTAACTTCATATGCATAGCAACTCTCATCATCCTGCTCATTCTGCCATTGATCAAAACTATTCTGAAGACAGAAAATTTTTCATCCCGCGTTCTCAATGTCGGCGGCTCCTCATCCAATTTACCTTAATGACGTTATTGGGATGGGTTGTGGGTGGTGTTGCTAGTTTAGGTCTAGAAAATGCCCTCACTTACCTAGATTTGTCTTTTGGTAAATCTCTCAACAGTTTCCTGTGCAACGTGGTCTTTGCTGTGATTTTCGCCGCTGATCAAGCCCTTGTTTTGCGTCCCTATCTATCAACTAGACGGTGGATACTGGCTACTGCTGCAGGTTGGCTGATTGCCAATGGTGTTTCTACCGCCTGGATTAAATACATTTTAGCCATTGCTTCATCTTTACATGTTACTTCATCACCTGAAGTAATCGTTATTTTGGGCTTTTTGTCAACTGTTTCGTATATTCTCTCAGGAATTTTCTTAGGCTTTTGTCAATGGCTGGTGTTACGAAAATATACTACAGGTACATGGTGGTGGAATTTTATTCCTGTAATTTCTTTTTTCTTTATTAGCCTTTTAATTTGGTTACTATCTCTTTTACAAGATTTTCTTCCTGTAGCTAACCGAACTTCGATATTGTATTGGAGTGAACAATGTCTCACACCAGTTATCCTAGGAGTTGTACCTGCGATTAGTTTATGTACTTTGAAAAAAAATTATCTTCCCAAATTAAAATTTTTCAATCATTTTAAGTAACTAGTATTACTATGTAAAATCACTGAATTTATTAACCGCAACTTTTACCACTCTGGCTGGAACCAAAAGTTGGAAAATGTTTACTTAGTAAGTATTTTATCAACTTTGAACAGCAACTTTATTTCCCCTCCAATAGCACTCAGCGTTTATTAGTTATCAGTGTTCAAAATTACAATACTATGAATAAAGCAAAAAATATGAATAAAGAGCAAGTAGTAAAAAATACCGCTAAAGCTCCGGTTGCTGAACAACAGCCAGAAGTTTTAGAGTTGTATGGCGATTGCCGCATCGACAACTATTTTTGGATGCGCGATCTCGACAACCCCAAAGTCATCGCCTACTTGGAAGCAGAAAACGCCTACACTGCAGCCATGATGGAGCATACAGAAGCGCTGCAGACCAAGCTCTACAAGGAGATGCTCTCGAAAATTAAAGAAACAGATTTATCGGTACCATACCGCAAGGATGATTATTACTACTATTCACGCACTGAAGAAGGCAAAGCTTATCCGATTTATTGTCGCAAAAAAGGTAGTCTAGCCGCTACAGAGGAAGTATTGTTAGATGAAAATCAACTAGCAAAAGAGCACGAATTCTTTAGTTTAGGCATATTTGATATTAGCCCCAATCATCAAATATTAGCTTATTCAGTTGATACCAGCGGTTCTGAACAATACACCCTATTTTTTCTAGACCTGAACACACATCAGTTGTACTCAGAGAGTATTCCTGACACTTATTTCTCTTTCGCCTGGGCTAATGATAACCAAACGGTTTTCTACACTAAAATCGATGCTGCTAACCGTCCTTACCAGTTGTATAGGCACACTTTAGGAACAGCGATCGCTGAAGATATCCTAGTTTTTGAAGAACCAGACGACTCTTACCATTTGTATGTCGATAAAACTCGCAGTCAAGCATATATTTTGCTAACATTGCAAAGTAGTATCACCACAGAAATTCACTATTTAGAAGCGAATAAACCTCATAGTAAGTGGCAATTATTCCAACCTAGAACCACAAGTATAGAGTATAGCATTGACCATCACAATGATGACTTTTATATCATCACCAATGAAGAAGCCATCAACTTTAAATTGATGAAAACTGCTGTAGCTAACCCAGCTAAACAAAATTGGCAAACTATAATTCCTCATCAACCAGAGGTATTGCTATCAGGAATTAGCCTCTTTGCTAATCATTTAGTTATTTACGAACGCAAAGGAGGATTGCAAACAGCCAGAGTGCGAAACCTCTCGACAGCAGCAGAAAATAATATTACCTTCCCTGAGCCAACATATGAATTTTCCGAAGGTAATAACCCAGAATTTAATACTACCATTTTGCGTTTTCATTACACTTCTTTCATCACACCGCAATCTGTATTTGATTACAATATGGAAACCCATCAACGGGAGTTGAAAAAAGAAACAGAAGTGCTTGGTGGTTACAATAAAACCGACTATCAAAGCGAGTGGTTAATAGCGATCGCTCAAGATGGAACGCAGGTTCCCATATCTATTGTGTACAAAAAGGGAATTAAAAAAGATGGACAAAATCCCTTGTTGCTCACCGGCTATGGAGCCTATGGCTATGCTTATTCTGCAACCTTTTCCTCCAGTCGCCTATCACTATTAGACAGGGGCGTAATTTTCGCCATTGCTCACATTCGTGGTGGGGAAGAAATGGGGCGAAAATGGTACGAAGACGGTAAACTATTGCAGAAAAAAAACACCTTCACAGATTTTATCGCTTGTGCTGAATATTTAATTGCTGATGGCTGGACAAATAGCGATCGCCTTGCAATTACTGGTGGAAGCGCGGGCGGTTTATTGATGGGAGCAGTCATCAATATGCGTCCGGAATTATTCAAATCAGTAGTCGCCTACGTCCCATTTGTAGATGTCCTCACGACTATTTTAGATACTTCCTTACCCTTCTCAGCAATAGAATGGGAAGAGTGGGGAAATCCCAACGAGCAAGTTTATTATGAATACATGAAATCTTACTCACCATACGATAACGTAGAAGCGAAAGCTTACCCAGATTTGCTAATTACCGCTGGCTTAAATGACTCCCGTGTCAAATATTGGGAACCAGCAAAATGGACAGCCAAATTACGAGAATTGAAAACAGACGATCACATTTTGTTGCTGAAAATCAATATGGGTGCGGGACATAGTGGCGCTTCCGGGCGTTATGAAAGCATCCGAGAAATTGCTTTTGAGTATACGTTTATTTTGGATAGATTAGGTTTGGGAAATGTTGGTACTTGATGCACATTTGTGCAAATAAAGGTTGAGATAGTAGAGATGTTGCAATACAACGTCTCTACAAAGTATTGCGAATTAAATAAAATTTAATATTCAAACCATATTATGTCTGGATTTATTCATCTGGAATTTTAAATTGGTATCAATTATCTTTTTTATATCCCCGACGCCATGCTTCTAAATGCTCTATCGATATTGATTTAGTAATTACATTCACACCATTTCCTCGCCAATCAACTTCTGGGTCAGTAGTGAAAACTCCACACTCTAACTGTTCTTTATCAATATTCCAATATTCACTAAATCGGCTCTTTAAAGTCATAACTTGGTCAAAAACTTTATTTCTGTGTTTGTTTCTGCGTTTTCTTTCCGTGGCTCCTGTAGCTGCTGTATCAATAAATTTAGTTTCGATAATAAAAAGATTACCTTGAGTAGTGAGATAAACAAAATCACATTTTCCTAAATCTGTATAGTCTGCAATTGGCGACTTTTCAAACAATAATAATTCAGTACACCAAGGAAATAAAATTTTGAGATTGAGGAATAAATAAGCTTGTAATAGCAGTTCTTTATCATAAGGAAATAAAATTACTCCCTCAAAAAATTTTTTAATATCTTCCCGTGATTGGGGTTGAATAATTTTACAATAGGAAACAAATTTATTTAGCTCATTGGCGATGATCAAGTGCTGACTCCTTCCCTAGGCTATCGCTTAAATGCCTTGGCATCAAAAGATACCACTTACTCGGAAAGATAATCAACCGCATAAGTGACTAAAAAAACGATTCAAGCCCCAGCCACCTCAGCTTTTATACTGATGACGCAGCTAAAAATATGTAAGTAAAGGCACATATTATCGTGTCTTTACTCAAAATTTCCAAACTAATGAACTATCCAGAAATCAATCATAAGTTAACCGAAATACTTGTAGAGACGAAGCAAACCTAACATCTCTACATTGGTTTTCGTAATTATGAATCAACTTGGAATTTTCTAACTTCAACTACTAGTCAATGGTTTTAAATAAGCAATAAATCTAGCGTTTTGCAAAGCTTGGACAGTAATTCTAGAATCTTGTACGCAAAATTGCCAACCCAAGCGTACAAGTTTACGAGAATTATCAGTCTGTACAATTCCAACTACTGGCATTTTTGCTTTTTCTTTATCTCCTGATTGTTCTTGTAAAATTGTTTTCAGGCGATGCAATTCATCAATATTAGCTACTTGTTGGGGGTTGAGTTCCACCATTACTATCTGAATTGTTTCTACCGGCTCTGCTTCTTCCACAATAAATTGATTTTTATCATCTCGTCGGTCTACTTTTCCCCAAATAATCAATCTGGCGTCAACTTTTAGTAGTGAACTAATTCGTTCATAATTTTTAGGAAAGACTACAGCTTCTAATTGTGTTGTCAGGTCTTCTATTTGCAAAATTGCCATTGAGTCACCTTTTTTAGTAACTACTTTTTTCACATTATTGAGCATGACAACTGCACAAAGCTTAGTATCTTCTCGTTGTTCGCCAAGCTGTGAAAGATTAATAGGAGTCAGTAAGGAGGCAATTTGTCTTAAAGATTTTAGCGGGTGGTCTGACACATAAAACCCTAAAAGTTCCTTTTCCAATCGCAACTTTTCTTGTGGGGGAAAATCAGAAATAGGTGGAGCTTTGGGCGCAGTTTCAAAAGCATTGCTGGTAGTTTTGCTAGGCGTAGAAAATCCACCACCCAATAAATCAAAAATACTACCTTGACCGCTAGCTCTATCTTTGGCGCGAGACTGTGCCCAATCATATACTAATGGTAAATCTTGCATTAATTGCTGACGATTAGATTCAATTTTATCGAAAGCTCCGCAAGAAATTAGCGACTCCAAAGTCCGACGGTTAACAGCACGTAAATCAACGCGATCGCAAAAATCACCCAATGATTTAAATACCCCACCCTCCACTCTCGCTTCTAAAATACAAGCGATCGCATTTTGTCCCACATTCCGAACCGCAGAAAATCCAAATAAAATTTTACCTGCCACTGGTGTAAAATCCAGCCCAGAGCGGTTAATATCCGGTGAATCTATTTGAATTCCCATATTTGTGCAGTTGTTAATGTATCTCTGCACTTTCTCTGTGTCGCCACTGTTAGCGGTCAACAGCGCCGCCATATATTCTAAGGGATAATTAGCTTTTAAATATGCAGTTTGATAAGTCACATACCCATAAGCAGTTGAATGAGACTTATTAAAACAATTAGCAGCTATCAAACCATTTTTAATCGCAAAATTATGATCCTGCTCAACCCCAATGTCATAAACATTTTCTTTGCCTATGTACTTGCGCGTAATAATTTTTACCATTTTTTTTACCTCCCAGATTGTCAATTATAAAATTAATCTAGGGCATGGGGAATAGGGGAAAGGGTGGGAGGTGTGGGAGGTGTGGGAGGTGTGGGAGGTGTAGGAAAAGGGGGAAGATCAAAAGCATAAGCATAAATTCTTTTTCTCCCCACCACCCCATCACCCCACCACCCCATCACCCCACACTCCCCAGTACCCTTGAATATGTACTAGAATCACTTGAGTCATAAAGAGAGTAATCATGGCATCCATCCGCGAACTGCATGAACAGCTAATTAAAAAAGAACGTTCTGCCGTTGAAATTACCCAAGAAGCTTTAGACCGCATTCAAGCCCTAGAGCCGAAATTGCATAGTTTTTTACATGTGACGGCACAACGGGCGTTAGCACAGGCGCAGGCTGTGGATGCTAAAATCGCGGCAGGAGAAGAAATAGGGCTGTTAGCGGGGATTCCCATTGGAATTAAGGACAATATTTGCACGAAGGGGATACCCACAACTTGCGCCTCCCGGATTTTAGAAAATTTTGTACCGCCCTACGAATCGACAGTAACGCAAAAACTGCTGGATGCGGAAGCAGTAATTGTCGGTAAAACTAACTTAGATGAGTTTGCGATGGGTGGTTCCACGGAAAACTCTGCTTACCAAATTACAAATAACCCATGGGATTTATCAACGGTTCCGGGCGGTTCTTCTGGCGGTTCAGCAGCAGCAGTAGCAGCCCAAGAATGTGTAGTTTCTCTTGGTTCTGATACTGGTGGTTCGATTCGCCAACCAGCATCTTTTTGTGGTGTAGTGGGAATGAAGCCGACTTACGGTTTGGTTTCTCGTTATGGGTTGGTAGCTTTTGCTTCCTCCTTAGATCAAATCGGCCCCTTTGGACGCTCTGTAGAAGATACAGCAATTTTGTTAAGTGCGATCGCAGGTTATGACCCTCAAGACTCAACCAGCTTGAAAGTAGAAATCCCCAACTACGCTGCTAGTTTAAAACCAGACCTCAAAGCTAGAAGAAAGTTGAGAATTGGCATCATTAAAGAAACCTTTGGCGAAGGTTTAGACACAGCTGTAGAACAAGCGGTGACTAAAGCCATCGACCAACTACAGAGTTTAGGAGCGGAAATTCACATCATTTCCTGTCCCAATTTCCGTTACGGCGTACCCAGCTATTACATCATCGCACCATCGGAAGCTTCAGCCAACCTCGCTCGATACGATGGTGTGAAATACGGTATGCGTGCTGCGGATGCAGACAATCTGTTATCAATGTACACTCGCACCCGCTCTGAAGGTTTTGGTGCAGAGGTCAAGCGCCGGATAATGATTGGTACCTATGCTTTGTCAGCTGGCTATTATGACGCCTATTATCTCAAAGCCCAAAAAGTCCGCACTTTAATTAAACAAGACTTTGAAAAAGCTTTTGATTTAGTTGATGTGTTAGTTTGTCCGACTGTACCGTCAACAGCTTTCCCCGTGGGAGCAAAGAATACTGACCCGTTAAGTATGTATTTGCTGGATTTGATGACAATTCCCGCCAATCTCGCTGGTTTACCTGGTTTGAGCTTACCCTGTGGTTTTGATGACAAAGGGCTACCCATTGGTTTACAGCTAATTAGCCAAGTGCTGCGAGAAGACCAACTATTTCAAGTAGCTTATGCTTATGAGCAATCAACTACTTGGCATCAACATCAACCACAACTGTAAAATTCTACTTCTCTACACCAGTTTGAGTAAAATAAACATATCTGAAAATTAAGGCAGAGACGTTGTATAGCAACGTCTCTTACAGCGAGTAATTAAAGAGTTAATTAATCATCAAAAATATGCGGCGCTAATAAATTTTGATGTACAGATATAAAATTTTATGCCGTATAAAGTCATCACTCAACCTGCAAAATAACCATGACTCAGCTCAAAACCGAACTTACCCTAGAAGAATTTCTCGCACTTCCTGAAGGTGATATTACATACGAGTTTGTCAACGGTGAAGCTGTACCCAAATATAAAAATGATGAAATGTCACCAAAATTTTTTCATGGCTCAACTACTGGCGCTTTATTTATACTATTGTCTGCATGGGCACAAACACAAGGTCGGGTTGTGATTGAATGGGCAATCAAACTCACACGAAATCAACAAGATTGGATACCTGTACCAGATTTAACTTATGTTTCATATCATCGTCTTTCTGCTGATTGGCTATTAGATGAAGCTTGTCCTGTTGCACCGGAATTAGTAATTGAAATTATCTCACCTGGTCAAACTTTTGGTGAAATTGCCGAAAAAGCTACTGATTATCTCAACGCTGGTGTTTCTCGTGTTTGGGTAGTTGATACGAAAGCTAGAACTGTAACTGTATTTGCGCCATCTTCTTTGCCAATTACCTATCGATTGCATCAACCAATTACTGATGATTTACTACCAAAATTGGAAATTACCCCTCACGCAATCTTTCAACGGGCTGGGTTAAATCCCTAAAATTTCATTTCCTCAAACAAGCCTTTGCTATCTGCCCAAATTTTGATATGTGCAGACTATGATATTAAATGTGCAAAACATCAAGCTGCAGTTACTACCATCGAGATTGTTAGGTCAAAATTATGGAGCAAAATCAGCCTCAACAGCGTCACGCCGCTGCTCAAGAGTTTCAAGAATCATTGCATCAATTGCAGAATATCTTACACCAAGAGCCTGCCCAGAAGGAAGCCGTACAGGAATTAGATACCAATGAAGCCGAGCTAGATGAAGATTTGATTCCTACTGATTTAGCAGATTTTGAATCTGCGGTTGCGGACATTGAGCAGTATTTAGCAGATAGGACAAAAACATAATTAACAATCTTTACTGATAAGTCATTTGTCTTCTGGCTTCGTATAACATCAAAGATGCAGCGATCGCCACATTCAATGACTCTACCCCCGGACTCAGGGGAATTTGCACTTGTGTGTCTGCCATTGCCGCTAAAGCAGGTGATAAACCAGCACCCTCATTTCCTAATAAAATTAAACTAGGTTTTCGCCAGTCCACTTGCCAATAAGTTAAGGTGGCGCTGGGCAAAGTAGCGATTACCTGCATTCCCTGTTGCTGACTTTGTTGGACTGTAGCTTTTAAATCTGTACTCACCGCCATTGCTAAACGAAACCACTGCCCAGCAGATGCACGCAGGACTTTAGGATTATCTAAATCTACACTATCTCCACTCACCCATAAACCAGTTGCCCCAGCCGCCGCTGCGCTGCGAATGATTGTCCCCAAATTACCAGGGTCTTGGACAGTTTCTAAGGCTAGGACTAAACCTGCTGTAGGTACTGGCGTTTGTATATAGTCCCGCTTTAGTGTTGCCACTACCCCGTCTGGTTGTATTGTAGTCGCGATCGCTGCTAAAATTTCTGGGCTGACGATTTCTGTGCGATCGCTGCGGCTACTAGCTTCTTGCCATAATAAGGGATGCGCTGCTTGCCATTGCGGGGTGCAGCACAACGCTGTTAATGGATGGTTCACCGCACAAGCTTCTTCTAACAAATGCGTCCCTTCCAATAAAAACATTTCCTGCTTCTGCCGCTCCTTGGTAGAATGCAGCTTACGAATTTGCTTTACTAAAGGGTTTTGTAAACTAGTCAACATAAACAGGGTGAAGTCTCAGATTTCATCCTTGATGATTTTAGTGCGGAACCCGGGACTTGAACCCGGAAGCCTTGCGGCACTAGAACCTGAATCTAGCGCGTCTGCCAATTCCGCCAGTTCCGCTGGCAATCTTTATTATACACAGATTCTAATTATTGCTGGTTTCTCCAGATTTGTCAAATACTTCCCAACCTCACCCACACACTCTGCCTTCAGAGTAGAAAAATCTTACCACTGGGGTAAAGTTGGATATCCATTCGCTTCTCAATTTTCAGATTGCCATAAAGCTTATCCACGCTAGTTTACAGTCGTCAGTTGTTACACAAAAAAATAGTTTTTTGCTAGTAAATTGACCTGGAAAATATCTATCAATCGACTCTTTACTGTAGAATCAAAACCAACTTCAAACCTTTAAATTTACAGATTTATCTTGGAGGTAGGCTTATTAATCCTTCTAGCAGCTTACCAGATGCAAAAACTTCACCAGAGGCAGACTCCTCAGTCTTGCAAATCTGGGGTGGGCATCCTTTGCAAGGGCATGTCAATATTAGCGGGGCTAAAAATTCAGCACTGGTGATTATGGCTGGAGCCTTGTTATGTTCTGGAGACTGTCGCATCCGGAACGTTCCCTTACTCGCGGATGTAGAGCGCATGGCTCAGGTGTTATTAGCTTTGGGTGTGCGTCTCACACGACAAAGCGACATTTTAGACATTAATGCCAGTGAAATTACCACATCTAAAGCTCCCTATGAACTAGTGACGCAACTGCGGGCGAGCTTTTTCGCTATTGGCGCAATTTTGGCGCGGCTAGGAGTCGCACAGATGCCATTACCGGGGGGTTGTGCCATCGGGGCTAGACCAGTTGATTTGCACGTCCGGGGACTGCAAGCAATGGGAGCCGAAGTGCAAATTGAACACGGCATTTGTAACGCCTATGTTCCCGGAAGCAGTAACCGATTAAAAGGAGCCAAAATCTACCTAGATACCCCTAGTGTGGGTGCAACGGAAACGTTGATGATGGCGGCTACCTTAGCCGATGGCGAAACCATGATCGAAAACGCTGCTAGGGAACCAGAAGTAGTTGACTTGGCGAATTTCTGCAATGCGATGGGTGCAAAGATTCAGGGTGCAGGTACTAGTACAATTACAGTTGTTGGTGTTCCTAAATTACATTCAGTCGAATACAGTATCATTCCTGATCGCATTGAAACAGGTACATTTTTGGTAGCAGGAGCCATTACCCGCTCAGAACTTACCCTATCCCCAGTGTGCCCAGACCATTTAATCCCCGTGATTGCCAAACTGCGAGATATCGGTGTCCCAATTATTGAGGAAGGGCCAGACTGCTTACGTGTCCGCAAATCTGCCACCCTTAGAGCCACAGATATTGAAACCTTGCCCCATCCAGGATTTCCCACGGATATGCAAGCACCGTTTATGGCTTTGTTGACCTTGGCAGAAGGAGATAGTTTGATTAACGAGTCTGTGTTTGAAAATCGCTTACGTCACGCCTCTGAATTAAATCGTTTGGGGGCGGATATTCGTGTCAAAGGAAACACTGCCTTTGTCCGTGGTGTACCGATGTTATCGGGTGCACCGGTTTTAGGCACAGACTTACGAGCGTCGGCGGCTTTAGTCATCGCTGGGCTAGCAGCCGAAGGACAAACTACCATTCAGGGACTAAATCATCTTGATCGCGGTTACGATCGCCTTGATCTGAAGTTACAACAATTGGGCGCCAGAATCTCTCGCCTCGGCGGAGTTTCGGCAGATGCACAAGTTACCAACTCCATTCATCCCTCAACATCAGTAACGACTTAGTAGCTAGGTGGGCATCGCCCACCCTACTTAAATCGTTATACTATCTGTGGGAGTCTGTTTATCTGCATTCCTCAGTTGAGTTGTTTCCTAGCTTGCTCCATCATGTCTTTCCTCAAAACCCCACTCCTTGGTTTAAAAGCTGACTCGTTTCGTCATCCCCTAGACTTAGAAGCCACAAAAGCTCTCCAGCAAATACCCGGTTTAGATATGGTGGTGCGAAATTGGTTAGGGCCAGTGGCAGAACAGGTTTTTTATGTAGAAAATATTGCTGCTAGCGTGCTGGTAGGTAAAAATCAACTGCCTGAACTACACAATTTGTTGTTGGCAGCTTGCACAACTTTAGATATCGAGCCGCCTCAATTATACGTCCGGCAACATCCGGCTCCCAATGCTTACACCTTTGCTATGCGCGGTAAGCAGCCGTTTATTGTTGTTCATACCTCTTTAATTGATATCCTGACACCAGAAGAAATTCAAGCTGTCATTGCTCATGAGTTAGGTCATCTCAAATGTGACCACAGCGTCTACTTAACTCCTGTCAATGTCCTGATCCTCGCCGCCGCTGCTTTACCGAATGTGGGGGCGTTCGTGGCTCAAGCTATCCAAGCACAACTTTTAGAATGGGTGCGCTGTGCTGAGTTTACCTGCGATCGCGCCGCTTTGCTAGCCACCCAAAACCCCAAAGTTGTTATGTCAGTTTTAATGAAACTTGCAGGCGGCTCTCCCAAACTAGCACCACAACTGAATCTTGACGCCTTTGTTGCCCAAGCCCGCGCCTATGATGACATCAGCAAGACTGAATTAGGCGAAATGGTCAAAGCCGCTCGTACAGCCCAATTAACCCACCCAGTCCCCGTATTGCGAGCTAGAGAAATTGACCGCTGGGCCAGCAGCCAAGAATATCAACTGCTCTTGCAATCCCCCACACACAAAAGCACTGAACAAGCCTTACCCCAAGGCGGCTGGCGCAATTGGTAAGTGAATTTTGGTCAATGCTCAAGCGCCATGAGAATAAATTCCCAAATTTAGGATTTAACTTAGTCACAAAACTATTTAATGGGGTATAATAGTAAAGTTGCACCCAAGGGCGGGTGGCGGAACTGGTAGACGCACCACACTCAAAATGTGGCGGCCTTGCGGTCATAGGAGTTCGATTCTCCTCCTGCCCACTGTATGTATTGACAAGTATCCACTTTTTGTATTACACTTGTAGTCACAACTAAATTACTTTATCCACAAAAGGTTGAAAGTATGCGACTCAAAAGATGGGAGTCACCCCGCCGAGAAGGCAGGAACGACAAAGGTAAAGGCGGTTCAGCCAGAAAGCGACAACTCAAAAAGCAAAGACAAATGCTCCGACAAAAGCTCAAAGAAGCTAACAAATCAGAAAACAACAAAAATAATCGTCAGGGGGAAGAGATTTTCATCTTCCCCCTAATTTTTGTGGCTTAGTTTATTAAGAAAAATTATTAACTGTTACTTCATATATATATTCAAAATTTAACGTTAATGACAAATGACAACCTACACGAATTACCTTTAATTGCACCAGCTTACTTATCTGTAGCGGGGTTGACTGATTATATCCGCTTGCTGTTAGAACAAGACCAGCAACTGCGACAAGTTTGGGTAACTGGAGAGGTTTCTAGTGCTAATCATCATCGTAGTGGGTTGTTTTTTACACTCCAAGACCCTGACGGGACAGCGGGAATTAAGTGTGTGGCGTGGAATAGTCAATTGGCTAAACTCGCACAGATACCAGTTCCTGGTGAACAATTAATTATTTTGGGTAGTATCCGCTTGTATCCACAGCGGGGAGAATACCAGTTGACGGTGTGGCAGAGTTTGCCGGCTGGTGCGGGGTTACAGGCGTTGCGCTATCAACAATTACGTAATCGCTTGCTGGCTGAGGGCTTGTTTAATCCTGCGAGAAAGCGAGGGCTTCCCACCCATCCCCAAACTATCGCTGTTGTCACCTCACCCACCGCCGCAGCTTGGGGCGATATCCAAAAAACACTGAAACAAAGGTATCCTGGGTTAAGAGTTTTGTTCTCTCCGGCAACCGTCCAGGGTGAACAAGCACCAGAATCGATAGTTAGAGCGATCGCTAGAGTAGAGCAAGACGGTCGCGCTCAGGTACTAATTTTAGCACGGGGTGGTGGTGCGGTGGAAGAATTAGCGTGTTTTAATGATGAACGGGTAGTGCGGGCGGTAGCTATTTGTTCCATCCCCGTAATTACTGGTATTGGTCATCAACGAGATGAATCTTTGGTAGACTTAGTTGCAGACGTGTGCGTGCATACACCAACAGCAGCAGCAGAAATAGTTATACCTGCGTTGTCTGATTTATATCTCCAACACCGCCGGCGTGTGAGTGCTTTACACGTAGCGACGGTGAATACTCTTAAAGTTGCACAAAATCGACTCCAGCAATTAAAGAACCGCTGGCGACGTTTGCGGTTAGATAGACAAGTCGAGCAAGAAGTAGATAGAATCACTTGGAAACGTCAGCAATTGTTGCAAGTGACGATGGGGCGATCAGAGCGAGCAAAGCAGCATTTAGAATTATTACAGCACAAGTTAACGAGTCTCGATCCGCAAGCTGTCTTACAGCGTGGGTACGCATTGGTACGGCGAAAAAATGGGGCGATAGCCCGTTCTCCAGATGACTTAGCTGTAGGAGACGAATTGTTAATTCAGTTGGGGCAGGGAGAAGTTAAAGTCGAAATTAGGGAAATTAAGGTTGATGGCTAAACGTAATAGTGCTTCTAATTCTGAAAGTTGGAGTTATGAAGCGAAAGTGGCAGAAATTGAAGGTATTATCACTCGCATTGAAGCGGGAGAGTTGGAACTAGCAGATGTTTTTGAGCAATTTGCTACCGCTATCGAGTCTTTGCGTCAATGTGAAAATTTTTTGCAACAACGACAGCAGCAAGTAGATTTATTGATTGAAACTTTAAGTGATAACTAACGATGTTTTTACCGAAAAATTCCCACTCATCATGAGTGAAATTTTTGGTCATCCTGTAGAAAACTTTCAAGCTTACACATCTGCATTCGGCTATCGTCGTTCTGCGACTGGGGGTGATGGTTGGGAATTTCACGCAGGTTTGGACATCGCCGCTCCACAAGGTAGTTATATTCGTAGTTGGTGGGGAGGTACCGTCATTAAAGTTGGCGATCGCAACGCCTGCGGCACCCATTTAGTGATTAAATCAGGAGAATGGGAGCACACTTATTGCCATATGGAAGGTAGCGTCGGTATCGCCTCTGGTCGTCGTTATTTCATCGACCGCGCCGGCGGAATTCAAATCTGGGAAGGTCAGCAAGTCCCCACCGGTGCCAGAATTGGGAGAGTAGGAATGACTGGACGCACCACCGGGCCCCATCTCCACTGGGGACTAAAATACGCTAACAACTATGTAGACCCCGCAATGGTGCTCAAGGAAATGTTTTCTCAACAACAAATCGCTAGAAAAGGTGGTTCAGGCGCTAACATTCAACAATCACAAGTCATCATTCAAGAATCAAAATTTATTAGAGATTCTGGTTATTAAAATAGGCGTGAGGAGCTAGGGAATAGAAATTTTCTGAGTTGATAATTCCCATCTCTTCAAACGTAAAAAATAATTTTCCATATCAGATATTTTGCGCTTTGTAGAGACGTTGCTTTTGCTTCGTCTCTACATGAAAATACAAGGTTGCAGCTTCTAATTCAAATTCAGCGTAATTTATCCAAGCAGGGAACTTTTAACAGGGATGTTTTTACTAAGTAAAAACGTTCAGGTGATACAGTCTTAGTTCCCTGTTTTAGAAAAATCTAAAACCCCATATTCTTGTTCCCCGTTCCCCGTTCCCTGTTCCCTTTTAATTCTAATGAGATACAGCTACTTTCTCATCAACTACCTGAGTGTGTTCCGCGACAATTTTGCGGAATAATTCACCATCAATTGTCTCTTGGTCTGCTAACAAATCTACTAACCGTTCCAATGCTATGCGGTTTTCTTGCAATAGTTCTTTGGCTTTGATGTAGCAATGACCAATAATTTCGCGGACTTGTGAATCAATTTTGCCAGCGATTTCTTCAGAATATTCTGATTTGCTCATCCAGTCGCGCCCCAAAAATACCTCTCCACTAGGATTTTCTAGCGATAATGGCCCTAATTCAGACATGCCGAATCGTGTCACCATCTGCCGTGCCATACTGGTTACTTGTTGCAGGTCATTTCCCGCACCAGTAGTTACTTCTGGCTTCCCGAAAACGATTTCCTCAGCAGCTCGCCCACCTAAAGTAGCTGTGATTCTGTCTTTGAGTTGGGAACGAGAAATTAAGCCTTGTTCTTCATTGGGTGTAAACCAAGTTAATCCTAGCGCTTGTCCACGGGGAATAAGTGTGACTTTTTGTACAGGGTCGTGGTCTTTGAGTAAAGTCCCGACTAAGGCGTGTCCGACTTCGTGATAAGCAATCAAGCGTTTGTTTTTGCTGTCTACCAAAGCTGTACCTTCCATCCCGGCGACTACCCGGTCTACAGCATCATCAATTTCTAAGAGGGTAATCGCTTCTTTGCGTCTTCTGGCGGTGAGAATAGCCGCTTCGTTGAGTAAATTCGCTAAATCCGCGCCGGTGAATCCAGGAGTGCGACGAGCGATCGCATCTAGAGATACACTAGAGTCTATCTTCTTATTGCGGGCGTGGACTTTCAAAATCTCTAGTCTACCTTTCAAATCAGGTGCATCAACAATCACCTGTCTATCAAAGCGTCCTGGTCTAAGTAACGCTGCATCCAGCACATCTGGGCGGTTAGTAGCCGCAATAATAATGATGCCCGTGTTACCTTCAAAACCATCCATCTCCGTGAGTAGTTGGTTGAGGGTTTGTTCTCTCTCATCGTTACCGCCACCGATACCCGCACCTCTTTGTCGTCCCACAGCGTCGATTTCGTCGATAAATATCAGACAAGGGGCGTTATCTTTAGCTTTCTTGAACAAATCTCGCACACGAGACGCACCTACACCCACAAACATTTCCACAAATTCTGAGCCGGAAATACTGAAAAATGGTACACCCGCTTCCCCTGCGATCGCTTTTGCTAGTAAAGTTTTACCAGTACCAGGAGGGCCAATTAACAGCACACCTTTGGGAATTCTTGCACCCACAGCCGTAAATCTTTCTGGCTGCTTGAGGAAAGTCACCACTTCTTGTAGTTCTTCTTTCGCTTCCTCTATCCCAGCCACATCATCAAACTTCACACCCGTTTTTGCTTCCATTTGGAAGCGGGCGCGAGATTTGCCAAAATTCATCGCTTGGCTAGAAGCGTTAGTAGAACGGCGCAGGAACAACAGCATCAAAGCCACCAGCGGCAAAATCCACATCAAATTAATCAACAACCCCACCGCCGCTCGACTATTAGCCGAAGAGACTTCTGCAAAATCCACATTTCTTTGTTTGAGTTTGTTAATTAACTCCGGGTTTTGCTCCAAAAGTCGCACCTGTATCGGCGAATCTGATTTCTGTCCGGTTAAAGTCACCTTAGCTATCTGTTCAGCTTCGTCCAGCTCAAGTTTTGTCACTTCTCCTTTGTCTATTTTCCTAAGTAACTCACCATAAGTTAGGGTTTCCCGTTCTGCTTTTTGCTGCGCTAAGACCGGGCTAACACCGATAACTCCCGGTGCCATCATCAAACTAGCTGCTAATGCACCAGTCAAAGCCAGACGCTTTGCTAATGGCTGTTTCTTCAATGCCTTGTTCCCAAAAGTTGTCATAATAATTACCTTCTGTCTGCTGGCATCAGCTGAAAGCTGGCTTTATGCCTATTCTTCATTACAAAGATTGCAATAACTGGAAATTACTGTTTTCTTATCTAGTCTAGCTTCCACACCCCACCATTCCCACTACCCCCTTATTGACCTTTTTTGACATAGTACGCCGTTACTCGTTAAAATAAACATAGTCGTAATGACTTTGATTTGCATCAACTTCCTATTCCTAACTCAACAGCGTTGTCTATTCATCCTGAAGGCATGTAACTCACAAGCATGTAAAAGCTAGGATGCTTACCATGACAGTAATTTTTCAATTTAGATAATTTGTGGGTGAATTATGGTAAAAATTGTTGGTATTGGTGGTAGTTTAAGAGCCAACTCCTATACTCAAATCGCTTTGCAAATAGCCGCCCAAAGAGTGCGAGCACTGGGTGCAGAAGTAGAAATTCTCGATTTGCGGCAGTTGCAGCTACCATTTTGTGACGGTGGAAAAGACTATTCACAATATCCAGACGTACAGCTATTGCGGGACACAGTAAGTCGCGCTGATGGCTTAATTTTAGCGACACCAGAGTATCACGGTGGCGTCAGCGGCGTCCTGAAAAATGCATTAGATTTAATGACTTTTACAGAACTCTCCGATAAAGTCACTGGACTAATCAGTGTGTTAGGGGGTCAGTCTAATAGTAACGCCCTTAATGACTTGCGGCTAATTGTTCGTTGGGTGCACGGTTGGGTGATTCCCGAACAAATCGCTGTGGGACAAGCCTACAGCGCTTTTAGTCCCGAAGGAAAATTGTTAGATGAAAAACTCTCCCAGAGGTTTGATCAATTTGCTCAAAGTTTGGTGGACAATACTCGCAAACTGCGGGGAGTGAATTAGGGAGAATAACGACAAGAAAGTCTACGCGTTATTTTGGCCGTCGCATCGGAATTGGGAAGAGTTACTAATAGCGCCACTTGCAATCTATAAAAATTCATTGTGCAAGTGGCGCCGAGTTTTTTATTTTTGTTTAATGGTGGTGGTGATGACCCAGAGCTAAATGCGGGTTAACTGTCACAGATTCTTGGTTACTCAACTCGCCAATTTGAAGATTCGCCCATTCAGCCGCCATCGCTAGAAATTCTGGATGGTCATTAACACAAGCCATTTGTACATAGTTGACACCAGAATGCTTCTTCTCTAAAGCATGGATAATATGGTGCACATCTAATAAAGTTTCATGGTTTTCTGTGGCAAAGCCAATCGGCATAAATATTACCACTTTCGCACCCAATTGAATCAAGTTATTAGCCGCTTGCTCTGCATTGGGTAGCGTCCACTCAATTAAGGGTGTGTCATGGTTAAGCCAACCCACCGAAATTAAAGGATACTTGTGAATTAACTGCTCTCGAACTAAATCGTATAGTGCTTGACTCTCGGTAATTCCAGAAGTAAAGCCCTTAGCTTTATGAGGACAACCGTGGTTCATCAAGACAATACCGATTTGGGAAGGGAGGTAAGTAGCAGCCAAATCAGCAGTAATTTTCTCCTCCACTAAACGAGCCATCAACTTGATGTAATCTGGCTCGTTGTAGAAAGAAGGAATATAACGCAGTCCTTTCACCCAATGTTGCTCGCCTCCATCCACTTGCGCCAAAGCATTGTTTACTTGCTCAACAGCAATGCCACTAGTGAAAATAGAATCAACAACCAGTAGCGGATAAATGAGGATTTTTTCAAAACCTTGGTGCTTAATTTCCGCTAAAACTTGATGCGGTAGAAAGGGAGCACAGAAGTTAAAAGCCTTAAAAACTTGGATGCGATCGCCCCACTTTTGCTGTAAATTATTCTCAATACCAGCCCGCTGCTTCTCAAAAATTGCGTTGTGTGGGGAGATAAAATCATGGTGTGTGTGTCCCCACTCATGGCGGTCAAACAATGCTAAAAGCTTGGCTAAGGGGGGATAAATCCAAGTGGGGACTGGTGCGAATTTTGCCGTTAGTAAATTTAGCGCTTGTTCATTATAGTTAGCGAAATCCTCATAGCTTTCGACTTCGCCGTAGCCCATCAGCAAAACGGCTACCCTGTCGTGATTTGATAGATGTTCGTGGGTGTGTTGTAGTTTTTCCGGCGTAGCAACCACAATAAATTCCTCAATGTAACCAGAATAGAAAAGTAGCTAGAAAACAACTGGCTTGATTGCTTCCATAACTAGTCAAATCTTATCCCTTCCAGGGGGATAGGATAATCACATTAATGATAACTAGACTTCACGTTGCATATGCCGCAGACTGGCTCAGAGATAAAAAAAATTTACTTAATTCAGAACTAGGTATTGGGGAGGTGGGGAGGTGGGGAGGTGGGGGGATGGGGAGTGTGGGAGGTGTGGGAGGTGTGGGGGGTGTGGGGAAATAACTAATAAACCTCTTGCAAAATTACCTTTTTTACTCTCTGTTCCCTGTTCCCTGCGATGCACTGAAGCTCACTCGAAGTGTTCCCTGTTCCCTGTTCCCTGTTCCCTGTTCCCTTTTTACTCTCTGTTCCCTGTTCCCTGCGATGCACTGAAGCTCACTCGAAGTGTTCCCTGTTCCCTGTTCCCTGTTCCCTGTTCCCTTTTTGGATGATTTTGATTGATTAACTCTTGACAAATAACTCATAATGAACATCATTATTTGCCCAGGAATTCACGAGCCAGAACTCACCGAAAGCTTTGTGTCAGGATGGTTAGATAGACGCCTGGAGATTTTCATGGCATCAACACCAGTGAATATATTTATTTATCCTGGCAGAGATTGTTTAACTTTATCCGCAGTAAACATTGTAGAGTTTTTGGGCGATCGCCTCAAACAGCGGCAAAAGTCCCCGGTGATGTTTATCAGCTTTAGCGCTGGAGTAGTCGGGGCCATAGTAGCCGCCTCCTGGTGGCAACACTTGGGAGGTAATATCAAAGCATTTGTAGCTATAGACGGATGGGGAGTGCCACTATACGGGGATTTTCCCATTCATCGAATGAGCCATAATTATTTCACACACTGGAGTTCATCTTTACTGGGTAGTGGGCAAGATAACTTTTATGCCGAACCTGCGGTGGATCACTTATCTATGTGGCGATCGCCTCAAAGCATACAAGGCTGGCGGCTAAAAAGCAACCAAGCTCCCAGTTGCCTCAGTGCAGCAGAATTTTTACATCTGTTATTAAAACACTATGAAGAAAAATAGTCCGGAAAATAGAGTTAGTAAATGGGAGTGAGGAATAGCCAGTTTAATGTCAGAGAATACGGACATGAGGAACATGAAAGCGAATAATAACTATTTGCACCCCCAAATCCTCATCCACCCCCACCCCATCATCTACCCTAGTCACCACTCCCAAATATCCGATGTTTCCAACTGAACCTGCTGCTGTGAATAATGGGTTTAGCGCACTGCTAAAAAACCGTGGTTTTTTGCTCCTATGGATTGGGCAACTAGTTTCCCAATTAGGAGATAAAGTATTCTTCGTTTTGATGATTGCTTTATTAGAAAATTACCCGCCCCCTCCAGGATTAGCAGAAAACTCAATGTACTCAGCATTGATGGTGGCGTTTACCATACCAGCAGTTCTCTTCGGTTCTGCAGGTGGTATCTTTGTTGACCGCCTACCCAAAAAGCTGATTATGGTGGGATCGGATGTATTGCGGGGGTTAATGACGTTGTTAATTCCGTTGTTACCACGTCAATTCGCAATTTTATTAATACTCACTTTTGGTATTTCCACTGTCACCCAGTTTTTCGCCCCCGCTGAACAAGCTGCTATTCCCTTGTTGGTAAAGCGCGAGAATTTAATAGCCGCCAATGCCTTGTTTAGCAGCACCATGATGGGAGCCTTAATAGTTGGCTTTGCCATCGGCGAGCCAATTTTAAGTTTGGCGAAAAGCTTGCTGGGAGAAGATTATGGGCAAGAAATTATTGTTAGTGCATTATATTTACTGTCAGCGGCTATTATGCAGCCGATTAAATTTAAAGAACACAAAGCCATAGATGAAGACTCACAAGCAGCAGTGAATCCTTGGGCTGAATTCACAGGAAGCCTCAAGTATCTCCGCAAGAACCGTCTAGTGCTCAATGCGATGTTGCAACTGGTGACATTGTATTGCGTATTTGCAGCTTTAACCGTTCTGGCAATCAGACTAGCCGCAGAATTTGGTTTAAAGGAAAAACAATTTGGCTTTTTCCTCGCCGCAGCTGGGGTGGGTATGGTTTTGGGTGCAGGGTTTCTGGGTCATTGGGGTGAAAAATGCCATCGCAAGCCCTTACCTTTAATTGGATTTGTGATGATGGCGCTAGTTTTAGGAGTCTTTACTTTCATTCACAACCTAGCAATAGCTCTAGGACTTTGTGCATTATTAGGTGTGGGTGCAGCTTTGATTGGCGTACCGATGCAAACTTTAATTCAACAGCAAACACCACCCACAATGCACGGTAAAGTCTTCGGTTTTCAAAATCATGCTGTCAATATTGCCCTATCTATACCTTTAGCCATTACAGGGCCACTGACTGACGCTTTAGGTTTGCGTTCTGTCCTCGTCACCATGAGCATTGTAGTTGCAGTTGTAGGCGTTTGGGCTTGGCGCAATACTCGCAGAGTTTTACAAGACGTAATTTAAAACATCCAACATAACTCATTTCTCCCCATCGCCCCATCTCCCCACCTCCCCATCTCCCTACCGCCCCATCTCCCCACCTCCCCATCACCCCACCTCCCCATTGCCTATTCCCCTAAAGTCATGCAAAATTGAAATTTATATCAAGATTTGATAGAGCTTTTCCATTAAAATGAAATCTTGACTACAGAATTTCAGCATTAACTTAGCTACTCTCTGAGGTTTGACAGTGCGATCGCTTCCCCGAACCAATCCCCAAACCGAGAATCACGCCCAGTCTTTGACTTCTATCTCTACTGCGGTGACTCCCAAGCGTGCATCTGGTGGTTTCGCTTTGCTTGATAGTCTCCAACGCCACGGAGTTAAATATATTTTTGGCTATCCAGGTGGGGCAATTCTACCGATTTATGATGACCTCTACAAGGTAGAAGCAACCGGCAGTATTAAGCATATTTTGGTCAGACATGAACAAGGTGCATCCCACGCAGCTGATGGTTACGCCAGGGCTACAGGTAAGGTGGGAGTCTGTTTCGGCACCTCTGGCCCAGGGGCGACTAATTTGGTAACGGGTATCGCCACTGCTTATATGGACTCGATCCCGATGGTGGTGGTGACAGGACAAGTAGCACGGGCAGCTATTGGTACAGATGCGTTTCAAGAAACTGATATCTACGGCATCACCCTACCCATTGTCAAACACTCCTATGTAGTCCGTGACCCTCAAGATATGGCTCGGATTGTCGCCGAAGCATTCCACATCGCCAGTACCGGGCGTCCAGGGCCAGTGCTAATTGATGTCCCCAAGGATGTAGCTTTAGAAGAATTTGATTATCTACCCGTAGAACCGGGTACGGTGAAGCTCCCCGGCTATCGTCCCACTCTCAAGGGCAATCCTCGCCAAATTAATGCAGCTTTACAGTTAATTAGTGATAGTCGCCGTCCATTACTATACGTCGGTGGGGGAGCGATCGCATCTGCTGCCCATGAGGAAGTTAAAGAACTCGCTGAATTATTTAATATCCCCGTCACGACAACTTTGATGGGCATTGGCGCTTTTGACGAACATCATCCCCTATCCTTGGGAATGTTAGGAATGCATGGCACCGCCTACGCTAACTTTGCTGTCACTGATTGTGATTTATTAATTTGCGTTGGTGCGAGATTTGATGACCGGGTGACAGGCAAATTAGATGAATTCGCCTCCAAAGCCAAAGTCATTCACATCGATATCGACCCCGCCGAAGTTGGCAAAAACCGTATCCCAGAAGTGCCCATTGTCGGCGATGTCCGCAGGGTGTTAATTGACCTGTTACGGCGCTGTAAGCAAACAGGAATCAAAGCCACACCCAACCAGAACCAAGAATGGCTGAACTTAATTAACCGCTGGCGGGAAGACTATCCCCTAGTCGTACCCCACCACCCCGACACCATCTCCCCACAAGAAGTGATTGTGGAAATAAGCAATCAAGCGCCCCACGCTTTTTACACCACAGATGTCGGTCAGCATCAAATGTGGGCAGCCCAATTCCTCAAGAACGGGCCCCGACGCTGGATTTCTAGCGCCGGCTTGGGCACGATGGGTTTTGGCGTCCCCGCAGCTATGGGTGCGAAGGTAGCTTTTCCCGATGAAGAGGTGATTTGCATCAGTGGTGACGCCAGTTTCCAAATGTGTTTACAAGAATTAGGCACGCTGGCACAATATGGGATAAATGTCAAGACTGTAATCATCAACAACGGCTGGCAAGGAATGGTGCGCCAATGGCAGCAAGCCTTCTACGGCGAGCGCTACTCGTGCTCAAATATGGAAGTAGGGATGCCAGATATCGAGTTGTTGGGCAAAGCTTACGGGATCAAAGGCATGGTGATCAGCAAGCGAGAAGAACTCAAAGATGCGATCGCCCAAATGCTAGCACATAACGGCCCAGTGGTTGTGGATGTCCGCGTCACCAGAGACGAAAACTGCTACCCCATGATAGCTCCAGGTAAGAGCAACGCCCAAATGATCGGCTTGCCAAAACACCCGCCCAAAACTTCTGCAGAGCCAGTTTATTGTAGCCATTGCGGCTCGAAAAACCAGCCCACCCACAACTTCTGTTCTGAGTGCGGGACTAAACTTTAGCTGAGTGAGACGTGAAATCTCACGTCTCCATCCCATCTGGATTTACCATCGCCAGGATTTTGATTGACTCGGAGCGCTCACAAACTTAGCTCCGAACATACTTTTTACCTAAATGGCTGAAAATATTACAAGATTGATGACACACTTAAATATACGCATCTGAAAATAGTAGAGACGTTGCTTTTGCTTCGTCTTCAGTCAATTTTCAGACAACCCATGATTGATTTCTGGACATGTCCACTGTATATACAGGCGAATATTGAGAATTTGCCACCAGAGTTAACCATCCCTCCACAATTTTGACTTTTATTGGATTTTAGGATAAACACATGAAAGATAAGCTGATGCTGATGATTCCTGGGCCGACGCCGGTACCAGAAGCCGCCTTACTCGCATTAGCCAAGCACCCAATTGGACACCGGACTAGTGAATTTAGCAACATTTTGGCAGAGGTGACAGAAAACCTCAAATGGCTGCATCAAACTCAAAGCGATGTGCTGATGCTGAACGTCAGCGGTACTGGTGCGGTGGAAGCGGGAATTATTAATTTTCTATCTCCAGGCGATCGCATTTTGGTCGGCTCTAATGGTAAATTCGGTGAACGCTGGGTAGAAGTTGGTCAAGCCTACGGTTTAAATGTCGAACCAATCACCGCTGAATGGGGAAAACCCCTAGACCCAGCGCTGTTTGCAGAAAAACTCGCAGCAGACACCCAAAAGCAAATTAAAGCCGTCATCGTCACCCACAGCGAAACCTCAACAGGTGTACTCAACGACCTAGAAACCATCAACCGCCATGTCAAAGAACACGGTGAAGCTTTAATTATTGTTGATGCTGTCACCAGTTTAGGTGCATTCAACCTCCCCGTGGATGCTTGGGGTTTGGATATAGTCGCATCAGGCTCGCAAAAAGGTTATATGATACCTCCTGGATTGGGATTTGTTGCCGTCAGTCCCAAAGCATGGGAAGCCTACAAAACCGCTAAATTACCCAAATATTATTTAGATTTAGGCAAATATCGCAAATCAACAGCCAAAAACACCACACCATTTACTCCTCCTGTGAACTTAATTGTGGCACTGCACACCACCTTAGGGATCATGAAAGAGGAAGGTTTGGAATCTATATTTAGTCGTCACGAACGACACAAAAATGCTACCCGTGCGGCAATTAAAGGATTGAATTTACCCTTATTTGCGGCAGATAATTGTGCTAGTCCCGCAATTACCGCCGTCGCACCACAAGAAATTGAATCAGATAAGATTCGGTCTTTGATGAATAAGCGCTTTGATATTGCTTTAGCCGGCGGTCAAGACCATCTGAAAAACAAAATTTTCCGTATTGGTCACTTGGGTTTTGTCAGCGATCGCGATATTCTCAGTTGTATAGCCTCCTTAGAAGTTGTCCTCTCGGAACTCGGCTATGAAAACTTTACTCCCGGCGCTGGTGTAGCAGCCGCAACTAGAGTGTTTGTCTAATACTCATTGGTGCTAAATTGATTTTCACATCTTTATAAATCAACCTGAGTTCGGGACGCAGATTAATCGCTGATTGTCATCAACCTAATAAATCTAGTTTTTAACTTGATTGGCTTTTACCTTAATACGCTTAACCCGAACTCAGGTTAACTACTTTCGCCACCGATTAAGCCAATCTACCTGACCAACCCAATCTGCTGCTTCTGCCTCAGATAATAGGCTATCTAATGCCGCAATCAAATCTGAAAGTGACCAACTGTTTTGAGCAGCAAGGATAATACCGCCATGTTGAGGATATTGTTGCGCTAGAACAATAAAGTCTCTCACGTTGAAAGTAAAGATACATCTGCCCTGAGCAGTTGAGCGTAATAATTGAGTTTCATCACTAGCATCTAAAGGCATCCAGTCATTTGGTGTGCGAGTGATATCATGATTTTTAGATACCAATGCTGAATGCAGCGATTTACTTGAGGTATCTGCATCCAGATGAAGCTTGAGTTTAACCATTAGCAATTTCTAAGGATTGCTCTGAAGAGATTGCTGCGTCAATCTGCTCCTGATTTACTGCATAAAAACTCAAAGCTTCTTTTACCTGTCCTTCAGTCAGCTCATACTCATCAGCAATCTGACTTACACTCATACCCCATTTTTGAGAAGCGATCGCCACGGTCTGTACTCGAATTCCCGTTCCTTTAATGACTGGTACAAGTTGTCCATTTGCTCCCTGACGATAAGCAATTTGTGGAAATGATCCTTTGAGGGTACTTACTTTCTCTGTTACAGCCCAGAGAATAAATTGGTCGAGCGAAATCCCCTGACTCTGAGCTAATTGCTCAATTTCATGCTTCAACTGGTCAGGTAAATTTAGGGCATATGCTGTCATTTTCAGTTTTTAGTTGCTGGCTCTAGAAACATCATATGCTGAATCTAGATCCACATGCGCTTAACCCGAACTCAGGTTAAATCATCAAAAAAGCGAGTTGGTTTTTCAACTCGCTTTTTGGGATGTCAATAAATAGAAATGGTAAATATTTGTTTCCCTGTTTGCTAGCTTTAGCATCAGGCAGGGTACACGTGACATAAATCAATTCTCCTGCATAAACTGCTCTTAGCTAAACAGTTTCCAGCCAATCATAAATTTGCTCTAACTGTTCTAGGGTAATTAACCCATATTGCCAAAGAATCATGGGTAAAGGGCCTGGGTCTTGCTCCCTGTGTCGCAGCGCTACTGCTAAAGAAGCTGTGGAAATTGCTAAGTCTTCTTGTAAAAAATGAATTAGTCGAACATAAGTTGATGGTGTCATTTGTAGCTCACCTCCTTGTGCAGAGTTTATTGTCATATCTCAGCCTGCCCTTTTTCAGTAGCTAGTAGCCAGTATTTTAAATGTCACTGTAGTGTTACCGATTAAACACTACTCAAAATAACAATCTCTGATTATGGATAGGAAAGCTACGATTCTTTCGCAACTCATTTATTCAATTTTTCAATAGAACTTTTCCTAAACACATTGATTGTGTATTTTTATTGCAGTAACTTATTTAATTTTGCGCCTAGTCACAGAGGTTCCATAGTTTATAGTCTCTTATTTGCAACTAGTTACACGTACGCCAAAAGGATGATTTTTGTGATCAAACTGTAAAACTTGATCTTTGTCTCTAGACAAACAAGCTTTGTTTGGTCAAAAAAATTTGATCACAAGTATAAAGAGTGTAAGTCTACCGTTAATTGTTCAAGTAAGGATGAAAAATTGAGTTTTTGGCGTTAACCATATTTCATTTCCTTAAACATCCCCCAATGGAGAGGTTTTGTCAAAACCAACGGGTAGCTTAAGAAAACACAGCATTTTTCTCATACTCAAGCGTGGTCTGTGCGATCGCCGGAAATAAATTCAGACTTCAAACTTTAGTTAATTCAAAATAAATTAAATAAAATCTCCGTAGCTAGATATTTTAACACAGTAAGTGATATTTTTTTTACAAATCAATAAAGTTTTCACATCACACCATCTGTACAATCAAAGACCATTCAAACTCCGATTACCGCAATTCTCCGGAATTTAATAATTCAATTTTTACACGATCACCCGCCTTGAGCGTCAGTTCCGCAGATCGCCCAGAGCGTAGTTCAATCACCGTATCAATTGGTGTATTGGGGCCATAAGTTGAGCAAGGTTCACTAACACAGGGAGGAGCAGCCACTTGAATATACTTCACAACCCCGTCCCGCATAAATACCATATCTAGAGGCACAGGTACATTCTTCATCCAAAACCTCACTGGCTGGGCTGTAGCAAACTGAAACAACATTCCCCGGTCAGGCGCTAAAGCTGGTCGATGCATCAATCCCATCGCCTGCTGTTCTGGTGTCTGCGCTACTTCCAATTGAATTTTAGTCCCGTTAGGAGCCACAGCTTGAGCAGAAATGGGTAACTGTTGTCCAGAAGGCGTAGTTGCTGGCGTCGGTGAACCAGAGAGGGTAGGAGGTTTGGCTGTTGTGGGTAGAGTACAGCTAATCAGCAGAACACTTAACAGTAGGGAAAGAAAATTGAGCCGATGAGTCATATCGTTGTTTATTCTGTCATTAAAGCTACGATTTTACATAATTTTATGAAAAAAACCCACGGTTGATGATTATTTTTTGTCAAAAAATAGTTGAGTCTGAGTTTGATAATGAGTTTATGTCCTCAACTATCAGTCTTGAAATTCACAAATCCCACCTTGATGAAAGATGGGATAAATGCATCTTCTTGTGTAGCTATCGTCACTCCTCTATTTACCCTTTAGGATTCTCTCAAAACATACCCTACACCCCGCACCGTTTGAATCAGGCGCTTTTGACCTTCATCTTCAATTTTTAGGCGTAGGTAGCGGATGTATACTTCAATCACATTTGACTCACCCATAAAGTCATAGCCCCAAACATTTTCTAAAATTTGTTCGCGGGTTAACACCTCACGGGGATGTTCCATTAAGAATTTTAAAAGTTCAAATTCTTTCATAGTTAAATCAATTGCACGCCCGTTGTGAATAGCACGACGGGTAGCGATATCTAAAACCAAATCACCAAAGCGCAATTGCTCTGTAGTATCGACATCAGGCTTTAAATACAAGCGAATTAACTTCAAAAAGTCTTCTGAACGGTAAGGCTTGAGAATATAATCATCCGCGCCAGCTTCTAAACAAGCCACGCGGTCATCAACTGTATCCCTAGCCATCAGCACCAGTACCGGCGATCGCGTACCAGTACTTCTAATATTTTTGCACAGTGAAAGTCCTGATTCTCCCGCCAGCATTCTATCAAGAACAATCAGAGACGGCTGGCGATCGCGGCTGTATCGTAAACCACTAGCAGCATCATTAGCTAAAAGGGCTTCATAACCAGCCTCCTGCAAATCGAAAGAAAGTTGATTTGCTAGAGTATCATCGGTTTCGATCACTAAAACACAGGGATTATGAGCAACTGTCATATAAATTTGTGATATTGGATCTAGGATTTGTTTGTACCAACCTTCCACAAGCAAGTTAGCACATGAACTAAAGATGTAAATTACCCGTTTCTCAGTTGAGTACTATTCTGATAGCACGTTTAGGCTCTAGCTATCAAAATAAAACGTCAGCAATTTTCATCAATGATTCCAAATACCAAACCAACATCAGTAATTCTGGAAAGAAATAGTTAATTGGGGTATTGGGCATTCCCCATTCCCAATAGCTAAGGTAATTCTACCGAAGTAGGCTTGGCAATATGTGGTAGACCCCATCCCAGTTTTTCTCGCAAAATTCGGAAAAACTCTGGTGGTTGTAAACGAATGAATTTCACGCTGTATGGCGATCGCTCTAAATGTACCCGATCATCGGGAAACACATAACACCCGCCGTTACCATCTACTACCATCACCAAACGAGGAATATTTACTGGATAAATATTTACTGGTTCCGTATCTGGAAAAACTAACGCCCTAGAAGCTAAAGAATGGGGACAGATAGGGACTAATTGCAGGACGGGTACACCAGGGGTAACAACAGGGCCACCAGCACTCAAAGAGTAAGCCGTCGAACCAGTTGGCGTCGAGACAATCACCCCATCTGCGGCTATATCCACTGGCGCATGACGCCCCACAGCAATTTCAAAATGGCACATACAAGTTAATGGTTCCCGATGTAGCACCATTTCGTTTAAGCACAGGGCTTCCCACAACACTGACTCTGCTCGCAGGACTTGGACAGTCAGCATTGCGCGTTCTTCAATCTCATACTTACCCGCCATCACCTGCTCTATTGCTTGAGGCAATTGATTGATGTAAGCTTCTGTCAAAAATCCCATGTGTCCCGTGTTCACTGTTAGCAGTGGGATACCACAAGGTGCTACCTGACGAGATGCAGCCAAAACGGTACCATCTCCCCCTAGTACTACTGCAAATTCCATATCTGAGTCAAAGCCAGGGGGCGTGAGGCCATCAATTGGTGTATGACAGACTGGACTTTCTGGATTAGAGTAGCCAAGTATGCCACCAACACTCGTAGTTATACTTACATGCCAACCAGCAGCGGTTAGCTGGTCTTTAAGTTCGATAGCGATGCGAGCCGCTATCGGTTTAATGTCATTGTAGATAATGCCTGCTTTCGGCACATTCAAATATCCAAGTTTGGGAGACGCTCTGTATTATGCTAATCGTTACACATTTTTGACAACCTAGTACAAAAAGGCTGAAGTATTAAGTATTAAGTATGAAACCAATAAACTTGTACATTAAGCCTTTCATAGATTTGTAACAGTTGCTTTATTTACGCTGTCGCGTACTAGTCATTAGTTTCAAGTCAAAAATCTACCGTAACAATCCTTGACTCTTGACCCTTAACTACTGACTATTAACCTAAGAAGACTGTTTAAACGGAGTCTTTTTGGGTTTCTGCTTTTTAGTTTTTTCGTAGTTTAACTCTTTAAGTTTTTTCATAATCCGGCTGAAGTATTCTTGCAGATAGCTTTCTAAAGTAGTGGTTTGTTCTGGCTCTAATCCCAAAATTTGGTAGACGTCAGTCATGGGAGCGTTTAACGGTTGACCACTGGCTAAAACTTCTGTAAAAGCCAATCTGTCTGCGACATTCCATCCCCATTGAAAGAATCTGATAGTACTCCGCACAGTCCGCAACAAATTGATCGGCATTCGCGTTACTCTAGCATCCTTTCCAGACAAGCGCTCGCATAGGCTGATGATTTCCTCAGCGCTCCAAGCGCGAGTCCCGACAAGAGGGAAAGCTTGCTTGTGTGTTTCTGGTACACTCAGAGCACGGACAGCAAATTTAGCTATGTCTTGAGTATCCATGTAAGCGACGGGAGAGGAGGTACCAGTTACCCAAACTGGCTGGTTCTCTAAAATCGGAATTCCATACTGACCGATTAACCCTTGCATGAAGCCTGCTAACCTGAAAATTGTGTAGTTCAAGCCAGACTCAGCTAAATAAAGTTCTGTACACCGTTTGATTTCCATCAACGGCACTTCTGGGTACTTATCAGCTTCTAAAATCGAAAAAAAGATCAAACGTTCAATACCCGCGCTCTTGAGAGCTTGAATTAATGCTACCTTGCCTTCCCAGTCCACCTGTTTAATACTCAGTGAATCTGCGGGACGAGATGTCGCTGCGTCTATCACGGCGGTGACACCTTCTAAAGCTGCTCTTAGAGTTTCGGGGCGACATAAATCTCCCGGTACTAATTCCGCACCCCATTCTTTGAGAAAAGCCGCTTTTTTGGTACTCCGGACAAGACAGCGTACCTTATACCCCTCATCGATAGCACGACGAGCCACTTGTCTTCCTAAGGTGCCGGTAGCACCAACGATTAATAATGTCATGAGGGTTGTAACAATTTTTAAAGTTATATGAGAAGAATCTTATCAGAATAGCCTAATAAACAAAAGTTTACACTTTTTTTAGAAATGTCGCTGAAATTGAGATGAAGATATGGAATGGGCAGTGGACATGGTTTAAGGTCGCTTAGTGTTAAGATTTTATATCTGGTTGACTTTCTTATTTATCTGACACACTCATAAAAAAAGCGTTGTCCGTTTTTTGGACAAGCTTTTTTTAGTTTCAGGAAAGCTTCTGGCTTGAATAGAGCGGCTCAAGAGCGGGCTTATTCTTCTGCTTCTGCTCCCTGAATTTTCAGTAATAAAGCTCCCAAGGCCCAACCCACGAAGATTAAACCGAAGGATAACAAAGCTGCATTCAATAATTCGCCACTCATTGGTGTGATACTCCTTTGCAAATTGTTACTTTGACATTGATCGCCGTTGACACCCGCTAGCTGTCGGTCGATTACGGCAAATTCTGATTGGTTTTTCGCCCAGCGGATGCCTTGAACATACTTAGATAAGCTGAGTATGTTCAGGCTGTTTAACAGCCACTGTGAGATTAGACCAGCGTAAATAATTTTAAACTAGTTTGGCGGTGAATCTTTAGTATTGGGGAGGTGGGGGGATGGGGAGTGTGGGGAGTGTGGGGAGTGTGGGGAGTGTGGGGAGTGTGGGGAGATGGGGAGATGGGGAGATGGGGAGGTGGGGAGGTGGGGGGATGGGGAGTGTGGGGAGTGTGGGGAGGTGGGGAGGTGGGGAGGTGGGGGGGATGGGGAGATGGGGGGATGGGGGGATGAGAGAAAAAAAGAATTTATGCTTGCGCTTGTGATCTTCTCGGTCTTCTCAAGCTTCCCACACCTCCCACACCTCCCACACCTCCCACACCTCCCACACCTCCCACACCTCCTACACTTCCCACACTTCCTAATCCCTGTTTCTACCATTCGTCTAATAACCAATAACAAATGACAAAATACAAAACACAAAATCGTCCGCGTTTGGCGCTGACGGTGGGAGATCCGGCGGGAATTGGGGCTGAGGTGGTTTTGAAGGCTTTGGCTGATCCTGAAGTTGGTCAAAACTGTGATGTGTCGGTGGTGGGTAACTGGGATTGGCTAATGAAAACTTATGAACAGTTAAATTTGACTGAGAATTCTGCGCCTTTGGCAAATCCAGCTCAGTTGTCCATTGTAGATGTGCCATTAAATGCTCAAATTCAGAGTCAACTGAGAACGGGAATTGGTAATTGGGCCAGTGGTGCGGCTAGTTTTGCTTTTATGGAATGTGCGATCGCTCTGACGCTGGCTGGTAAATTTGATGGTATTGTCACCGGCCCTATAGCTAAATCGGCTTGGAAGGCAGCAGGGTACAATTATCCAGGGCAAACGGAACTTTTAGCTGATAAGTCTGGTGTTGACCGTTTTGGTATGCTGTTTGTCGCGCGATCGCCTCACACTGATTTTACACTCCGCGCTTTACTTGCTACCACACATATTCCCCTATGTCAAGTAGCAGATACACTCACACCAGAATTGCTGACAAAGAAACTGGATTTGTTGGTGGAGAGTTTAGAGAAAGATTTCGGTATAGAAAAAGGCACAATAGCGATCGCTGGGTTGAATCCCCACAGCGGCGAACAAGGACAACTAGGAACAGAAGAACAAGAATGGTTAATTCCTTGGATTCGGCAAGAACAGCAAAACCGTCCTCATTGGCGGCTAGACGGGCCCATACCACCAGACACGATGTGGGTTAAGCCTGGTCAAGCTTGGTATAGAGATCGCCACCTGAACCATCCCGCCGATGCCTACTTAGCACTTTATCATGACCAAGGCTTAATTCCTGTAAAACTAATGGCTTTTGACCGAGCCGTCAATACTTCCATTGGCTTACCTTTTGTGCGGACATCACCCGACCACGGCACCGCATTTGATATCGCGGGGAAGGGAATTGCTGACGCCACCAGCATGAAAGCAGCGATCAATTTAGCTGCAGAGTTAGTTAGTCATCGATATTAGGTTTTTTATTGGTTATTTGTGATTAGACATAACGATTTTCTTTTTAGTTTCTTAAATGCTCGTTTGAAAGACGAGGCAATAACCAGTGTTCTCACTGTCTTAGCTCATTCATCACTTGCTCAACTGTCCCTCGAAAAACCTTTCCTGCCTGGTAGTCAGATCTTGCTTGAGCAATATTGGCTGCAATTTCTTCGCGTCGTCGCTCCGTCAGCCGTCGCTGTACCAGTTGAATCAATACTTCCTGCTCATCGACTGACAACGCTTCCACACTATCTAAAACCCTTTCAAAACTGGAGGTTGGTGTCATGGTTTCGTGTTTTTGTATCAACAGATAATTCTCGCTTAAATGATATACCAGGGCACGATTTGGTGGCAGTTTTAGTGCCTGTGGAGGCGAGCGGAGGGGCGGTGCGGTCAAATCAGAGGTAGGTATTCAATCCGAAATAGAGTTTTTGACTTTCTGCAGTTCTCTGGGACACTTTACAGTAGAATTAGTCCTTTAGAGAGAGGAGGGCAAGACGGATGACTCGTGTCATCATTGTGCGCCACGGTCAAAGCAGCTATAACATCGAGCGCCGTATCCAAGGGCGTACTGATGTGTCGAAACTAACAGAAAAAGGTCGTGACGATGCCAGTCAAGTAGGTAAGTCCCTCAGTAATATTTTATTTAATGCGATTTACAGTAGTCCCTTACAGCGAGCCAAACAGACAGCAGCGATTATCCATAGTGAGTTGACGATGAACGTGGGACAATCAGCGGTACCACAAACTTCTGATTTGCTCTTAGAAATAGATTTACCTTTATGGGCAGAAATGCTCAGTGCGGATGTTAAGCAAAAGTTTGCCGAAGACTACCGCATTTGGAAAGAAAGCCCTCACGAATTGCGGATGCTGCTTGATGATGCAGGAAATACAAAAGAACATTTTCCTGTATTAGTTTTATACGCACAAGCACAGCAATTTTGGCAAGAAATTTTACAGCTTCATCAAGGGGAAACTATTCTCATAGTGGCGCATAACGGTATTAATCGGGCTTTAATTAGTACAGCACTGAATATACCTGCAAGTCGCTATCATTCTCTTCAACAATCTAACTGTGGCGTCACCGTCCTGAATTTTGCGGGGGGATTGACAGATCCAGTGCAACTAGAATCGATGAATCAAACGCAACACATGGGCGAAAATTTGCCTTCGTTGCGTCCGGAACATCGAGGAGTGAGATTGTTGTTGGTGCGTCATGGGGAAACGGAGTGGAACCGTCAAACTAGGTTTCAAGGACAGATTGATGTTCCCCTCAATGACAACGGGAGACAACAAGCTCAAAAAGCAGGTGAATTTCTCGCCACCGTACCCCTCGATTTTGCCGTGAGTAGTTCTATGCTGCGTCCGCGGGAAACGGCAGAAATTATTTTGAAACATCATCCCACCGTCAGTTTAGAATTGCGTGATGGTTTAAGAGAGATTGGTCATGGACTTTGGGAAGGAAAATTAGAATCAGAAATTGAGCAAGAATTTCCTGGAGAGTTACAACGTTGGCGAACTGTACCAGCATCCGTACAAATGCCAGAAGGTGAGAACTTACAACAAGTATGGGTACGCAGTGCTGCAGCTTGGCAGTCTATTGTAGAGACAGCAATCAATCAACAACTAACAACCGGATTAGTTGTGGCTCATGATGCCACAAATAAAGCCTTGCTGTGCCAAATTCTCGGTTTACCTCCGGAGAATTTCTGGAACTTTCGCCAAGGTAACGGTGCTGTCAGTGTGATTGATTACCCTCTAGGATTAGATGGTTTACCAGTGTTACAAGCAATGAACATTACCACACACTTAGGTGGAGGTATATTGGATAAAACTGCAGCTGGAGCATTGTAAAGATCAAGCATGAGCGATCGCTCGACAGATCGCTCACAATAAACAAACAACTGCAGCGCTCTCGACCATAGCTGAATAGCTGAAATGACAACTGAATTGTTACAACAAGTACGGGTGATTGATCCGGTTTCAGAAACCGATCAAATCGCCGATGTGCTCATTACTGACGGTAATATTCAAGCCGTCGCTTCCCAAATTACTGATATCAGTCCTGATATTCAAATTCGAGATTGTCGGGGATTAGTTCTCGGCCCCGGTTTAGTAGACTTGTATAGCCACGCCAGTGAACCAGGGTTTGAAGAACGAGAAACCATATCATCTCTGTTACAAGCTGCGGTGGCTGGTGGGTTCACTAGAATCAGTATTTTACCGGATACATCACCAGTAATTGATCATCCAGCACTGGTAGCGCAGTTACAGCGCAGAGGTGGGGAGAGAATTTCCCGCCACAACAATCTACCCCAGCTTAACATTTGGGGTGCAGTGACTTTAGAGATAGCGGGGAAACAGTTAACAGAATTAACTGATTTAGCTCAAGCGGGTGTGGTCGGGTTTAGCGATGGTATTCCTTGGGAAAATTTGGGTCTGGTAAGGCGGGTGTTGGAATATCTGCAACCGATGGATAAACTGATCGCTTTTTGGCCGAGCGATCGCCAATTAGCTACAAATGGTGTGATGCGCGAAGGCTCAGACGCCATTCGCCTCGGATTATCACCCATCCCCGCGACTGCGGAAACTTCAGCGATCGCGGCTTTGTTGGAATTGGTAGCCGCCATAGGTAATACACATGTGCATATTATGCGTGTCTCCACGGCGCGGAGTGTGGATTTAATCGCTGCAGCTAAAACCGCTGGTTTACCAATCACCGCCAGCACTACTTGGATGCATTTGTTACTGGATACAAAAGCCATTAAAAGTTATCACACCAGCTTGCATTTGGCTCCGCCTTTGGGCAATCCTAGTGATTTAGCAGCGTTGCGTACAGCCGTGCGGACGGGTGTAATTGATGCGATCGCCATTGATCATGCACCATACACCTATGAAGAAAAAGTACAAGCTTTTGCCGAAGCACCACCAGGAGCCATTGGTTTGGAATTAGCATTGCCTTTATTGTGGCAACATCTGGTGGAAACTGGAGAATTCACAGCTGGGGAATTATGGCGATCGCTTTCCACTCGCCCAGCCGAGTGTTTAAAACAACAGCCAAGTGTAATTGCTCCCCATCAAAAAGCAGAATTGACTTTATTTGATCCACAACAAAACTGGAAAGTTGAAAGACAAAATCTCTATACACTTTCTAGTAATACACCTTGGTTTGGACAACAATTACAAGGGCGTGTGGTGCAGATTTGGTGTTAGGGGCTAGGGACTAGGGGCGCGACTTCAAATACGCTAAAACCCACCGTTGTGACGGTTATTGCCAAGACGGAGACTGGTATTACTTGTTCGTTGTGAAGATTCCTCGCTACGAGTGAATCGTGATTAACCAGATTTCATTTCTTTAGGAGGATTTCTGACACTGGATGGTGGTCACTACACTGAGGGAAATATTACAAATGATTAACCATGCAATTAAAGCCAATTAATCAACAGGTAGTCGTCATCGTCGGCGCTTCTAGCGGAATTGGGCGCGATACAGCGTTGAAATTTGCCCAGCGTGGTGCAAAGGTTGTAGTTGCAGCGCGGAGTGAATCTGGGTTGAAGTCTTTGGTGGATGAAATCCAGGCTTTGGGTGGCGATGCTATTTATGTGCTGGCTGACGTGAGTGATTTTCAGCAAGTTAAGGCGATCGCTGATAAAACTGTGGCACACTACGGACGCTTAGATACTTGGGTTCACTCTGCAGCTACGGGTGTAATTGCTCCTTTTGCCAAAATCACACCAGAGGAGTTTCAAAGAGTTGTTGATGTCACCTTGATGGGACAAGTTTACGGTGCGATGGCTGCAATCCCCTATCTCAAACAAGAAGGTCGAGGAGCGTTGATTCATATCTCGTCAATGGAAGGTAGGCGTAGTTTACCATTGCAAAGTCCTTACTCTACCGCTAAACATGGTTTGGAAGGTTTTCTTGATGCTTTGCGTCTGGAGATTCTCCACGATAAATGGCCCATTAGTGTCACCTCCATCCTGCCCGCTACTATCAACACACCATACTATAATAAAGTTCGCAGCAAATTAGGTGTCAAGCCTACGGGGATTCCTCCCTATTACCAACCGAGTCTAGTTAGTGACGCTATTCTTTACGCCGCAGAACACCCAACTCGTGATTTTGTCGTTGGTGACGCAGGAAAGGTTTTAGATTTGTTGCAGCGAGTTTCACCGAGTCTTGCAGATTCATTGCTGCTGGCGGTCGCTTTTCTGGGACAACGAACTAATGAAATTAAATCAGAATCAGCCCCAGACAATCTCTATGAACCAGTTTCATCTTATGACAAAGTTGAAGGCGATTATCGAAATCTAACCATACCCGCATTTTTAGATTGGTTAGATATGAACCCACCGTTGAAGTGGGGAGCTGTAGCAGTCGCTGCATTAGGTATTGCTGGGTTTTTAGGTATGTGGCACAGGAATGATGTTTAATCCCATTTAAGCCTAATGTAATACATAATTTGTGCAACTCTACGCACTGCTTATGCATCCAAAAACTAACGCATATTCTGACTACGAATTACAAATTATGAATTGCTACAGCGATACACTGTAGAGAGTCAAGATATGTAAATAAATCCAGTTTGATCAACGTGGAAACCATTACATTAGGGCAAAACGGGCCAGTTGTTACACCCCTGTGCATAGGCACGTGGGCTTGGGGTGATAAGATATTTTGGAATTATGGCAGCGGCTACGGCCCTGAACAGTTACAAGCAGCATTTACAGCAGCTTTAGAAGCTGGTATTACTTTTTTTGACACTGCGGAAGTTTATGGTTTAGGAAAAAGTGAGCAACTTCTAGGTGAATTCTTGCAAAGCAGCCAAAAAGAAGTACAAATCGCTACTAAATTTTGGAATTGGCCTTGGCGGTTCACAACTCAATCTGTGGCTGATGCTTTGACAGATAGCCTCAAGCGTCTGCAATTACCGCGAGTGGAATTGTATCAAATTCACTGGCCTTTTACCTTCTTTTTAAGTCAAGCCTCCTTGATCAACGCTTTAGCAGATGAAGTGGAACGAGGTAGAATCGGCGCAGTAGGTATCAGTAATTACTCAGCCGTTCAAATGCGAGAAGTACACCAAATCTTAGCAGCAAGGGGAATACCGCTAGCCGTCAACCAAGTGCGTTACTCTCTACTGACGCGGGAAATTGAAAGCAACGGTATTTTCGCTACAGCCCGCGAGTTGGGTGTGACAATTTTGGCATATAGTCCTTTGGCTCAGGGATTACTCACAGGCAAATATACTGCTGATAGCGGTGAGGTTCCCAGCGGTGCGAGAAGAATTGATCCGAGATTTGGTAAGGATGGGTTACAAAAAATCGCGCCAGTGATATATTTACTGCGTCAACTAGGCGAAAAGTACGATCGCACCCCCGCCCAAGTTGCTCTCAACTGGTTAATTGCTCAAGGAAATGTGATTCCCATCGCTGGAGCGAAGACAGCAGAGCAGGTAAAACAAAACGCCGGCGCTTTGGGCTGGCGTTTAAATGATGATGAAGTAGGCGAGTTAGAACGAGTCAGTCGTCCTTGGCTGTAAAAACCTAAACATTGCCCGTCTCTACTCAAATACGGGGGGCCACAGTTCTGATACTGTGACTTCCCAACCAGGCAGTAAATCTGGTATTGTAAGTTTATCGTCATTTTGTAAAGTTATGGGTTCTTGATTGAGTCGATAAACTGTGAGGGTTAATTTATCGGGATCAATCAAAATACCAACTGTAGAGCCAAGTTGCAAAAATAGCTGAATCTTTTCTATTAGTGGCTTGGTACGGTCTGACTGAGATTTAATCTCGACCATCAAGTCAGGCACTAATTCTACGAAATTACGCTGACTCTTTTTGAGTCTATCAGCACGCACGAACGACACATCAGGAGCGCGGAGATTACGTTTTTCTTGAGTAATTTCCTTGCCATTTTCAGTTTCTAATGTCGGTAAAATAAAACCAGCACTCGACCCAGCGACTCTACCCAGCTTACGCGGTCGCACCCAGTTTCCTAGTAGTCTAATTAATTCAGCACCAATTTCTTCAGAAATAAAATCTGACGGACCCATAACTAATATATTGCCATCGACTAATTCCATTTGCCATTCTGGATGGTCTGTTTGTAGCTGTTCTAAATCGTGGATCGTGAACATAAAACTGAAAACGATACATATGTACTAATAAACAGTATAGCAGCCAGCACGCAGTAATCATCAAAGCTGCTTAGTGTAAAGATTTTATATTCAGTTTTGTCTTAATATATCTAACCACTGCTATATTTTCGTGTGGGGAGGGGTCAGTGAAGCCAGACAAAAACTGACTTCGCGTTTCTACAAAGCGCCAAATCGTAGATGTCGTATGAATTTTTATCTCAAAAAATTAAGAGTCCAAAGCCAATACATTAATTCCTTACTCTGGACTCTTTACTTGATACTAGGAAGCCGATTCTTTAGTTGTGGGTAAACCTAGCTTTTGGACGGGTGCAGAAGAAGCATCACGACGGCCAGTTTTGAGCTTTGGCTTGGAGCTACTGCGTCTTTCGTCTTCGGCTGTGCTGGAGTTGTCTGATTTGCTCCAATTACCACGAGTGCGATCGCCTACGGCTTCACGGCGCTTGACTAACTTGGGTTTGGGGGTAGATACTTCTTCTTGAGGAATCTCTACGTCTGACTGTAGCCACGCGGGGCGAGTTTCATCATAAGCGATTTGCAGTGCCGCAGCAGCGATCGCTTGAGCATCATATTTTTCGATCAGTTCGCTGACAATCGGTAAAAATGAAGCTAAACGTTCACCAGTTAAAGCTTGTCCCACCTGTTCTTGCAGTTTCTGGATGTGGCGCGCTTCAATTTGTGCCCGTGTAGGAATCGATAGCACTTGCCAACTTTGGCGGTTATGGCGCTCAAATAGTTGCTGTTTGCGACGTTCAAAGGGTTGAACTAAGGAAATGGCGGTTCCTTCTTTACCGGCGCGTCCAGTCCGGCCGATGCGGTGCAAATAAGTTTCGACGCTATCTGGTAAATCGTAGTTGATTACATGGGACAGTTGATCAACGTCTAACCCTCGTGCTGCAATATCTGTAGCTACTACCCACCTTACTTGACGATTGCGGAATCGGCCTAATAACCGCTCCCGTGCTTGTTGGGATAAGTCGCCGTGGTATTCATCGACGCTGTGTCCAGCCGATTGTAGTTGGTTGGTGAGTTCAGCAGCGGTGCGTCTGGTACGGACGAAGATGAGCGCTGTTTCTGGATCTTCCATTTCCAGAATCGGTTGTAAGGCTTTGGCTTTTGTCCAGTGACGGGGGATCAAGTAAGCTACTTGATTGATTTTGTTGGGTGCGGCTTTGGGCTGTTCGACGGTAACTGTGGCGGGCGATCGCAAAAATTTATTGACAATCATGCGAATCGATGGTGGCATTGTCGCTGAAAATAGAGCTGTCTGCCGATCTGCGGGAGCTTGTGACAAAATTTTGATCACATCGTCAATAAAGCCCATGCTCAACATTTCGTCGGCTTCATCCAAGACGAACCATCTCACCTGATCGAGCTTTAAACAGCCGCGATCAAGTAAATCGATTACGCGTCCGGGGGTACCTACCACCATGTGTACGCCACGTTTTAGCTGGAGAATTTGCCGATCAATTGATTGACCGCCATAAATTGCTAAGACTCTTAACCCATCATTGCCGATGAATTGCGCGATCGCATCGTGGACTTGGATTGCTAACTCTCTAGTTGGTGTTAAAACCAAAGCTTGCACAGCTTTTTGATTCACATCCAACCGCTCTAAAATTGGTAGCGAGAAGGCTGCTGTTTTCCCTGTACCTGTTTGTGATTGTCCAACTACATCCCGACCTGCTAATAGTTGCGGGATTGCCTGAGTTTGAATGTTCGTAGGTGCGGTGAAGCCAATTTTTTCTAATTGCTCAACACGTTCCTGGGAAATGCCTAGTTCTTGAAACGAAAGGTTCATTAATTCTCCTAGATGTTATTTTGAATTTTCTGTTTAGTTGTTAGTTAATGGTCATTTGTGATTGAGTTGATAAAAAACAAAAGACCAATGACAACTTAGTTATTGACAATTTGACCGTATAGGTCATATGTATCAGCACTTGTGATCTCTACTGGTACGATGCTGCCTAACGTGGCTTCACCTGTAACATACACTTGCCCATCCACTTCCTCAGGGGCAAATCGATGAGAACGACCAATGAATATTCCAGTTTCTGGATTTTCTTGCTCAATCAGGACATCAGCTATTTTGCCTACTTCCTGTTGATTTTTTTTGAGCGAAATCGGCTCCTGGATTGCCATTAATCGATGCCAGCGTGCTTGCATTACTTCTGGAGACAACTGATTTGGTAGCTTATATGCTGGGGTTTCTGCCTCTGGCGAAAAGGTGAAAACGCCAACATGGTCAAATTCGTGTCGCTGGACGAACTGTAGTAGATGCTCAAAATGCTCTGCGGTTTCTCCGGGGAAGCCAACGATAAATGTGGTTCGCAACACCGCTGATGGTAGCGCCGTTTTGATACGCTCAATAATGCCATCATTCACCTGTCCTTGCCAGGGACGATTCATCGCCCGGAGTATTTCTGGGTGAGAATGTTGTAAGGGCAAATCTAAGTAAGGTAAAACGTTCGGTGTTTCTTGGATGGCCGCGATCACATCTGGAGTCAGTCCAGTGGGGTAAGCATAATGCATTCTGATCCACGGCACATCTACTTGCCCCAAAGCGCGCAGTAATTCTGCTAACTTGGGTTTTCCGTAAATATCCAAACCGTAATTTGTTGTGATTTGGGAAATCAGAATTATTTCTTGTACCCCCTGACTTGCTAACTGCTCGGCTTCAGCCACAATCGATTCAATAGTACGCGATCGCTGGTTCCCTCGCAGATAAGGAATGATACAAAACGCACAACGATAATCACATCCTTCGGCGACCCGGATATAAGCTACGCCTTCAGTTGTAGTGCGGTAGCGCGGGGTGGTTTCGTCAGCAATGTAGGTTGGTTCAGCACTGACCTGCTTGACCCGCTCTCCTTGCTCTACCCGCTCAATAACATTGACAATTTTGTGATAATCGCCTGTGCCTACGACAGCTACGGCTTCTGGCAACTCTGCCAATAACTGCTCTTGGAAGTGCTGGGCCATGCAGCCCGTAATCACGATTTTTTTATCTGCCTCTGCCAACTCTACCAAAGTTTTGACAGATTCTTCTCTTGCTGCTTCGATAAAACTACATGTATTGACTATAACGTAATCTGCTAACTCTTCATTGGTATCTACGCCGTAGCCTGCTTCTACAAGCAGCCCTAGCATATGCTCCGTATCAATCCGATTTTTCTCGCAGCCCAGGTGAGAAATTGCAATTGTTGGCTTGTCACCCATATTTTGAAAAAATCTGCATTTTTTTGTCGTTACACACAAATAGTGCTTACCTCGCTCTACTGTGATCCGCACCCCTAGCTAAACAGCTGTCAGGTGAAAAATTACCATGAGCAACTGTTATTTACTCTCGACCCTCATGAATTAATGGTCATGTTATGATGCTTGTATTAGTTTGTTTTCCCAATGGAAAACCAAGTGTCTTTGAGTATTTTTGACACTTGTGATATTTTTTAACAATTCACCTTTTGGTATTTTACACTACCGCAGCGTGTGCGTTGTTAATTTACCCATCGGGAAGCCGCCCAAAGGGCTTGTTGTGAGAAGTCGCTACCCTCAGGGAAATCGCACTTGCGACTACGCCCAATCAAGCAGTAATGCTAACCCTCCGCTCAGACTGTGCCTGCGACTATGCACGGGCGAGATGCCTAAACCACGGGAAGCTGCCTCGTGTCTTGTGAGTGGCAAACTCCTCTTGTAGCCAAGATCTATCTTAACATATCTTATGGGATGTTTGACGCCAATTTCCATCCTAGGGAGGAGGCAATAAACTAGCTAGCAGAGAGTGCATTTCACTGGTTAGGGAAAATTTGAGAATCAAAAGACAAGGGTCATAACAAGTTAATCTAGACGTGGTTTCATACTTCATACTTAATACTTCAGCCTGCGATTGACTGTAGACTCTTGGACTGTTGACTTTGTGCAGCGGATTGAAAGACGTGGACTTATATCAGCTATTTAAAACTCAAACACCGATTATTGGTGTGGTTCATTTATTACCATTGCCTACCTCACCCCGTTGGGGAGGCAGTTTAAAAGCAGTAATTGACCGTGCCGAACAAGAAGCAACAGCCTTGGCAAGTGGCGGAGTTGACGGTATTATTGTCGAAAATTTTTTCGACGCGCCGTTTACTAAAAATCAAGTGAATCCGGCGGTTGTGAGTGCGATGACTGTGGTGGTGCAGCGCATCCAAAATTTAATCACTTTGCCTGTGGGCTTAAACGTTTTGCGGAATGATGGTCATAGCGCCATGGCGATCGCTAGCTGCGTGCGTGCCCAATTTATTCGTGTCAATGTCTTGACAGGAGTTATGGCCACCGACCAAGGGCTAATCGAGGGAGAAGCCCATCAACTCCTGCGTTATCGCCGGGAATTAGGCAGTGATATTAAAATCTTTGCTGATGTCTTGGTGAAGCACGCCCGTCCTTTGAGTTCGCCCAATCTCACAGTCGCCGTCAAAGACACAATTGAGCGGGGTTTAGCCGATGCGGTGATTTTGTCTGGCTGGGCGACTGGTGATCCTCCTAGCGTGGAAGATTTGGAATTAGGCAGCGGCTCGGCAGGTGACACCCCAGTATTTATCGGTAGTGGGGCGAATTGGGAAAATGTTGCTACACTGATGCAGGCAGCAAATGGTGTGATTGTTTCCAGTTCCTTGAAGCGCCACGGACGGATAGAGCAACCAATTGACCCCATTCGTGTGAGTCAATTTGTCGAAGCTGCCCACCGGAGTTGGAACTCTAAAGGTGAAACTAAATCAATTCCTTCAGTAAGTTTACATTCTTAAAACAGCGAATAGGGGATGGAAAATGCCCCATTCCCAATACCTCATTCCCCAATAACAGTTTATGATTCGCCGCCGCTCTACTCCTTGGATTCATAAATGGTCGCGCCCACTAATTGCCGGTGTTGCTGGCTTTGGTGCCTTAATTACGGGCTATCTCACTGTGGAAAAGCTGACAGGAGGTAGTGCAGCTTGTGTGGCGCAGGCTGGTGTCAAAGGTTGCAATGATGTACTTGCTAGTCCTTGGGCTACAGTTTTGGGTCAGCCATTAGCCTTGTTTGGGTTTTTGGCATACGTTGGTATGGTAATCTTGGCTTTAGCTCCCTTAGTATTACCGCTAGGGGATAATAATAGCCGCAAACAACTAGAAAATAACACATGGTGGTTGCTGTTAGTAGGAGCGATCGCTATGTCTGTGTTTAGCGGTTATCTGATGTACTTGCTGGCTTTTCAAATTCAAGCCCTTTGTCCTTACTGTATTGGTTCGGCCTTCTTCTCCTTTAGTTTGTTGGTGCTGACGATTATTGGTCGCCCTTGGGATGATATTGGACAAATTCTTTTTACCGCTATTATTGTGGGGATGGTAACACTGATCGGGACTTTGGGTGTTTATGCCAGTGTGAATCAACCCAGTGGTATCGCTGACTCAACTCCGGGAAAACCCGAAAAAATTAGCTTCGTTCCTAAAGCCGATCCTCAACCAGGAATTGGTTGGCAAGTTACCACAACTTCCGGTGAAGCGGAAACAGCTTTAGCGCGTCATTTGGCTCAAGTAGGTGCTAAAGAATACAGCGCTTATTGGTGTCCTCATTGTCATGAACAGAAGCTGCTTTTTGGTCGAGAAGCAGAACAGATTATTGATGAAAATGTGAAAGTAGAGTGCGCTCCTGGCGGACTCAATGCTAAACCAGAAGTATGTCAAGCAGCGAAAATACAAGGGTTTCCCACTTGGATCATTAATGGTAAAAGTTATAGTGGTGTGCAAAATCTAGAGGAATTAGCAAAAGTTTCTGATTACAAAGGCCCCCGCAACTTTAAGTATTTCAAGTAATAAAGGAGGCAAAATTATTGTGGGAGTCAACTGGTAGTGCAGAACTAAATCTGCTTCCGGTTGACTCTTTTGTTTTGGTGAAGAGGAATTGTCCAACTAAAATGATAAAAATATTGAGGGTGAAGGTTTGAGGTTAAACTCACCACCGATAAACCTATTCATACACTTCTGTTGTGACTAAACAATATTTATACTTAACTTGTACTACTAGCCACGAAAGTATCACTTGTTACGGGAGCGAATCATGAATGATTATGAAAATTAATACTCAGAAACTACCTAAATTCGTTTGCAGGAACCTTAAACTGAGTCAAAGTTTTTGACAAGAGAACCAGACTGGCGTGTAGGGTATACGCACTACTTAGTTTTAGCTACGGCAAATAAATATCTCCCTACTAGGTAATGGGAATGAGTAAGCAGCTAGGCAAGCATCTTGTAAAGTTCATTTTTGGACTGAAGCAATCGCTTGGTCGAGGACATAGGGAATTGATGACTGCTGCTAGTGTTGCAGTCTGCGTCCTGCTTTTACGCTCTATTGGTTTATTACAGTCTTTAGAGTTAGCAGCTTTGGATCAATTGTTTCGCTTACGTCCACATGAAGCAGCAAAAGAACGTATTACTATTGTATCAATTGATGAGGCTTCTTTGCGAGAAGTTGGCTCTTGGCCGATTCCGGATCGTGTGATTGCTCAACTCTTGCAAAAGTTAAAAGACCAGAATCCCAGCGCTATCGGCTTAGATATTTACCGAGATTTACCAGTGGAGCCTGGTTATCAAGATTTAGTTAAGGTGTATAGAACGACACCAAATTTGATTGGGATTGAACAACTCGCAAATAACAAAAACACCAACGTATCACCTCCACCAGTGCTCAATCAGCTAGATCAAGTGGGTTTTAATAATGTTTTATATGATCCTGATGGCAAAATCCGTCGGAGTTTGTTGTATTGGCACATTAATAATCAGGCGCACGAAAGTTTTGCTTTGAAGCTAGCTTTACTGTACTTGAAGTCACACGATATTGTTCCCAAAACAGCAGCTAGTAATCCTGAGTATTTGCAGTTGGGAAAGGCTGTTTTTACTCGGTTTCGCTCTACAGACGGCGCTTATGTAGGAGCTGACGCTAGGGGCTATCAAATTTTATCAAACTTTCCCAAACCCCTTTGCCGAAGTGCGTCTACAGAACCGTGTGTTTATCGCCATGTATCAATGAGAGATTTACTAGCAAATAGGATACCAAAAAGTTGGATTAGGAATCGCATTGTCCTCATTGGTTCCACTGCTCCCAGTCTCCAAGATTTTGTATTTATTCCTCATTCTAGTCGGCTCATGGGTACAGCTAAACCTGTTGCTGGTATTGAACTACAAGCTTATTTTATTGACGAGTTAGTTGCTGCTGCTCTGGAGGGTAGACCTTTACTCAGAGCCTGGCCTAAAGTACTAGAATACTTGTGGATTTTTGCTTGGTCTTATTTGGGAGCCATTACGAGTTGGCGCATCCGCCATCCCACACGGGTGCTCTTGGCTATCCTGTTTTGGGGCTTGTTTCTATGTTTGAGTGCTTACTGGGCGTTTTTGTCCGGTTCGTGGATACCCGTGATTCCATCCCTGCTGGCTTTTGCGGGTGCAGCTATTTTGATTATTTATTACATTGTCTATACGCAAGAAGAGTTGAAACGCTCTAAAGAATTTTTGCATCAAGTGATTAACACCATCCCTGACCCCATTTTTGTGAAAAATGGGCAACATCAATGGATTGTGTTAAATGAGGCATATTGTCAATTGATTGGTTATTCTCATGAATCTTTAATTGAGAAGTCAGACTATGATTTTTTCCCAAAAAACCAAGCTGATGTGTTTCGACAACAAGACGAGCTTACTTTCTTGACTCAACAACCCCAGGAAAATGAAGAGGAATTTACTGATGTTCATGGGAAAATTCATTTAATTGCTACTAAGCGATCGCTCCACAAAGATGCTGCTGGTAATTACTTTTTAGTTGGTGTTATACGTGATATTACTGAAAGAAAGTTGATGGAAGAACAACTCAAGCGCACTGCGGCTGATTTGTATCGCTCCAATTATGAATTGAAGCGTAAGGAAGACCACATGCGCTATCTCGCGTACCATGACCCCTTGACCGGTTTATCCAACCGCAAGTTTTTTGCTGAACAACTGTATGAATCTTTACATTGGGCCCAGAGCAATAATTTATTGCTGGGACTGTTATTTATTGATTTAGATGGCTTTAAGCAAGTTAATGATACCCTAGGACATGAATTAGGCGATCGCCTACTTGTGACTGTTGCCCAGCGCCTCAGTAATTCTCTCCGTGGTAGTGATACTGTTTCTCGTTTGGGAGGTGATGAATTTACAGTGATTTTACGAGCAATTCCCAACATTCAAGTGGCTGCAAAAGTTGCTGAAAAAATTTTGGGTACAATTACAGAGCCAATCGTGTTAGATGGATATACCACTAAAGTCTCTGCTAGTATTGGTATCAGCGTTTATCCAATTAATAGTAAAGATAGTGAAGCTTTGGTTAAACAAGCTGATCATGCGATGTATCGTGCCAAACACCTGGGTAAAAACCGCTACGAATTCGCTTAAATAACATTTGATACTTCATTCCCAATACGGGAAACACCAGCAGGAGGTTGGCTGGCTTTTCTGTGCGGCAAAATTCATTTTATCAATCAACAACGATAATTTTGGGCAAGGGTTAATGCGAAGCTTACCCAGATGCAATCAAGTTTGTATGTGCAATCTGATATGATTCAGTATATTCACTATCAAACTGGTGTAATCCTTGGGTATTTCTACGAAGCCCTAATTCCTTTGTGCTAAATAGCTTTTAACTTGTACTGTTAATACTGAGAGAGGGCGAACGATGGGACTTGAACCCACGAATGGTGGTACCACAAACCACTGCCTTAACCACTTGGCTACGCTCGCCGTAGGACAATTCCTATCATAGCAGCTTTTGCGAGACTTGACAAAAGTTTTTTTGTAGGAACGGACTCAGTTAATCTCGAGTCTTTGCAGTCTAATGATTACAGCGAATTATAATTGGCAAACATGAAAGCCTCGACCATCATCACATATCTGGGAGTAGCAGCACTAGCCATTCTAGGAGTAACAATGGCCAGAACAAATCCTAGTCAGGCTGAATATGAAGATTATGCCGTGCAACGGCTGACAGAATACTTAAAAACTGACGTTTGTAAAAAAACTCAAGGATTTATCGAAAGCTTAATCAATTTTAAGTGCGAGAAAGTAGTTGAGTCAGTCAGTCCACAAATGCGAGGAATTATTGCGGGGACAACGAAGCAGCAAGATTTTCTGATTTTTAGTATTTACAGTACAGATTTAAAGCTCAATTCTGGAATACCATCTTACAAATTTGAGACGGTGGGAGCATTTAATAACTTTTATACTTATTCTGCTAAGGAGCAGTAGGGAAAGTGAGTTAAGCAGTTATGCCAATTATGAAAATTAGTACAGTGTTAATAATAAAGACGTTGCTTGCCAACGCCTTTACACAAAACTATCAGATTTTGTCTTGATCTACACAAATTTGAGGCGTCATTTTTTCTCAGCGCAACCTTCTAAAACCTGATTACCCAAAATGAGAGTTGCTGAGTAAGGATAATTTTGGTCTGACATACCGTCACTACAAGTATTAACTTTCTTAATAATTAAGGTATTGTTGCCTCTACCTCTAAATTGGTATACTCTCACAAAGTCAGCTGTACGTCCGCTTGCAGCTAGAGGTGTAACGTAGGGGAAAGTTTGCTTTTTGCCATCTGGTACAGAATAGATGATTCCACTCTTGCTGAGAGTAAGATTCCAAAATGGTTCTGTACCCCTAGCGACAAAATTTTCAACTCTAGCAGTTTGTGCAATTTCGTGAGCAGTACTAGTATTGTTAGTCAGTAAACTAGCAATAAATCCGAGTACAGCAGCACAAGACATGTAAATTTTTATCACTTTATGACACTAATAAAATTATCAGAATTTCTAGATGAAGAATCGCCAGTTCAGAGAACGAATCAAAATTTGCTTTTTGTCGTTCTCTGAGAAGATTTAAAAGTCGCCAAGCAATTGTTCAATTTCTGTATCCATCAATTCGTCAACTTCTGCTAATATTTGTTCTAGGGTATCTTCTTGTATTTTGTCCATTGTGTGGGCTTCGACTATTTCTCCCATTTCCGCGATGGTTGAGCATTGAAATAAGCTCCGCAAGGGGATGTTGGTGGAGAAGGCTGCGTTTACCTGATTGATAAGTTGCATTGCTAGTAGAGAATTTCCGCCGATTTCAAAGAAGTTATCATGGATACCAATTTGTTTTAGGTTCAAAACTTCTAGCCAGATAGCAACTAGTATTTCCTCAATCGGGTTGCGGGGTGAAACTACTTTTGTTTCAATATTATTGATCAAAACGCCCTGATGGCTGAGTGTGAGACGGTCAACTTTTCCGCTGGGGGTGAGAGGTATGCTTTCTACTTGGAGGAAAGCAGCGGGAATCATATATTCAGGTAATTTCTCTTTGAGGTAGCGATGTAGTTCCCTGCTATTGAGATTGTGTTGTGGATGAAAAACGATGTAAGCTTGTAGTTGTTGGCGATCGCTAGCGGTAACTACACACTCCCTGACTTGTGCATGTTGACTCAGGGCTGCTTCAATTTCCCCTAACTCAATTCGGAAACCGCGAATTTTCACTTGGTGGTCGATGCGACCAATGAACTCGATTGTACCATCGCTTTTGTAACGGGCTAAATCTCCTGTTTTGTATAAGCGGGCGTTTGGTTGATTGCTGAAGGGGTCGGGAATGAATTTTTCGGCGGTTAATTCTGGACGGTGGAGATAACCTCTGGCTAAACCATCACCACCAATATGCAATTCTCCCGTGACACCAATTGGTACTGGTTGCAAATTTTGGTCGAGAATATAAATTTGGGTGTTAGCGATGGGACGACCGATAAATAGTGCAGCGGCTGTTTCTTGTCCTATACTCAATTGAGAACCGTAAACTGTAGCTGTGATTGTCGCTTCTGTGGGGCCATAGGCATTGCGCCAACTGACATTTTTACCTACTTGTTGTTGCCAAGTGATAAACTTTTCTAGTGGTACCCTGTCGCTACCGACAATTAGTAAGCGGACATTCTCAGTCCAACTAATTTGAGGCATTTGCGAAACCCACTCTTGCCAGTAGGCTACGGGTAAGTTTAAAATTGTTAATGCTTTTTGGTTAACAAATTCGACAAAATCGGCGAGTTCGAGCGTTTCTTGAGGACGCAGTATTAAAGTCGCACCACTCAACCAAGTAGGGAAGATTTCTTCAGCCGCAACGTCAAAACTAAAGCTAGCAAATTGGAGGACGCGATCGCTCGCTTTTAGTTCATAATTTTTAGCGATAGCGTAGTTATGATTAACTACAGCTTTGTGAGGAATCAGCACGCCTTTGGATTTCCCGGTAGAACCGGAAGTATAAATCACATAAGCTAAGTTGCTTGGCTCTACAAAACTTTCAGGATTCGTGATAGGATTGCGAGAGATAATCTGCCAGTCTGTGTCTAGCTTGACTAGTTTTGCAGCGTGTGGCGGTAGTTGATTTGCTAGTTCAGCAGTGGTGAGTAACACCGACGCTTGAGAATCAGATAGCATGTGGGTCAAGCGTTCTTGCGGATAAGCTGGGTCTAAGGGTAGATAAGCACCACCAGCTTTTAAAACACCAAGCATCGCTACTAACATTTCTAGAGAACGTTCAACGCAAATTCCGACGATAACTTCTGGCTTGACGCCTAAATTTTGGAGAAAATGAGCTAACTGGTTAGCGCGGTTGTTTAACTCTCGATAGGTGAGTTTCTGTTCACCAAATTCTACAGCGACAGCATTGGGAGTTAATTGCGCTTGTTGAGCAAAAATTTGATGAATGCATTGATGTTGAGGAAAGTTGGTTTGGGTATGATTCCACTCAACCAGAATTTGCTGGCGTTCTTTGGCAGTCAACAAGGATAATTCTGATAGAGTCGTTTGCGGGCTGGTAATCATCCCGGTCAACAAGGTTTGGTAATGTAACAGGATGCGGTCAATAGTAGCAGCATCAAACAAGTCTGCATTATAGTCGCATTCCAACAGCAGTTGATGATCAATCTCGGTGACATTTAAGCCGATATCGTAGTCAGCAAAACTGATAGATTGAGGTAAAAAGCTGCTCGCCAAAGCGTAAACTGGGGGAATATTTACAGGACGCTCCAGATTAAAGGTAGCGTTCACTAGAGGAGAAGTACCACCGTCAGCCTTAACTCCCAACTTGTCAATCAATTTAGCAAAAGGGTAATCTTGGTGTTGGTAAGCATCCAACAACAAACTTTTGTAAGTTTTGAGATGTTCAAGGAATGTTGCATCACCGATAATCTGACCGCGTATGGGTAGCATGTGGCTACAATAACCAACTAATGTTTCGCTACCTTCAAGAGAACGTCCGGCGGAGGCGATGCCGATGGTGATATCATCTTGATGGGTGAGGCGATAGAGTAAGACTGCGTAAGCAGAGAGCAGCGTCATAAATAAAGTGCAACCGTGCTGCTGGCTGAATTGTTTGATTTTATAACTCAAGCTGGCGTCAAGGAGTAACTTTTGTCTACCACCTTGATATGATTTAATTGGTGGACGCGGGCGGTCTGTGGGTAAGTCGAGAACTGGAACTGAGTGAATAAATTTGTTTAGCCAGTATGATTCATGGCCTTGCATTTCCTCAGTTTCACAGTGTTGACGCTGCCAGTCAAGGTATGAGCTATATTGCATTGGTGATGGCAAATCGCAAACTTGACCTTGACAAGTTGCTGTGTAGAATGTGAATATCTCTTGTAAAATCAGGCTAATTGACCAGCCGTCAGTAATGATGTGATGAGCGCTGATAGCCAGGATGTGTAACTGCTCTGCTAGTTTGAGGATTCTGACCCGAAATAAAGGCCCTGTATTGAGGTCGAAAGCTTCCCGACTTTCATTTTCACACCACTGAGCTAGTTGTGCTTCACCGTCTGGTAAATCAATTACAGCAACTTCTGTTGTTAGTGATGGTGATATTACTTGTAAATCGCCTTGAGTGCTGATGATGGTGCGTAAAGCATCATGGCGCTCGACTACTTGCTGTACTGCTTGACGCATTGCAGCTAAGTTAAGTTTACCGCGTAATTGAATGTTAGCAGAGATGTTGTAGGCTAGGGAACTGCGATCGCTCATTTGCGCTAAAAACCAGAGTTGTTTTTGAGCATCGCTGAGGGGTATTTTAGTTATTGGTTTTAATTCTGGCTGTTTTACAGGTTTAAGTTGCTCTTGTGTAACTAACTTTGGGGTTTTGGTAAAAAAACCCGCGCCTTGCAATTCCCGTATACTCTCTTTAACGGCTTGAATTACATAATCGATATCATCATCAGTGTGTGCGGTAGATAAAAAGCAGGTGCGTCCTTCCCAAATATAAACGCCTTTTGCAATTAAAGAGTAATACAGCAAATCCATTTCTAAAGGCTGATAGAGATAACTGGAATTGCCTGCTAAGGTGAAGCGGAAGAGTGAGCTAAAGTGTACGATGCGGACAGGTGCGTTTTCTTGTTCAAAAAAAGCGTTGAGTGTCGCTGCTAGCTGAGATGTCCTTTGATTTAATTTATCTTGTAAAGCAAACCCTTGAGATTTCAGATGCAATAATGTAGCCTTGGTTGCAGCCATTGTTAACGGATGCTTGGCAAAAGTTCCTGCGAAAAATGTTGTTTCTACCTCTGGATAAGAATCATCACCAAAATTCCAGGCGCCACCGTCAATCTTATCCATATAAGCAGCTTTCCCTGCAATTACCCCAATCGGCATTCCCCCACCTATTAACTTACCATAGGTGACAATATCTGCATCTACACCAAACCACGCTTGGGCACCACGGGGATGAACGCGAAAACCTGTAATCACTTCATCAAAAATCAAGGTAATATTTAATTGTTGTGTTAAGTGTCTCAGTTCTTGGAGAAATTCTCTCGGTTGTAATTCCGGCTTACGACTTTGGACAGGTTCAACTAAAACGGCTGCTAATTCATCAGCATTTGCTTTGATAATCTCCAGAGATTCAGCCGCACCATAAGTCAAAAGCAAAACATCATCTACCATATTTTGCAGTACCCCTGGAACCATCGGCTGTGCTGGTAATTTTCCATCCTCTGATGTTTGGGGTATGGCTAAAGTCCCATCAAAGTGACCGTGATAAGCGCCCTTGAAAATGGCAATTTTAGCACGACCTGTGGCTGCACGGGCTACGCGCATCGCTGTCATCGCCGCTTCCGTACCAGAATTACAAAAAGTAACTCTTTCCATTCCCGTCATTTCGCCAATCAAAGCTGCGACTTCACCCGCAAGTTGAGATTGGGGACCGATTTGGGAACCTTGCTTGAGTTGATTTTCTATGGCTGCGGTGATGAAGGGAACATCATGACCGAAGAGGTGGACACCAAAACCCATAGAAATATCGACGTATTCATTACCGTCGACATCCCAAATTTTAGCACCATGAGAGCGATCGCCCACGATAGGATACAAAATTTCTTTAGTTTCTGGGCGAAAACCGATAGAAGCCCTTCTATCAGCTAAAACAGAGCGATAAGTCTGCGCTCTGTGCTTAGATTGTGCTGTCTGCTGGGTATAGCGTACAATCAGCGAGTCTAAATAGTTTTGTTGTTGTAGAGTTAGGGTTTTAGCAGTAGATTGTTCAATTCGCCAAAATGAAGCATCTGCTTTTTTTGGTGCTGCTACTGATTTAAATTCAGGTATGGTTTCCGCTGCTCTATAATTTAGAGATTGTGATTCTCCATGGGAGTTGAGAGCAAGATTTAAATCTGCTGATAAACCCGAAGCTCGTAAAATTGCCAACTGCTGAGACATCAACTCAAATTGTTGACGAATAACTGTTTCTACAAAAGTTTCTGATATTGTTTCTGCGGTTGCAGTTTTGGCGATAACTTGTTCTTGTACTGGAATTTTTGCAGGCTCTATACAAACATTTGCATCTATATATATAGCTAACGCATTAAGAGTGGTTAATTCTTCAAATAACTGACGGATAGCAATTTTCACGCCAAATGTACTTTCAATATGACGCATCGCATCTACCAGCACAATGGAATCTGCACCCATTTCTAAAAAAGGTGTGTGAATACTAATTTCTTCTGGTTCTGATTTGAGGAGATTAGCGATGATTAAACGTAATTCGTCTAGAATTTTTTCGTGTTTCTGAGGTTGGTCTGTAACTTGAGAGTTATTGGTATTTAAAGTATATGTGTTCATGTTTGTTGGTGTTGGTGATGAAAAAGGATAGAATCTCGCGCACAGACGCAAAGACAAGCAATCTTGTATCTGGTGGAGTCTTTATTGTCATAGGGGATAAGTCTTTTGATTTATGCAGCGTTGCTGAACTAGAATTAAAACTCTTATTCCCTGTGGGTCTGTGGGTGAGATAAATTCCCGAATCACTCCATCAACATCAACCGTAGAGGATCTAACCTGACATACCAAGGAAAAGGCTGATCTTTTATATTCGCCCATTTTTCCTTAAAAACTTCCGCTTGCAAATGATAATCTTGAGGATGATCAGCAGGAGAGCGTAATTTAATAAATAATGTCATCCGGTGTGGTGTTTCGCTGGTCTGCGCTAACCAACACTCAAAAGTATTATCCTGATTCGGGTTTTTGGTAAAAGCAATTTGATGGGCGCGTATGCCGACATGAGATAATTTCTCTTTGATGGGTTCGGCAACTCGCAGTTGACAACCCCAGTCACTCGCTTCTATTTCTGCAGATGACAAGGATACAGCACGAGAAAAGTTCTTACACCCGGTTAGTTGAGCAACGCTAACTGTTGTGGGAAACTGAAAAATTTTCTGCTTCGAGTCATACTGAACTGCTTTACCATGTTCCAATATCAGAAGCTGAGGACAAATTCGGTAAGCTTCTTCCATGTTGTGGGTGACAAATAAAGTCGCACCTGAGTAATCAGTGAGGGTTGCGGTCATTTGTTGTTCTAGTTGACTCCGCAGATGGGTATCGAGTGCAGAAAATGGTTCATCTAAAAGCAATGCTTCTGGTTGACTGGCTAATGCTCTTGCTAAAGCTACTCGCTGCTGCTGTCCTCCAGAAAGTTGATGTGGGTAGCGTGAGCCTAATCCTTGTAATTGCATCGCTAATAGTTGCTGTTCTACCTGGACGCGGATGCTCCCAACAGAAAGTCCTTTGGGTAAACCAAAGGCGATGTTTTCCGCTACCGTCATGTGGGGGAAGAGAGCGTAATTCTGAACTAAAAAACCAATCCGGCGATCGCGGCTGGGGAGATTAATTCCTTGCGCTGAGTCGAATAATACTCTATCATTCAAAATGATGCGCCCCGTAGTAGGTGTTTCTATCCCAGCTAAAGAACGCAAAATCATACTTTTACCCGCACCCGAACCCCCCAATAATCCTAAAGGTTGTGCATCTGTGGTAAAAGAAACTTGTAAATGAAAATTTGCTAACTGTTTTTCAATATCCACGAACAGCCCAGTTTTTGCAGGTGGTGTCTGCAAAAGAGATATTTTGCTGGCTGGCGTTTGCTTTTTTTCTGTTTCTTT